>CAUJJC010000269.1 GCA_963204975.1 Verrucomicrobiota bacterium | reverse complement strand
GGCAATTCATCGTTTCGCAAGAATATCCCCGCAAAAAGCTCGCGAGGTAGCAAGAGAAATTCAAGGCATGGATGTGAGCAGTGCATTAGCTGTTTTGAACTACACTCCCAGAAAAGCTGCTCTGCTGATTGGCAAAGCCCTTCAATCTGCAATTGCAAACGCTTCACACAATCATGATCTCGATGAGGAGACTCTATTCGTGAAATCTGCTATAGCAACTACAGGCCCTTCGTTGAAGCGAATTATGCCACGAGCAAGGGGATCTGCTGCACCTATCAAAAAGCGCATGGCTCACATAACCGTTGTTGTTTCAAATGAAAGAAACGATAAAAGTAAAACAGATCTTAGCGCTTTGATAAAAGAAGGCAAAACTGGCATTAGTTCAAAACGTGTGAGGACAGCCAAGGTAAAGCAGCAGTCATAATCTAATAATTGAGTTATGGGTCAAAAAGTAAATCCGATCGGCTTTCGTCTCGCTGTCCAAAAAGATTGGCGTTCTAAATGGTATGCCACTGAAAGAGAGTATACTGAGTTTTTGCACAGTGATATTACAGTCAGAGACTATCTGAAAACTAAACTCATCCAGGCATCAATTTCCAAGATTGTCATCGAGAGGGCGTGGAACCTTGTTAGGGTAACTCTACACACCGCACGTCCTGGCCTTGTCATCGGCAGAAAGGGACAAGAGATTGATGTGATGAGTCAAAAAATTTCGGAAATGTGTGGGGGCAAGCAAGTTAAGATTGATATATTCGAAATCAAGCAACCTGAACTAGATGCTCAACTTGTTGCGGAGACCGTTACACAGCAGTTGGAAAGACGCATTTCATTTAGACGTGCAATGAAGCGTGCCGTGCAAACTTCAATGGACATGGGCGCTGACGGAATTCGTATTCGCGTCGCTGGGCGGCTGGGTGGTGCAGATATTGCCAGAGCAGAGTGGTATCGCCAAGGAAAAGTGCCCCTTCAGACACTACGTATCCCTTTAGATTATGGTTTTGCAGAAGCCCGCACAGTATATGGAATAATTGGAGTGAAAGTGTGGATCAACAAGCGTGCTGATTTGGATTCAACAGCGACCAGGCCTTCAGGAGATAGGCGTGATCGAAGAGATCGTCCAGGGAATGGGCGTGGAACGCCACGCCCTCAGGGTAAAAGAGAGCCTTACCAACAAAAAGCTCCTGAAACAACAGTGCCCTCGACTGTAGCTTAAATTAGCTAAACTAACGTTAGGAAACATAGTATGGCATTATTACCAAGCAGAACAAAATTTAGGAAGTCACAACGTGGAAGCCGAAAAGGGATCGCATGTAGAGGTAACAAACTAGACTTCGGTGAATTTGGACTTCAAACTCTTGATCGTGGTTGGATTAAAAATAATCAGATTGAAGCATGTCGTGTCGCTATAACAAGGTTCCTTAAAAGAAAAGGCAAGGTATTTATTCGTATATTTCCACACAAACCTGTTACCGCACGTCCGCCTGAAACTCGAATGGGTAAAGGAAAAGGGGCTCCTGAGTTCTGGGTTGCAGTAGTATTACCGGGGCATGTTCTTTTTGAAATTGCTGGTGTAACTGAAGTTACAGCTAAAGAAGCTTGTAGATTAGCTGCATCAAAGTTAGGTTTGAAGACAAGATTTCTTACCCGACAATTGAATCATTGATACAAGAAAGCCAAAATGAAGATTCAAGAAATTAAAGAATTGACAGTTGAGGAACTGCAAAAAAAAGGCAAGGAATTAAGATCTGAAGCATTGTCACTTCGTATTCAAAAAGCAGCCGGACAGCTTGAAAATCCCGCTAGAATTCGGGCTATACGTCGTGAAGTCGCGAGGATCGAGACTGTCTTGACGACACGTATGAAGGCGGTTAATGCCAAAGCCTAAAATACTCCATATAAAATTTAATGAGTGAAAACACATCATCAAAGGACGCTCCGCTAACGCAGAGAAAAATTCGTGTTGGAAAAGTATCATCGGCTAAGATGACAAAAACTGTCGTTGTTACAGTTGAGCGACGTGTTCCACATCCAAAGTTCAAAAAGATTGTTCGAAAAACCTCCAAGTTCTACGCCCACGACGAAGATTCAGTGGCTAAGGAGGGGGATACGGTAGTGATCGAGGAAACGCGTCCTCTCAGCAAGCTAAAGCGCTGGGTGGTTAAAGAAGTTCGATCATAATAGTTTAATATTAAAGAGGCTTAACTTATGTTACAGATGGAATCAGAAATACCAGTTGCTGACAACACTGGTGCGAAAATGGCAGAAATGATTGGTGTATTAGGACGTAAGAACTCAAGATTCGCTTACGTTGGAGACATCATTACTGCTCATGTTCGGGAATCCTCGCCAACTGCTGCGGTAAAAAAAGGAGAAGTAGTTCGCGCCGTTGTTGTTCGTTCTGCATTTCCTATTCGCAGATCGGACGGTTCAACACTGAAGTTTGATAGAAACGCCATTGTTATCATAGATAAAGACAACAATCCCCGCGGAAGTCGAATTTTTGGACCTGTTGCTCGCGAGTTGAGAGACCGCAATTTTATGAAAATCGTATCACTTGCGCCTGAAGTTCTATGAACAAACGTCCGAAACAATTTTTTCATGTAAAAAAGGGTGACTTAGTTGAAGTTACTGCTGGCGACTATAGAGGTATCCAGGGTGCTATTTCACGAGTAGTAACTAAATCTTCAAAAGTCATTGTTGATGGGGTGCCATTGGCGAAAAAATCTATTCGACCTTCGCAAGAACGTCCTGAGGGTGGATTTCTTGATATTCCGCGGAAAATTCATGTGTCTAACGTCAAAAAGATTGAGCCGAAAGAATTGTCTGCGAAGAAGACGGCGACAAAATCAAAATCAAAATAATAGGAAAGACTATATGGGAGAATGCAAATCCCTTTTAGTATCTTAGTCCAAATGCAACGATATGGAACCAGCACTCAAGACAATCTATACTCAGTCATTAACCCAACTAAAAACGCAGCTTGGCATTAAGAATGTCCATCAGCTTCCAAAGTTGGAGAAAATCGTAGTTAATTGTGGTATCGGATCCCAATCTGATCGGAAAGCTGCAATGGAAGATGCGGTAAATGATGTGACTTCTATTACTGGTCAAAAGCCAGTGGTTGCAAAATCAAAAATTGCTATCGCTAATTTTAAGCTAAGAGCAGGTGAGCCTGTGGGTGTTAAAGTCACGCTGAGAGGAAATCGAATGTATGATTTTATGCTTCGATTGGTGAGGACTGCAATTCCAAGAATTAGAGATTTTCGTGGTGTATCACCCAAAGCCTTTGATGGTCGTGGGAATTACACTCTTGGCATCAATGATCAGTCGATCTTTCCTGAGATTGAGTTAGACAAAGTAAAGCGAACCCTTGGATTTGATATTACATTTGTGACAAACTCAGACGATGAGAAAGCTAAATTGCTTCTTAAAACACTTGGTATGCCTTTCAGAGAGAAAGTGCAACGTGAAACGAAATCGGTTGTTGATTCTTGATTGAAATTGCTGGCCCTGTTTTATTTATTAATAATTATTGTTTACCATGACAGACCCGATAGCTGATTTTCTTACTCGCATTCGAAATGGATGCAACGCTAGGCTGACTGAAGTTATAGCACCGTATTCCAAAGTAAAAGCAGAAATAAGCCGTATCCTTATGGAGGAAGGTTACATCTGGGGCTACGAAGTAGATTCAAAGTCATCAAAGTATCCTTTGCTCAGGTTGAGATTAAAGTATAATAATCGTGTTTCCGTAATTCGAAATCTGAAACGAATTAGCAAACCTGGGCTGCGCAATTATGTAGGTGCTGATGAAATTCCACGTGTTTTGGGAGGCTTGGGTATCAGTATTATATCTACATCAAAAGGTCTTTTGACCGGCTCCAAAGCTAGAAAGCAAAGAGCTGGCGGGGAGTTTGTTGCCACGATTTGGTAAATTTAACCATAAATCATTTATGTCTAGAGTAGGAAAGCAGCTAATTTCACTTCCTTCAAAAGTTGTTCTAAAGGTTGGTGGCTTGGGTCAAGTCGACGTTGAGGGTCCCAAAGGAAAATTGTCCTGGGGGCTGCCTCCTGGTATTACGTTGAAGATTGATGGAACCACTGTTGTGGTTTCTCGAACTAACGATGAACGAACAACAAGAGCCATGCATGGAACCTCACAGCGCTTGATTACCAATATGGTCAAAGGAGTCAGTGAAGGTTTTAAAAAGGACTTAGAGATTCAGGGGGTTGGCTTCCGAGCTGCGGTGAAAGCTAATTTCGTTGATCTCAGTTTGGGTCAATCGCATCCCAGGCTTCATCCTATTCCTGAAGGCTTGAAAGTTGTTGTAACTGATAATACAAAGATTTCGATTGAAGGAATTGATAAACAAAAAGTAGGACAACTCGCTGCGGATATTAGAGCCTACTATCCACCTGAGCCATATAAAGGCAAAGGTGTTCGCTATGCTGGTGAGCAGGTGCGCAGAAAAGCTGGCAAGAGCGTGAAGTAACTTTGATATAAGATATTATGGCTACAATTAATCGCAAAAAAAGCAGGCAAAGAATTCATAAGCGAATTCGACGGAAGCTTTCTGGCAGTCCTCAAAGACCGCGGCTCGCGGTCAATTTTTCCAACCTCAATGTTTATGCTCAGTTAATTGATGATGAGAAAGGAGTTACACTTTGCTCGGCTTCAACTAATGAGAAAGATGCAGGGCCACAGAGGGCAAACATTGCTTCGGCTTCGAGGATTGGGAAGCTTGTAGCAGAGCGTGCGATTGCGAGTGGTTTTTCTTTAGTTGTTTTTGATCGTGGAGGGTTTACATACCACGGGAAAGTAAAAGCGCTTGCAGATGCGGCTCGCGAAGCTGGCTTAAAATTTTAATTACACAGAAAAATGGCCGAAACAAGAAGCAGTAGTGGTGATCGTTCGTCAGACAGAGGGGATGATCCTTCCGCTTACGTCGAGAAAGTAGTGCATATTAATCGTTGCGCTAAGGTAGTGAAAGGCGGGCGTAGATTTAGTTTCAGTGCGCTTGTTGTTACGGGGGACCGTCGCGGTTCAATTGGGATTGGTTTTGGTAAAGCGAATGAGGTTGCGGACGCAATCAAGAAAGCTACTGAGGCCTCAAAGAAAGATCAGGTTAAAGTGAATCTTAAAGAAGCTACCATTCCTCACGCGACTGAAGGTAGGCATTGCGGTGGTCACATTGTTTTGCGGCCAGCATCACCAGGGACGGGGGTCATTGCGGGCGGAGGAGCGCGTGCGGTTCTTGAGGCTGTAGGTGTGCGTGACATTTCTGCTAAGTCCCTTGGCTCTAGTAACCCGGCGAACGTAGTCAAAGCCACCATTGAGGCGCTTCAGTCACTCCGGTCACCCGACGAGATTTTTGCAGCTAGAGGCAAAAAGAGGATAGAAAAATCGGTTTAACACCTCAAACCCTAGCAATCGTAGAATAAAATTATGAGACTTCATGATGTAAAGCCAGTTCCTGGATCAGTAAAGCGGCGGAAAAGAGTTGGTTGCGGTGAAAGTTCAGGACATGGTAAAACTTCTACCCGCGGTAACAAAGGGCAGAGAGCTCGTTCTGGAGCGGGTATTCGTATTGGTTTTGAAGGTGGTCAAATGCCTCTCCATCGCCGTCTCCCAAAGAAAGGCTTTAGTAATGCTGGATTTAAGGATAAGGTTGCTGTAGTTAATCTTTGGCAACTCGAAGCATTTGCTGAAGGCTCTGAAATTAACGAGGCAATGCTTCGTGATAGTGGTTTAGTTCGTGGAAAAGTAGATGCTGTGAAAATTCTTGGTGAGGGCGAGCTTTCAAAAAAACTGATCGTCTTTATTGATAGAATTAGTGCATCCGCGAAAGAAAAAATCGAAAAGGCGGGTGGTTCAGTTACCGTTGTCGCCTAGCACAACAATGCCTTCGACGGTGGGTTGCAAGCGGTTCTCTCCGCCTGTAGCCTGCCGTTTTTAATTTAGCACATCTTTATGATCTCCGCTTTTGCAAACAGCCTTAAAATTCCTGAACTCCGTTCTAGAATTCTTTATACACTTGGAATGATTGTGATTGTCCGCTTGGGGGCTCACATTACCCTTCCAGGTGTCAACCCAATTGTTCTTGATGAGTGGGTAAAAGCCAGGGCAGATTCGAGTGGTGGGGCTGCTGCTGTCGCTGCTTTACTCAATGTGTTTAGTGGTGGTGGTTTGCAGAATTGTGCAATCTTCGCACTTGGCATTATGCCATACATCAGTGCATCAATTATGTTGCAACTGTTGACTGCGGTGATTCCGTCCCTCAGCAAAATGGCTCGTGAAGAAGGGGGGCGACAGAAGATTAATCAATATACAAGACTCGGAACAATTTTTCTCTGTATCTTCCAAGGTTACCTTCTTGCTAAATCTCTTCAGAATCCTGGTCAGAATATATTCCTTCAAGGCCTTGCCACGGCGATTGGAAATGCTGGCCCACTTGTTCCTGATTATGGATTTGTGTTCATTTTAACTACCGTTGCAACCATCACCGCTGGCACTTTGCTCATGATGTGGTTGGGAGAGCAGATTACAGAGCGAGGCATAGGGAATGGGATTTCGCTCCTCATCAGTGTGAATATCGTTTCCGCCCTACCCGGTGCATTGGTTCAGGTTTGGAAAACTTACGTAGGTCAGGATGGCAGCCCCGCGAAAGCTTTTATGCTGGTGCTGCTTTTTGCTCTATTAGTTGCCGTGATTGCTGGGGTTATCGCTTTGACTCAGGCTCAACGACGCATTGCAATTCAGTATGCTAAGAGGGTAGTTGGAAGAAAGGTTTATGGAGGGCAAACGCAATATTTGCCGCTCAAAATTAATTATTCTGGAGTGATGCCGATTATTTTTGCTCAGGCAATCTTGCTGTTTCCATCTCAGCTGCTTAGCTACATGTTCCCTGAAAGCGGCTGGGTGAAGCAGGCTTCGCTATTCATGAGTAGCGGTTGGTTCTACTACTCCATGTCCGGCTTTTTGATTTTCTTCTTTAGCTATTTCTGGGTGGCGACAATGTTCCAGCCAACTCAGATTTCAGAAGATCTGAAAAAGGGTGGTGGATATCTTCCAGGGGTGCGACCCGGCCAACCAACTGCTGATTTCCTCGACTTCACGATGAGTCGATTAACTTTTGCTGGTGCCGTTTTTCTTACCGTGATCTATCTGCTTCCTGGTGTTATTAGTGGATGGGCTGGCATTCCTTCAAATGCAGCTCAGTTTTTTGGAGGAACGAGTCTGCTTATTCTTGTTGGTGTCGTTCTCGACGTAATGAAGCAACTTGAAACTCACTTGCTCCAAGCCAATTACGATGGTTTTCTTCGTAAGGGTAAGATTCGTGGACGCTCAGATCGTGTTCAAGGTGCAACAGGGAGAGTAGCTGATTCGACAACGATTGTTTGGATGTGGGTCGGAATTGCTGTCGTCACACTTGGTGGCATGGTTTACTACTACATTACGCAGGGAAATTAGGGCGCACATTACTTCACTGGATTTTCATGGGTTTCTTGCTGGCAAATCGAATTCCTATCCGTCAGGCTTCTCATCAAGCTGGATTGAGGAAGGCTTGCGGTTTGGCTCGTGATATTTTGTTGAGAACGGCGGAAGTCGTGAAGGCGGGAGTTACGACCAAGGAGGTAGATCAATTCGCAGCGTCTGAAATCAAAGCGAGTGGATGCACAAGTGCCTTTCTTGGCTATCGGGGTTTTCCTGGTAATATTTGTATTTCGATGAATGAAGAAATCGTTCACGGTATCGGAGGTTCACGTGTCATTTCAGATGGTGACGTTGTGAAGATCGATATCGGCGTGTTCCATGATGGATGGGTTGGGGACAATGCACTCACTGTGCCTGTCGGTAATGTGTCTCCTGATGTTTTGCGATTGCTCGCTGCGACAGAGGAGTCTTTGCATGTGGCGATCAATCACGCACGAGATGGAGAGATGCTAGGCACATTGTGTGCATCTGTTGAGGAGCATGTTTTGAAGTATGGCTACACCGTTGTTCGTGAGTTTGTAGGGCATGGTGTAGGGCGAAAACTACATGAAGAACCTCAGGTGCCGAATTATGGCACGAAGGGTGGGCGGCCCAGACTCAAGGCTGGAATGGCATTGGCCATAGAGCCAATGGTTAATTTAGGCACTGCGAAAATGCGAGTCCTCGCCGATGGTTGGACTGCCGTGACGCAGGATCGCAAGCCGAGCGCGCATTACGAGCATGTGGTATTGGTCACAACAGGAGAGCCAGAGGTGCTTACTTGGAGAGATAAGATGTTTCCTGGTGGGGTAGCCTCCATTGGCTGATCGATTGAGATGACGAGATTCCGTCCATGTATTGATCTTCACGGCGGAGTGGTGAAGCAGATTGTTGGCACAACGCTGAGGGACGATGGGGATGGGCCTAGGGAGAATTTTGTGAGCGATGTAAGTTCGGCGTTTTACGCTGATATGTATCGGCGTGATGGGCTGACTGGGGGGCACGTTATTATGTTGGGCCAAGGCAACGACAAGGCTGCCATAGAAGCTCTTCATGCATGGCCGGGAGGAATGCAGCTTGGGGGAGGGATCAGCCCGGATAATGCTTCGCAATATCTGGATGCTGGTGCCAGCCATGTGATTGCAACAAGTTATATCTTTGATGGCAGGGGGAATTTCTCTTTGGACAAGCTGGCCGCCTTGGTCCGTGCAGTGGGGACGCGCCGATTGGTGTTGGACCTTAGTTGCAAAAAAATAGGGTCAGGCTGGATCGTAGCGATGAATCGCTGGCAGACTTTGACCGACCTGCGGATCACACACGATGCTCTCGATCAACTCAGCAAGTCCTGCGATGAGTTTCTAATTCACGCAGTTGATGTCGAGGGGAAGTGCGACGGCATAGATGAAGAGTTGGTTCAATATCTAGCTTCGTGGGGTGGCGCTCCGATCACATATGCAGGCGGTGCGAGATGTTTGGACGATCTTCGGAGAGTTCAGGACATCAGCTTCGGAAAGATTGACGTCACTATTGGAAGTGCTTTGGATATTTTTGGTGGATCAGGTGTGAGTTACGCAGACTGTGTTGCTTTCAACCAACGCGAACGCCCGTGAGGCCCACGTTTACTGATTTGATGATCCGAGTGTCGTAAGGTGTGGCTCTTAACTGCGTTCACAGGCCTTGATCACACTTGACCGCACATTGGACTCTAGGTTATCCGCGCCAATTCGTGCATCAATCAACCCTGCTTTTACTGCTTGTCCTCGCCGTCATCTGATTTTCAATTCACCTCTGTTCGCAAAATTTTGGCACTAAGGGGGCCTAACCTTTGGGCTCGCGCCACGGTGTTGGAGTGCTGGGTGGAGTTCATGCCCGTGGAGCAGTTTGTGGGCAATTGGAATGAGTGGCTGATGTCCTGGCTGCCAGACTTGGAGATGGTTTTGCGAGATGCCATGTGGCCTGATCCCTTTACCCTCGCGACTTTGTTACAACAGATCACCCTTCACTTGGCGAGTCGCTCAGATCTGAAACTCAGTTTTTGCAAAACGGTGCCTACAAGTGAACAGAGGGTATTGAGAGTGATTGTTCAGTTTGATGAGGAAAAAGTGTCGAAAGCGGCTTTCGAGTTAGCTAGACGTATGATTGATGCGGCCTTGCTGGGGCGCTCGTTCGATGTTGCCGGTGCCATTGCTGATTTACACGAATTGGCGGATGATATTTGCCTTGGTCCCAGCACGCGGGCGATGGTGGATGCAGCTTTGGTTCGAGGAGTTCCGGTTCGTCGGTTAACTGAGGGCAGTCTTGTTCAATTGGGGTGGGGGAGGCTTCAAAAAAAGATTCTGGCTGCCGCAACGAGTCAGACGAGTGCTATTGCTGAGGACATTGTTCAGGACAAGGATCTTACACGCATCTTGCTTCACAGCGTGGGGTTGCCGGTTCCGCAAGGACGGCCAGTGACATCTGTTGAAGATGCTTGGGCGGCGGCGCAAGCTCTAGGAATGCCTGTTGTGATCAAGCCTCGTGATGGTAATCAGGGTAGGGGTGTCGCACTCAATTTGTCCACACGCGAACAAATTGCTGCGGCCTACGATGCTGCGTTTGCCGAGAGTGATTCAGTAATTGTCGAACAGTTTGCGGAAGGGGCTGACTATCGCCTTTTGGTGATAGGGCGCGAATTAATTGCGGCTAGCCGTCGGCAGCCAGCGCATGTGATTGGCGATGGGGTGCATACGATTGCTGAACTCGTCGCCGAGAAGAATCTCGATCCGCGGCGCGCAGCTGATCACGCTGCGGCGCTGAGCAAGATCCGAATTGATGCGGTTGCGTTAGGAGTGTTGGCGGAGCAGGGGATGACATCCGATTCGATTCCGGTGGCTCGTTTGAAAGTGCTGATTCGGAGGAATGCCAATCTCAGCACGGGTGGCACGGCAGAAGACTGCACGGATCAGGTTCACCCGACGATCCGTGATGCGGCTGTCGAGGCTGCTCAAGCTGTGGGGCTTGACATTTGCGGCATCGATCTTGTTGCCATCGACATCACTCAGCCACTCAGCGAGCGAAATGGGGTCATCATTGAACTCAATGCACGCCCGGGGTTGCGCATGCATCTCTATCCCACTGAGGGAGAACCAAGAGCTGTGGGCAAGGCGGTGATCGACACGATATTAGAGCCCGGCCAGAACGGACGAATTCCAGTCGTTGCCGTCACTGGCGTGAATGGGAAAACCACCACGACGCGATTCACCGCGCATCTGATCGCTCAGACTGGAAAGGTGGTGGGTCACACGAGCACCGATGGAGTATTCATCGGCGGACGGATGATTGATTCTGGTGATTGCAGCGGCCCCAAGAGTGCGCGCAATGTGCTCTCCTATCCGATCACGGAGGCAGCGGTCCTGGAGGTTGCGAGGGGCGGTATTTTGAGGGAAGGGCTCGCCTTCGATCATTGCGATGTCGCTGTGGTGACCAATATCGGTGAAGGCGATCACCTGGGGATCAGTGAGATCTACACGCCTGAGCAACTGGCGGAGGTGAAACAGTGTGTAGTTGCCGCCGTAGCCGCCACAGGCACCGCAGTGCTGAACGCGGAAGACCCTCTGGTGGTGCGAATGGTGGAGACCTTTCCTCGCCGAACACTATTTTTCGCCCTACACGAGAATGAAGTCATCCGGCAGCACAGAGCTGCTGGTGAACGTGCGATCTTTGCTCGCGACGGTAAGATCGTTCGAGCGGAGGGAGAGTTTGAAGAGGTGTTCATCGATTTGACCGAGGTGCCCCTCACTCATGGTGGCCGTATTGGATTTCAGGTGGCCAATACACTCGCTGCTGTTGGGGCCGCGTGGTCGTTGGGAATTGATGATGAGCTGATTCGGCAGGGATGCTGCAGCTTTGTGCCTGGCTTTGATCAGAACTCGGGGCGATTCAATGTGATCGAGATCAATGGTGTCACCGTGGTGGTGGACTACGGTCACAATGTGGATGCTCTGCGTGCTTTGTTGTCGGCTTTGAGGCAGTTCCCTCATGAACGGCGACTCGTGGTTTACAGCACTGCGGGTGATCGACGGGACGTGGACCTGATCGAGCAAGGGCGATTGCTCTCAACGGAGTTCGATGAAGCATGGCTCTACGAGGGCGACTATGTGCGTGGTCGAGAGCAGGGTGAAATCATGCGTCTGCTGGCTCAAGGTCTGGAGTTTGCTACGCGCACGGCTCGTGTGGAGTGTGTGCTCGGGCACCTCAAGTGCGTGGACCTAGCCCTTGCCTCTGCCCGGCCCGGTGACTTGCTCATGATCCAGGCCGACACGGCCGACGAAACAGTGCGGCACCTGCGGGCTCGTTACGGGCTTTGATTGGATGGAAACAAAAAGCGGTGAGCCCCGAGGAGCCCACCGCTTTCGAAATCTCATTGTCAACTACGCCGTGGCGTCCAGGCCGAAGGCGGTGTGAACAGCGCGCGAAGCAGCTTCGATCTCCGACTCCTCGACGATCACCGCCACTTTGATCTCGCTCGTCGAGATCATGATGATGTTGATGCTGGCATCGGCCAGCGCCTTGAACATTTTCGCCGCGACTCCGCTGTGACTTCTCATGCCGATGCCCACCACGCTACACTTCGCGATGCCGGACTGAACGCGAAGTTCCACGCCTTCGCCGAGGGTTGAAATCACTTCCTTGAGGGCAGCTTCGGCCTTGGGCAAGTCGGCACCACTGAGGGTAAAAGAGATGTCGGTCAGGCCATCGAAGGAGACGTTCTGCACGATCATGTCGATCATGATATTGGCCTTCGCGATCGCGCCGAAGATGGCTGCCGATACGCCTGGACGGTCGGGCACATCATCGATGGTGACCTTTGCCTGGTTGCGTTCGAGACTGACGCCGCGGACGACCACGGATTCCATGCCGGGGGTTTCTTCTTTCACAATTGTTCCTGGGTTGTTGTTCATGCTGTTGCGCACTTCGAAGCGCACACCAAATTTCTTCGCAAACTCGACCGAGCGGCTTTGCATCACCTTGCTCCCGCTACTGGCCATTTCGAGCATCTCGTCGTAGCTCAACTCCGGGATCTTCGTCGCCGTCTTCACCACGCGAGGGTCGCAGGTGTAAACACCATCCACGTCGGTGAAGATCTGGCAGAGGTCCGCCTTGATCGCAGCGGCCATGGCAATCGCTGTCAAATCGGAACCTCCACGGCCCAGAGTCGTGATGTTGCCATCGGCGGTCTGTCCTTGGAATCCGGCGATGATAACGACGTGCCCATCATCGAGCAGCTTGTGAACGGCATCGGGCGTGATGTTGGCGATACGTGCCTTCGTGTGAACGCCGTCGGTGGAAATGCCAGCCTGTGCTCCCGTGAGTGATGCACCTTTGCCTCCCATGTCGTTGATGGCCATCGCAGTGAGGGCGATGGTCGTCTGTTCGCCCGTGGAGAGCAGCACATCCATTTCGCGTTCGTTCGGCTCGCGCGAGACCTCTTTGGAGAGCTTGATGAGATTGTCGGTCACACCAGACATGGCGGAAACGACGACCACCACTTGGTTGCCTTCACGCTGAGTTTCAAGCACGCGGCGTGCGACATTGCGAATGCGCTCCGGGTTGCCTACCGAAGTGCCGCCATATTTTTGAACGATCAAAGCCATGCGTTGGAGCCCGCTCCAGGGCGGGGAGCGGCGGATGATGGCGAAACGCGCCCCTAGTGCAAGCCCAGACTCTGCGTGGTGAACAAGTCCTCACTCCGCTGCCGCACCGACGAAGATCTCCGACACCTTGCCATTCTTGAAGGTGAAGATGACGCCGCCATAGACCGAACCCGCCACGAAAGTCTCACCCTTCTTCGACTGCTCCTTGTCTTCCACGTCCTTGTAAGCCTTGCGCACGCTCTCTTCGGTGCTGCCCACTTTGATTCCGCGAGCGGTGACCAGTGAGCATCCTTGTTTGGCGGTGAGGCTATGAATCGTTTTGGCACCACTCTTTGAGGTGGAGGCCATCGCAACGGTGAGGCCACGAGCGGGGAACTCCCAGTCCTGGACCCACTCTCCGATTGCCTCCCAAAGCTGATCTTTGCCTTTCGACTTCGGTGCTCCGAGGAGATCGGTCACTTGGGCTGCGGTTTGACCAAGCTTCAGACTTCCAAGGCCATCGTTGTCCAGTCCTTGGTCCGCAGCTTGCGAGGTGCTGGCCCAAAGGCCCAGCATGACGGACGCGCACATGGTCAGATTGAGAAGAGGAAGTTTCATGGCTGGGAAATCTGGGAGCCTGAATGGGATGTGCTAGAGGATCGCGCCCGGCACGTAGCTCGCCGCCGCAGGATTGGCTTTCGCCAAGGCGTCCACCACGGTGGCAAAATGATCCACCTGGGCACCAGCGTCGCCGGAGTTGGCTTTGCCGTGATCGAGCACGCGCTGGAGTTCGGCTTCGGTGAGGCTGAGGCGGTTGTCGGCGGCGAGGCGCTGGAACAGGTCGTTCTGGATGATCTTGCCGGTGCGCAGGTCGCGGATGGCGGCCACGGCGTGTTCCTTGATCGCCTCGTGTGCCCCCTCGCGGCCCGCGCCTTTCTTGACGGCCTCCATCATGACGGTGGTGGTGAGCAGGAAGGGCAGGTAGCGGTTGAGTTCGGTGGCGACGACGGCGTCAAAGACTTCCATCTGGTCGAGCACGGTGAGCAGCGTTTCGAGCAAGCCGTCCATGGCGAGGAAGGCGTCTGGCAGCATCACGCGGCGCACGACGGAGCACGAGACATCGCCTTCATTCCACTGATCTCCGGCCAACCCGGCTGCCATCGCGAGGTAACCTTTGAGGATGACATGGAAGCCATTGATGCGCTCGCAGGAGCGGGAGTTCATCTTGTGCGGCATGGCGGAGGAACCGACCTGGCCCTTGGCAAAACCTTCGCTGGCGAGTTCATGCCCAGCCATGAGGCGCAGGGTCTTGGCGAAGCTGCTCGCGCCGCTGGCGAGTTCGGTGAGCACACTCACGGCGCGGAAATCGAGGCTGCGCGGATACACCTGGCCAACGGCGTCGAGCGACTTCGGTAGGCCGAGGTGAACGAGGATGCGCTCCTCCAGCGCACGCGCCTTGGCGGCGTCGCCATTGAACAAGGTGATCTGGTCAAGTCGTGTGCCAACCGCGCCCTTGAGGCCGCGAGCGGGATACGATTGCAGCAGCGAGATGAGGCTTTGGTGGGCGATGAGCATCTCCTCGCCAAACATGGCGATGCGCTTGCCGAAGGTGGTGACCTGCGCGGCGACGTTGTGTGTGCGCGCGGTGAGCGGGATGTCGCGGAGTTCTTTTGCGCGCTTCGCAAAGCGAACGAGGGCAGCGATGCTGCGCGCCTCGATCAGTTGCAGAGCGCGGAAGACCTGGAGCTGCTCCACGTTCTCCGTGAGGTCGCGGGAGGTCATGCCTTTGTGCAAATGCTCGTGCCCGGCGAGGTCGCAGAACTCCTCGATGCGAGCCTTCACATCATGGCGCGTGATGCGCTCGCGTTGCATGATGGAGGTGAGGTTCACTTGGTCTTTCACCTTTTCGTAGGCCTCGATCACGCCGTCCGGCACGGGGATGCCGAGGTCGCGCTGACCTTTCAGAACGGCGATCCAGTAATCGCGCTCGAGTCGGACCTTGCCCTCACCACTCCAGATGGCGCGCATGGTGGATGAGGCGTAGCGTTCGGCGAGGACGTTGGGGATGTGATCCATGGGGGAAGGGATGAATGATGAAGGATGAGTGGGAGAAGGAGATTCCCTCCTTTTCAGAAGTTCGGGGAGGATTCAACCTCGCAGTTGGTGGAAGCGTGATTCAGGTGGGCCGGGCAACTGCGCGAAGCGGAGCGAGAAACGTGTCGCGACGAGGCTCACCAAAGCTCCATCTGGCCATTCATTTCGCGAGGGCGGCGAAAGTCAGCGTTGCTCATCTGCGGTCGATGAGGAGCATAGCCGCAGCGCCTGGCATGGATCGTGACCATCGAGCGGATCTGTTCGGCCCAGATGCCTTCGCCTTTCAGACGCGTGCCGAAGTCCGGGTGGGACAAGGTTTTGCCCTGCATGTCTTTGATGCGGCCCAGGACTTTGTCTTTGCGCTCGGGGAAGTAGCGATCAAGCCAGGCCATGAAGATGTCTTTCACCGCGAACGGAAGACGGACGACGGTGCTGCCGATGAAGCTGGCTCCTGCATCGTGGGCCGCCCGCACGATGGCGGGGATTTCTTCCTCATTGATCGCTGGAATGACGGGAGCCAATGACACGCCCACGGGCACTCCAGCTGCGCGGAGCTGACGGATGGCGTCCAGGCGCTGCGACGGGCTGCTGGCTCGGGGTTCGAGCTTGTGAGCCAAAGCCGGATCAAGCGAGGTGATGCTGATGTAAGCTACGGTTGCTTGATAACGGGCGAGTTCCTGGAGCAAATCGAGGTCGCGCGTGATGAGGTGGTTCTTGGTGATGAAGACCACGGGGTTTCGGCACTCCGTCATCACCTCCAGGCAACGGCGGGTTAGCCGAAGTTTCTTCTCGATGGGCTGGTAGGGATCGGTGACTCCCGAGCAGGCAAGGCACACGGGCTTGTAGTTGGGGCGGGCGAACTCCGCTCGGAGCAGGGCTGGGGCATCTTCCTTGACCATGATCTTGCTCTCGAAGTCATAGCCGGAGGAGAAGCCGAGGTATTCGTGGGTGGGGCGAGCGTAGCAGTAGGAGCATCCGTGTTCACAGCCCCGATAAGGATTGAGGCTGGCCTCGAAGGGGAGGTCTGGGCTGTCGTGTCGGGAGATGATCGTGCTGCTGTGATCACGGAAGAGCTGGGTAGGCACTCGCCCAGGTGATTCGCCTTCGTCGTAATCGATGTGAAGGGCAGCGAAACGCTGATCAGGATTGATGACTGCTCCACGGCCTTTGATATACTGCATGAATGAACAGTATTCAGGGCGACATGCTCTGACAAGTGGCTTGTAGAGAGCTAAAAATTTAACTCTTCAAAACCAAATCCGCATTGACGTTCCATAAATGAGTCATATTTATTATTATTTACCATAATGAATAAAACAACAGTCACCTTGGTTCATCTCGCGAACCACCGACTCGGTTTTGAACATTCAATGCCCTTTCACCGCTCATCGCTGACTGGTTCGAGCCGCGAACCAACATGCCAGAAGGCCCCAGCCTCCGGGGTGCCCATCATGGCTTCATCTTCACCTCCCAAACCTATGGCCTATCCATGTATTTACAGATATTCGAGGGCATCTTTCAGAGGGGCCATTTCCAGACTTTGTGGACAGAAAGTTTCCTGGGCGGCAACGATACTCATCCTGGTGGTTAGTTTTGTCGCACAAGTTAGTCATGCGCAGTCCGTGAGTGTCGTGGAATGGAATTTCACGAACGCCACCACACCGCTTAACGCCTCGGTAATTAACTCGGCAGTCCAGACTTCGCCAGTGTCCCTCCAGGCCAATGGCGGAATCACGCTCACGCGGAATGCCTCGGGCACTATTTTTGAGACAGCAGGGACCAACTGGTCTGGCACCGAAGACACGGGCTTTATTGCGACACGGACGAGCCTCACTCCACGTTCAGCGAAAAGTCTATCCACCGCTTTTACCCTTGGGGCATTGGCCAATGGGAATTGGAGCAATCTCTCGATCTCGTTCAAGTATCAGCGCCCGACGACTGCACCCACGCGTGCCCGTGCGGTGATCACCTGGCAGCAATCGGGGCTCTTCAAACGAGCTTACACCTCATCCATCACGCTGTCGGGCAGCGCCTGGACGAATTCGACCACGAAGTTTGCAGCAGGCGATCCTTTGCCCACCACGTTGGCTGGATTGCCTTGTTTGGTGGAGCTGTATTTCTGGGGCTCTTCGACCACGCCTAATGGCATTTATTTGGATGACGTGAAGCTGGTCTGCAATTCTCTGGCCAATGCGTATTCGCTGTATCCTGGTTCGTTGAGTTCCTGGCCGCAGAACCGGGCTTACAGCGCGCGGTTTAGTGTGCCTGGCTATGCGGGCACTCCTACCTGGAGCGCAACGGGTTCTCTTCCGGCGGGGCTGACGCTCAATGCAAGCACGGGCGAGCTGTCGGGCACGCCGACGGCGATCAGTTCTTCCTCATTTACGATCACGGCGACGGGAGCTGGGGGACTGAATGCATCAAAAAGCTACGTCCTTAACATCGTAGCGCCTCCAACTCCGATGCCTGTGTGCTCGGCTGTGGCCAAGCTGACCTTTGATGCCGACACGAGTGCCAACTCTTACTCGCCTGTTCCTGCTGGCGATGTGGCCGCTTGTTTCTCGGAGTTGAGCTTCGGGTATGATGCCACTGGAACAATGAGCGGTTCCATTCATGCCGGTGGTATCAATGCAGGCAGTGGCAATCCGATCAATGCGGCGCTCGGCGGGCAGATGCGCTGCTTCCTCGGCTGGGATGCAGCCTATGGCTACAGCACGTCTCGCAACGGGCTGCTGCATTTCAACGTGGCGTCCTCGGCTTCCGAGATTCGCTTTGGCGTCCATCCGTCGGCGAATACCGCCAGTATTCCGACGGCGAGTCAGACGAATGTCGGTGAGAATGTCGTCTGGCAGACACGGATCAAACTTCACCCCAACGCATCGGGCGACTTATGTGCCTTTTACTTCGATGCACTGCGCTGGCAGAAGGACCGCATGGATGTCTCTGGCATCAACGGTCCTCGCTGGGCACAAGTGCAGGCCTATTGGACCAATGACTCGGGTGCGATCCAGCGGTGGGCCGGCCCCACCATCGATATGCAAGCTGTGTATATGCCTGAGCATCGCGCCGTGAATCAATACGTTCGCTACTGGACCGACCTCAACAGTGGCGCGGGTGGACTCAATCAACTCATTCGCAGCACCACATCGAAGTATCGCTCGCGGACTGTCTTCTTCGATCTCTACATGTGGCATGATACGGGAGCTGATCTTAGCATGATCGGTGGTTCCAACCCTCCAGTGATCCTTATTGATGAACTCGGAGTGGCGGGCAATCTCACCTGCAATGCTCCTTTGATGGGTATTGGGAACACGGTCTTCAATGACACGAACTACAACGGTCGCTATGACTCCGGCGAGGGTGTGGCAGGGGTGAAGGTGGAATTGCTGAACACCAGCAATGCGGTGCTGACTAGCACGACCACTACCACGCATGGCAACTATCTCTTCAGCGGGCTCGCTGAAGGCAGCTACAAAGTGCGCATCCCGGCGAGCGAGTTTGCCAGTGGCAAGCCGTTGTATCAATTGCGTTCCGTTACTGGTGCAGGTGGAGACAATGGCGTCGATGATGGAACAGATGAAAACGGCGTGGACGATGCATCGCCATCCATCAACGGCATCGCTTCGGGCATCATTGTTCTGAGCATGGACACCGAACCAACGACGAGCGAAACCGGACGTAACTCCGCTGCGGATGCTTCTGATGATGACAATACCGATCTGACCGTTGACTTCGGTTTCGTTGCCAGTCCCTCGTTCTGTGTGGGCAATCGCGTGTTCAAAGACAGCAACGGAAACAACACGTATGATCCGGGCGAAGGAGTCGATGGCGTTGCAGTGCAGTTGCTCAATGCTTCGAACAGCGTGCTCGCCAGTCAGACCACGACGAACGGAGGGCAGTATTTGTTCACTGGGCTCGCCAACAATCAGTCCTACTATGTGCGGGTGGCGGCAGGCAATTTCGCATCGGCAGCAATCCTGGACGGACATTCAAGCATCACCGGCAACGGATCCGACAACGGTGTGGATCACGACGACAATGGTGTCGATGATGTGGCTGCTGCAACCAACGGGATCAAGTCCACCCTGATCGCGCCAGATACGAGCCAGGGAGGAGTGTTTAGTTATACCTGGCCGCCGACGGCTGGGGCTTCCATGAGTAATCAAGGCGGCACCTGGTATCAGATTACCGCCCGGCACAATTATGTGACCGATCTCATGGATGTGAGTGTCTCTCTGGACATAGCCACCCAGAACACACAGGCGCTATGGATGGTGCTGACGAATGGCATCACTCCAACCAGTGCCGATACCAACTACGCAGCCTTTTATCTCGCTAACGGAACCGTCACCGTCACTCCTTACGGTGCCAATCCCACCACCACGCATACGCTGGGCACCATCATCACCACCACGCCTTACACGGTCACGAATATTGGAACCAAGCGGACGTTCAAGTTCTCGCTGGACGTTTCGACGGTGAATCAGTGGGCTGCGGCTCCTGCTACTTGGCTGGGCACAGGCTTCCCCTATGATGCGCAGGGCGGCTTCCCCGATGTCTTCAACAAAAAGATTGGCATCTGGATGCGCTCCTTTGCAGATGGATCGGCTACACTTTCGGGTTCGAATTGGTCGGTCTCCTGGGGTGGTGCCGCAGATCCCAATATTGGCATTTTTGATGACGTGATGCCGCTGGTGGAGGTGGGATGCGATACCACGGTGGACTTTGGTTTCCGTGCTCCTTCAGGCGTGGACTATGGGGACTGGAATGGGTCTGGTGCAGCCACGGCCAGCACAACCAGCACGATGAACAACAATCTTCGTCTGGGCGCTTCAGTGGATGCTGAGACCAGTGTGACTCCGAATGCGGCTGCGACCGCCGACGGCGCGGATGAAGACGGAGTGACCATGCCTTCGGCAATTACCCAATCATCGCTGGTGACGATTCCGGTGTCCGTTCGTAACAACACGGGAGCCAACGCTTACCTTCACTCATGGATCGACTTCAACAACGACGGCACCTTCAATGATGCGCTTGTCACAAGTGGTGGAGAGCGTCTGGAAGCAGCTCGCACCATCACCAGCAGTGGCGCTGCCCAGTCGCTGAATGTTTCCTTCACGGTTCCTCTGGGAGCCAGCATGGGCACGCAGCGGGGTGTTCGTTTTCGAGTGACTACGCTGGCATCCACGACACCCATCGGATCATCAGGCAGCGGTGAAGTGGAGGACTACGTGGTGCGCATCTGTCCTGTGATGTCGGTTTGTCCGGCAGTGAGTTACCTGCCGACAGCGACGCAAGGTGCAGCCTACAGCATGAGTATCACCGCCGTGGGAGGCACGCCTGGATACACCTTTGCGGTGACGTCAGGCTCATTGAATCCGGGGCTCACACTCAACAGTGCCACGGGTGTCATCAGCGGAGTGCCGAGTTCGATTGGCTCGCGAACGTTCACCGTGCAGGCCACTGATTCCACCGGCTGTTCAATCACCCGGGCATATACGTTGGATGTAGTCTCCTCAGGCAGTTTGATTCAGGTGGTGGGCGGCAGTGGTTCCGGCAATGTGCCCATCCAGCGTGCGATCTATCAGGTGGGAGCATCGACCAATACACAGAACAGTGAGGCTGGTGGAGTGATGGTGCAGACAAATTCCGCCATTAACCTGACCTCGCTAACCATCGATGATTCTGGCACGTCTAAGACGCTTTCGGTGGCAAACCTCAATGGTGGCACGGTCAGCAATGTCACTCTTCCAGCAGGAGAAGGAGCTTTCGGAGTGCTATTGAACGGTTCAAGCACCAGCATCGCTTCAAGTGGTCAGGCTGCTTTTGCCACCGCAGCGGCTCAGGTCGCCACCAATACCAATCTCAATCACTACATCTTCGATGATCGCGGCGAGGGAGAGCCCGATACGACAGGTGAGTATGATTTGCGCTTCAACTACGCGCTCACCACTGAGGACTACATCGTGGTGCAGGAGCGAAATGGTAACTCTCATGTCCAGCTCCAGCCATTGGATGCCACGGGCAATGTCATTCCTGGTTCCCGCACCGTTCAGGTCCGAAGCACGCACGATTGGAACACAGGCTACGCATCGTCTTCCTACATGTCGTCGCAGCCCTACTACCTGACCGTTGTGAGACAGTCGATCTTTGGAGCGACAACGCCGATCTTTGGGTTCCGGCTCTCCATTTTCGGCGCGGATTGCAAGTTCTTCGCGATGAGCGACAACACCTTCACCGACAATCCAACGAACGCCGGGCTTGTGGGTGATCTGTTGTGGAATGACAGCAATCGCAACGGCCTTCAGGACGCTGGAGAGCCGGGCGTCAATGGAGCGACGGTTCGCCTGATCGATGCCGGGACCTCTGCCACCGTTGCCACGACGACAACGAACGCTTCAGGCATTTACAACTTCGTCAGCATCGCTCCAGGCAACTATCAGGTAGAGTTCGTGCTGCCTGCTGGATACTTCTTCACGAGCCGGAATCAGGGCACCAATGATGCTCGTGACAGTGATGCCGACCCTATCACAGGCCGCACCGAGATATTCACGATGATGCCGTGCGACTCTCTCAGCCATCACGATGCTGGCATCTATGGCATCGACTTCGGGGATCACCCAGGATTTGCATCGGCCAGCCAGACTGTCGCCGCCGAAATCCGTGTGGGAACATCAGCCACCGATGCTGAACCTGCCAATCCAACCACCAGCGGTGCTTTGACGGATGATAGCACAGGAACGGATGATGAAGATCTCTCCATGCCTGTGCTCACCGTTGGCTCGGCGTCATCGCTGATCGTTCCGGTGACGCTGAACACGGCTGCACTCACCGGCAACACGGCCCGCATAGCTGTCTTTGCAGACTGGAATGGGGATGGCGATGTGGCTGATGCCAATGAGACACTGGCCGCGCAGACCGTTTCATCGAATGGCACAAGCAACATCAATTTCTCGCTTAACCCGCCGACCACGACGGTGGCGGGGACCAAGTATCTTCGCATCCGACTCACTGAAGGAACGACAGCGCCAGCCTTCAGTGGTGCGTCGTCATCGAAGGGCGAAGTCGAAGACTACCCGGTGACAGTCAATGCTGCTCCCCAGTGCTTCAGTGTTGGTGGTGGAACGACGGCTATCTATCGCGTGAATCACCTCACAGGAGCTGTCATCGCGCTCACGAATGCGCCTTATAACGTAAAGAGCATCGCCTATGATGCGGCCACGCAAACGCTCTATTACAACGAGTATGCTTGGCCTAATGGACGGCTGGGCAAATACAACATCACAAGCAACACACACACCAACATCGGCAACCTCGATCAGCCATCGTCGGGATCGTGGACTTACAATCCGAGTCAGAGGCCATCGAGTCTCGCTTACATCAGTGGAAAGCTCTACTATGTGCATCCTGGCACCGATGACCTCGTGCGCATTGATATGAATGTCGGCGAGACGACGATCAGCAATCAAGTCAAGGTTGCAGACCTCACGAATGATGCGCGCTCTCTCGGCTGGGTGGGAGACATCACAGCTTCGTCCGATGGATTCCTTTGGGTGGCGGCCCACTATGAACTTGGAAAGTGGAATCCTGTGACACAGGTCTTCACTACCGTGGCGAGCTACGGTTCCTACACTGATCCATCCTCGGCCTACTTCATGGCTTTGATGAACGATGCCGCCACGGGATTTTTGTATGGTGCGAAGTCCGCAGCGGTAAGCACTTCCATCTTCCGCATCAACAAGACAACTGGTGCCGAGACCGTTCAGGCTGCGACCCTTCCTGTGCATGGAAGTTGGGACTACGCATGTGCGGAGCCAGCCATCAATCTCACACCACCAGTGAATGACTTCGGTGACTGGAATGGTTCAGGTGCCGGTAATCCATTTTGGGTGGCGAATGCATCGCTGCGTCTGGGAGCCTCAGTGGATGCCGAATCAGCTTCCACGCGCGATGCATCAGCAACAGGAGATGATACTACCGGCGTAGATGATGAAGATGGAGTGGTCTGGCCGACGTTCCAAGCAGGCGGCAGCTTCAAGATTGCAGTCGATACTCGCAACGCCACGCCCGACTATTGCTCGCTTCAAGGATGGGTGGACTGGAACAATAACGGCACCTTCGAGACTTCGGAAGCTCTATGGACCGAGTGGGGCAATATTGTTTGGATTGATCCCTTGCCCACCCCCTGGACGATGACCAGTCTTCCCGCCGTGAAGGTTCCTTTGGGAGCGATCACGGGCGTGCCTTTGGGAGCACGGGTGAGACTCATCAGATCTCTTGAAAATCCGCCGAACCCTCTCTCCAGTGGCGCTGTCTTCGGCGAAGTCGAGGACTACACCGTGACCGTGCAGCCTCGTGGTTACGATCACGGCGACTACCTGTCCTTTGGTGATGCAAGCAGCTTGACCAATGCAGCACTGACCATCGGGCAGCTCGTCGATGCGGAAGCCAGCGCGATCACCAATGCCAATGGCGACGGCGATGACACGAGTAACAACGATGATGAAGATGGAGTCTGGGCTGGAGTCATTGCTCAGGGGCAAACCAATGCACAGGTGCTGGTGGAGCTGAACAATACCTCGGGTGCTACGGGCTATCTCAATGTCTGGGTGGATTTCAATCGTAACGGCAGTCTCATTGATGCGGGAGAGCAAGTGGCCACTAATATCGCGATTGCGAGTGGCACCACGTATCATGCCGAGGCAGTGAATTTCAATGTGCCAGCGGGTGCAAGTGTCGGGAATGCAGGGGTGCGAGTTCGCTTCACGACCGTGGCGTCCCCTGGGCCAACGGGTGCGACGGCTGCGGGAGTTTCCGGTGAGGTTGAAGATGTGGCGATCACCATTCAACCTGCCGCACAGGCTTCAGGGTGCTACCACTTCGCCTTCAAGGACTTGAACCATGATTTGGACTTCCTAGATCTCGGCGAGAGCATGCCTTCGCAAACCTACATGAAGGATTACTGGTCGGGTTTTGACACACTCACTGACAACTGGCAGCTCGATCCTGGTGAGTCGGTCAAAGGCTGGTTCGACAATCTGGACATGAAGTATGATCGGGCATCGCAGCAACTCACCGTTGATGTCACCATCGGACGCAATCGAGGCGCTGATCTCAGTCAGCTTTACTTTGCGGTGAATAGCGGTGCCATGCCGACGATGTCGAACAATCTGGCGTTGATTTACATTGATGGATACAACGCAGCGAATCCAGTGGTGACGGTTTACAAATATGATCCGTCCCTGGCCAGCGGCACGTTCTTGAACCGCCAGCTGATGGTGAGCACGGCACCAGGCGGGCCTAATGCGACCGATGTGGTCAGCAAGACGGTGACGAGAACCGCTGCGGGCACGCGGTTCCAGTTAGTGCTAAATTGCGCACGAATTAACAACGCCGCCAACTGGGCGGGCTATGGAGTTAGCACGTCCACTTGGAACGGCGTGCAGTTCGCCAACACGGCTGGCCTCTGGATTCACGCCAACGCGCTCACGGGAGCGCAGGTATATGATGCCTCCGGCAATATGACTCTGGCTAATCAAGGTGACTGGCGGGACGAGGAAGTGTTTATCGACACGAATCCCTCATCGGCTTTCCTCGCCGAGGGCTGTTTTGATTTCGGGGACTATGCAGGTTTCGGTGCTGCGTTCACCTCACTCCATTCAAGCCTGTATCTGGGAAGCGTGCCACCAGATGCGAATGCCTCGGACCCCTCCACGATTGCCATCCTTGGTGACAATGCACTGGGCGACGACAATACGGACTCGGACGATGAAGACATCACGCCTCCTGTGTTGACGCCTAGTGCGACAACGAACGTTGTGGTGCCCGTGTTCAATAACACCGGGCTGCCGGCTTACCTCAGTGTGTGGATCGACTACAATGCCAATCACGCCCTGGATGCAGGCGAGCAGGTGGTGGTGAATCAAACGGTGCCGTCCTCCGCAACGGCGCAGTCGCTGAGTTATCCGATCACAGTGCCTGCGACTCCTGCGCTGGGGGCTTACCTGACCGTTCGGTATAGGTTGAGTTCAGTGTCTGGAACAGGGCTCACGGGCAATGGCGGTTTCGGCGAAGTGGAGGACCAGCGCATTGTGATCGATCATCCGCTGGGTGGACTCACGTTTGACTTCACATCTCTAGCTTCGTTCCCTGGTGCAACTGGGCAAACGTTTACCTCCGGTGGAGTCACGGCGACGGTGACGTCTTCTGAAAATTTCACGCCTGCTGCTTGGCAAAATTACAGCGGCGGAGGCAGCACCACGCTCTACATGCGGGGCGGCACTGGCGCGACGCCTCCGTCCACCAACAGTCGCACCCTTCAGGTGAACTTCAGCCAGCCGATTCTGTTCCAGTCAGGGATCGTGAATCTGGATCTGGACAATCAGAGCTACACTATTGAACTGATGGGCGGCGCGGTGTGGTCCACTTTCCGCGTGCTCGATTCTCTTGATCGTGAGGCTGACTACAATGCGCCTGTCGGTGTGGGGTCCAGCATTGTGACGCTCGATTGGAATAATGGCACGGGCAACAGTCGTGGTGATGATGCTTGGTGGACGATCACGGGGCCCGTCACCGGTATCAAGATCACTCAGCGTGTGCCGACCTCGCTCACCTTCACGGGCGAGAATGTCAGCTTCTGCTTTGGCTCCTTCACGATTGCCCCTGGCACAGACTACGGAGATGCACCTCCGTTTGCTCTCGCCTCCCACTACACCAGTTCCGACATTCGAATCGGCACCGCTGCGACGGACTCAGATCTTGGCTACCCCACCACTGGCAGCGCGACGGTGGATGACACGACGGGAGCGGATGACGAGGACCTTGTCATGCCTGGCTTCACTGTCGGCGTGGCGACAAATCTCACCGTGCCAGTGACGCTCAACACCGCTGCGCTTTCGGGCAATGCGGCGCGCGTTCGCGTCTTCGCTGACTGGAATGGCGATGGCGACGTTCTCGATGTCAATGAGACGCTCAACGGCCAGACGGTATCAACGAATGGAAGTAGCAATGTCGTCTTCAGCATCACGCCACCCACTGGCACGCCTCCGGGCACAAAGTATCTCCGTATTCGTGCTAGCGAAGGCACGGCGGGTCCGACTTTCAGCGGGGCATCGACCTTGAAGGGCGAAGTGGAAGACTATCTCGTCAATGTGGGTTCCGGCACGATCTCTGACTTTGGCGACTGGAATGGCAGCGGAGCGGCGACGACCACCACAAGCAGTGCGTATAATGCCAGCCTGCGCATCGGAGCCACAGTGGACTCTGAAGTGAGTGTGACGCCAAACGCTGCTGCTACGGCTGATGGATCGGACGAAGATGGTGTCTGGTTTGCGCCTTCTGTCACGACGGGAAGCGTTGCTCAGCTCTCAGTGAAAGCGACCAATCTCACAGCGAGTGCTGCCTACCTGAATGCCTGGATCGACTTCAACAACAATGGCACCTTTGACACTGGCGAGCAGATCGCCACCAACGTCGTGGTGCCAGCAGGCACGACCGATTACGATCCAGCCGCCTACAACTCGGGCAACACTCACTATCAATACTACCGCCTCCAATACAATGTGCCTGCGACGGCAAGCGTCGGGGCAGGGCGGGGTATCCGCGTGCGGTTGAGCAACGTGCTGAATACGCCCGCCACTGGAGCTTCGGGCTCGGGTGAAGTGGAGGACTACACGATGACCTTCACTGCGCCTGCACCGTGCTATCATTTCCGTCTCGCCGACAGCAATGGTGACCGGTTCTTCAATCCCGCCACCGAGATCACACCCGCCCAGACGAATTCGCCGATCTACTGGGATCAGAGTGGCGACCTCGGCTCCTTCAAGAGTCTGGATGCAACCTACAGCCCAGGCAGCAAGCTTTTTACTTTCGACTGCACCGTTCAACAGATCAATGCCACAGGCGTGCGCGCCGATGGCATCTGGTTCATGCTCAACGCCGGTCCTCTTCCGCTGCCCAACGTTCAGCGCTATGTCATGGTTTATCTTGATGGATTCAATCGCGCTGCACCCAAGGCCACCATCTACGTGGAGGACAGCTCACAGCATAGCAACAGTTGGAGTTACCCGGCCCGGTTGCTTGTCTCGACAGCGCCCAACGGACTCAACGCCGGCGATGTGAAGATGCTGGCGGTGACGGAGGATACCACGGCAAAGACGGTGCGCTTCCGTCTCACGCTGGATGCGACGCGCATCAATGATCGCACCCAGTGGCCTGCCGGATACGGGCTGGGCACCGACTGGCTAGGATTGCAAATGGCGAGCACGGCCGGGCTCTGGTGCACAGCCACGGATATGACCGCAGCGCCCACCTATAGCGCTGTTGATGGGCGAGCCAACGCCATGAACATGTCTGCCAATAGCTATGTTGCCATCGACGTAGCACCCATGGGCCATCAGCCGATTCTCACTGAACCATGCAACTACGACTTCGGGGACCACGCCTTCAGTATCACCAGTTCGGCCGGCCAGTTGGCCAGCGCTGACATCCGCATCGGCACAACAGCTACGGATGCCGAAGGAGACTACAGCGAGACAGGGGCAGCCTTGGATGACAATGCAGATGTGGATGATGAGGATGTCGCCATGCCGACCTTCGTCATCGGAAGCGCAACCAATCTCGTCATCCCGGTCACGATTCCAGTCCTTACCAATCTCAGTGGCAGCACCTCAAGGATCAATGTGTGGGCGGACTGGAATGGCGACGGAGATGTGCTCGATACGAATGAAACGCTCACCACGCAGACCGTCGCCACCGCCGGGACAAGCAACGTCACCTTCAGTCTCACGCCGCCCGCAGGCACCACGGCAGGTATCAAGTATCTGCGCATTCGCATTGTCGAGGGACCCCTAGCTCCTGCCTTCAATGGACTATCGACATTCAAGGGAGAGGTCGAGGACTACGCCGTCAGCGTTGCCGCTTCTGCAAGCTACAGCATCGGAAATCTGGTCTGGAATGATGCCAACAACAACGGTGTGAAGGATGCTGCCGAAACCGGTATCGACGGCGTCACCGCGCAACTCTTCCGCACCACGGACCGCACCATTGGGAATGCCGATGACGTGCAGGTAGGTAGCAATGTCGTCACCGCTGGTGGTGGCCTATACGCCTTCACCTCGGGTATCACTTCGGGAGCCTATTACTATGTGAAGATTCCCACCTTGCCCCCTGGGCTCACCATGTCTGGCGGGATTCCAGAGAGCTTCTCCAGTCCCACTGACTATGCCGAGAATGATCAGGACAATGACAACAATGGCGTCCACGTCGCAGGTATCGGAACCTCTGTGACCAGTGGCGTGGTGTATTTCCAATCCGGCACCGAGTCCACCACTGATGGTGATACCAACAACAACACCAATCACACGATCGACTTCGGCTTCACGGCTGCCGAGGTCTGCCCCACCTATCATGCCTGGCCGGATTGGCGCACCCTTACCCGCACCGCACCTACTGCGGGCACAGGGTGGTTGAGTCAGCCGCTGACCATTAATAGCGGATACACCAGCCAGACCTTCAGCAATGTGATGGGCACCGGCACCGCCGTCACCGTCAGCTACACGAACAACTTCTATGATGCCAAATCGCCAAACATCTATGTGCCGCGTTTCGATCCCACCTATGATGGGGCGAACTACGTCAGCAATCCCAATGATCAGCAGTGCAACCCCATGTTCTACGGCGGCATTCGGATCACCAACAACAGCGCTGATACCAGTTCCAGTGTCACCACCGGCGTAGGCACGGCATCTGGCCATGTGCAGTATGAGATCACGTTCGACAAGGATGTGCTCATGGATGACTTCGTGTTGGGCAGCATCGGCATGAGCGGTCCTGCCCGAGAGTGGGCATTTGTTCGTGCATACGATGGCGCGGGTGCAGGAGTGAGCCCCGTTTCGATCACTGGCCAGACGGTTAGTTGTGAAGCAGTCGTAGCAGGCGCTGGTCCATCCATTGTGAACAATGGCGCTGCCGGTGCCTACTTGGGTGGGCAAGATGATCAGCAGGCGGCCATCCCCGTTTATGGCAATGCCAAGTTTGTCTGGAACACCACACCGATCCGCAAGATCGAGATTCAGTTCTGGCGTTCTAACAACACCTCTACCTGGAGTAGTCCGAGCACGGGCGGGCAGGCTTCCGCCGCGATCCGAAAGATGTGTTTCCGTCCGGCTGCGCAACAAGACTATGGTGACTACATCGGCTTTGCCTTAGCTGCGCAGGCAGCAGACACAGCTATTCGTATCGGCACGCTTACCACTGACATAGAGGCAGCGGGCACAGCCAATACCATGGCGACGGGTGACGACACCACGGGCACGGATGATGAAGATCTGACGATGCCGATTTTCACGGTTGGCAGCGCTACGACACTCGCGGTGCCGATGACGATCACCGCCGCATCGCTCAGTGGCAGCACCGCCCGCGTGAATGTCTTTGTGGACTGGAATGGTGACAATGATGTGGCGGATGCCAATGAGACTTCAACCGTCCAGACGGTCTCCGCCTCGGGCACTTTCAACTTCAGTCTCACTCCGCCTGTCGGCACTCCCTTGGGCACGAAGTATCTGCGTATCCGTGCGGCTGAAGGGGCCACGCATCCAGGCTTCTCTGGCATCTCGACCTTGAAAGGTGAAGTGGAGGATTACTCGATTGCTGTCGGTTATGACTTCGGTGATGCGCCTGCGCCTTATCCTTCTGCCAGTGCTTCTGCGGCGAATCCAGCGATTGGCCTCGGACCCACCATCGACTTTGAAGCCGCCCAGGCAGCCGACGACGGCGCGGATGAAGATGGTTTCTTTGCCGTGAATCAGATCGTTCCAGGCAAAGAGTTCCACTTTAACATCCATCAGAAGGTCCTCGTGGGCAGCAGCTACGTGAATGTCTGGATCGACTGGAATCGTGATGGCGATTTCGCTGATGCGGGTGAGCAGGTCGTCACGAACAGTCTCAGAAATGCCAACTCATTTGGCACGGATTCTGGGGCCAGCTTCCACTCGATTGCAGTGCCTGCTACGGCTTCGGTAGGCTCTACCTGGGTGCGCGTCCGCATCAACAGCACCACCGGTGCCAGCCACAGTGGCGCGACCGCTGATGGTGAAGTGGAAGACCATCCTGTGACCATTCAGGACGCCGTCAATTTGGGCGGTGTGGTGTGGCTGGATGCGAACAACAACGGCCAGTATCTCTCTCCCGAAAGCTTGCTCCCCGGCGTGCCGGTGCGCCTCCTGGACAGCGCCACCAGCAACCTGATTGA
>CAUJJC010000268.1 GCA_963204975.1 Verrucomicrobiota bacterium | reverse complement strand
AGTCCTCCGCGGGCCCATACGCGGAAGCGCCTCGAAAAAATATCGTCCTGGACATTTCGCCGGCCACCAAGCTGGCCTTCCGAACGCGGCAGCAGGCTGCCGCAGTCCATGTTCCTGCTCGAAACTCCACGGACTCGCGTTTTGAAAACATGCATCGCTTCCTCCTCTCGCTCATCTTTTCGACCACCGCCCTCGCGCAGCCCTTCCTCGTCGAAAACGGCGAGCCTCGCGCGGAGATCGTCATCGCGGAAAAGCCCACGCGCATGCAACGAGTGGCCGCGCATGAGTTTCGGCAGCAGATCGAGAAGATCAGCGGCGCAAAGCTGCCCATCGTCACGCAGCCTTCCGGCAAAGCGGTGAAGGTTTTCATCGGAGCCAGCGCTTCCTGCCCGGTGAAGGCCGAGGGGCTCAAAGACGGCGCGTATCGCATCGCCAGCGGGGCGGACTGGCTGGCGCTGATCGGCGATGACGCGGATTTCGAGCCGGTGGGGCCGTTTGCGAAGAACAATGGCGACATCCCACGAGCGCAGGCGGAGTGGGAAAAGATCGTCGCCGCGCCATACGGGCTGCCGAATCCCGGTTTGTATAAGCATCGCACCAAAATCAGCCTCGATGGCGAAACACTCGAGCTCTGGGGCCTCGACGAACGCGGCAGTTTCAATGCGGTGTCCGCGTTTTTGCAAAAACTCGGCGCTCGCTGGTATCTGCCGGGCGAACTCGGCGAGGTGCTGCCCACGATGAAGACCATCGAGCTGCCCAAACTCGATGAAACCGTGAAGCCTGACTTTGCGCTGAGGCAGTTCAACTTCCGCTTTGCCACCTGCGGGCCTGACACCGCGCTGTGGGTCATGCGACTCGGCATTCGCAATGACGAGCGCCTGCAAATCGCCCACGGCATGGCAAACATGACGAATCGCGACGAAGTCTTCGCGCAGCATCCCGAGTGGTTTGCGATCTACGGCGGCAAACCCGACTTCAAGCCCGGCGACTCGAAGTGCCAGCTCTGCTACTCGAACGACGAACTCTTCCGCGAGACCGTGCGCTATGCGCGGGCGCTGCTCGACACCTTCCAGTTGGAAAGCGTCTCGATCATGCCGCCCGATGGCTACACCTCCATTTGCCAATGCGAGAAGTGCCAAGGCAAAGACTCGCCCGAGCGCAATGAGCGCGGCCTGCTCAGCGACTACGTGTGGGACTTCGTCAATCGCGTGGCCAAAGAAGTCGGCAAAACGCATCCACATGCGAAGGTGCTGAACTGCGCCTACGGCTCCTACACGCTGCCGCCGCTGAAAATCGACCAACTGGAGCCCAACGTGCTCGTCTGCATCGTCGGTGGACGTCGCCCGATAAGCAAAGCCAGCACCAAAACCGAAGGCGAGGCCGCGCCCGAGGCCCTGCAGGCCGCCTGGGCAAAGAAGACAAAAAACCCGCTCTTCATCTTCGAAAACTACCCCTTCACCGATCGCGGCTGGTATCTGCCCGCCTTCGCCGGCCATGCGCTCGGCGACAGCGTGAAGGCCACCAAAGGCCTCTCCCGCGGCGAAGATGTCTGGCTCACCGTGCGCAACGACTTCGACAAAGTCGCCACCGGCTTCAATCACTTCCTCGTTTACTTCACCGCCCGCGCCTACTGGCCCGGCTACGAACCCGCCGCCGCGCTGCAAGAATACTGCCGCCTCTTCTACGGCCCCGCCGAGACCGAGATGCTGACCTTCTTCACCTTCTGCGAGGCCAACTGGAAGTTCATGGACGAGGACAAAGCGAAGGCCGATGAAGCACTCGCCCTCTTTGACCAAGCGAAAGCGAAAGTCCGTAGCGGAAGTCGTGAGACTTCCGACGCTTCCGCACTCTCACGAGTTCCGCTACCCATCTACGAGCAGCGCCTCGCCCTCATCGACGACTTCCTCAAAGGCCTGCGAATGAAGTCGCAGCAGCTCGGCCAGAAACGCGGCCCCGTGCCCACCGTGCGCCTCGTCGGCGATGCGAAGGGCGTCGTCATCGATGGCAAACTCGACGACGAGTATTGGCAAAACTGCCCCGCCGCAGCCACCGGTCGCTTCCGCGAGCTGCAAACCGGCCGCGTGCCCACTTTTGGCACCTCCTTCAAAGCCGGATGGCAGGGAAACAACATCGTCTTGGCCATTCGATGCGATGAGCGACGCGGCGAGAAGCCTGTCAGCACCTCCACCCGCGAAGACGATCAAGCCATCTGGCACGGCGACGCCATCGAACTCGAAATCGCCACTGAAACGCACAGCTACTACCAAATCGCCATCAGCCCCGCCGGTCACGTCGTCGATCTCGATCGCGCAGCATCACGCGGGCAGCAGTTCGGCTGGGATTCGAAAGCAGAAGTCGCCACGCACATCGCGGACGATCACTGGGCGCTCGAAATCAGCCTGCCGATCACCACGGATGAAAACGATCCGCTGCATCAGATCATCGGTCGCAAACCCACGCAGAGCCTGCCCTGGCACATCAACCTCTGCCGCCAGCGCATCCGCCAAGACGGCCAGGAGCACAGCGCCCTCTCCCCCCCCGGCACGGAAGGCTTCCACGAGCCCATGAAGTTCGCCCACTTCTATGATGGCAAATCGCACCACTTCGACGCCGACCCGACCGTCACCGACTTCGCGCTCGGTTTTCAGGCTGCGGTGCAAAAACGCCAGCCCGAGCCCTTCCACGCCCTCGTCGCCGGCAAGCTCACCGACTTCCAAAAAGCCGCCGCGCTCGAGCAAGCCGCCCTGCACGACAAAAAAGCCGCCTTCATCGACCAGATCCCCCTCGAAGCCGTCAAGAAAGCCGCGCAGATGCAAAACATGCTCGCCAACTTTCAGGCGCACGAACTCTTGAAGCAGTTCGCCGACGAAGATTTCTCGAAATGGCCCTTCTGGAAGCGTGGCGATGGTTTGCATCATCGCGGCCGCGCCCATTTCATCGCCAAAAACGGCGACAAAGCCGAAACCCACCTCAGCGCCGCCTTGGCATGGATCGGCGACCTTCGCGTCCGCGAGTCCGCGATGCTCGTCCTCGCCCAAAACCGCGAAACCAACCTCAAAGACGACGCCAAGGCCCTCGAAGCCTACCAAGCCATCGTCGCCAACAAAACCCGCATCGGCGGCGCCGACGAGTTTTCCGCCCTGCAAGGCATCGCCCGCATCCAAACCCGCCGCGGCCAGTTTGATGACGCTTTGAAGACCCTGAACCGCGCCCAACCCGAAAAACTCCAAGGCATCTGGAAGACCCACTTCGCCAAATCCATCGAAGAGGTGAATCGGGCACGGAAGTGATGACTTACTCACAGGAAATTTCCTTTCTGTTCACGCTCTCAACGCCTGTGACTTCCATCAGGAAAACGAAAGAATGGTGAGATAGCACTAGCGTTGTCTCTCAGACTCACATTGCCAGGTTTAGGGGCACAGAGTTTCGTGCATTTCGATGCGGATGAACTACCTCCCAGTGCCCGCTCTCATCCATCCGTTTATGCACAAGAGACTCTGCTGCTGTTCGTTCCTGTTGTTGTTGGCCATATCGAAAGCGCTTCATGCCCAAGAAGTGAAGCCCTCACTGGAGTTGAAGGTGGAAGCCGATTATCTGGCGCTTCACTTGAATGGCAAGGCACCGTCGGGCACGACGAGCGTGCAGTATCGTCTGGCGGAATCGGGGGGGATCGCCACTGATACCGAATGGCAGTCCTCGAAGTCACCTCTCGGTGTGGACGGTTCATTCACCATGGATCTGGCTTTGAGTTTATCGCGTTGGTCGGAAGTGCAGGTGAGGGCGATGAGGGGTGACGAGGTGCTGGTGATGAAAACATCTCGTCACAGGTCAGACGTTTTCACCTTGCTGACCAACGAACGCCTCGCTGCGCTGCCTGAGGGCGAGCGTGTTGTGTGGCAGGCCTACCTGAAGAAATCTAATGAGCGCAGCGAGAGGGAGTTCGACATCATGGCGGCGGAATGTCGGAAGCTCGGCATGGCGCAATCCAAACCAGCGGTGGACAATCGTGCTGAACTGGAACTGGATAGTGACACACCGGAATCATATTTTGCCAGCGATGAAACATGGAAGCTCGCGGAAGCGGTGATCAGTTACCAAACGCCCACGGGTGGATGGTCGAAGTCTGTGGATTATAAGTTTGGGCCACGCCAACCCGGAATGCACTGGACCTCGCAAAAAGGTGATCCGTGGCACTACTGTGGAACCATCGACAACCGAACCACTACCGAGCAGATCAAGCTGCTCGCGGGCGTTTACTCCGCGACGAAGAATGAGGCGATCAAGTCGGCAGTCATGCGAGGATTGGAATACCTGTTCGAGGCGCAGTATCCTAATGGCGGCTGGCCACAGAACTATCCGGTGGAGTCAGGTTATCACGAAGCAATCACGCTCAACGACAATGCGATGATCCATGTGCTGGAGGTGCTGCTCATGATTGCCGAGAAGAAGGCGATGTTTGCGTTTGCCGACGACGATCTGAGTGCGCGCGCTCGGAAGGTATTTGAGAAGGGGCTCGCCTGTCTCTCTGCCGCTCAGGTGAAGGTCAATGGCAAGCTAACAGTCTGGTGCGCACAACATGATCCACTCAACTTCGAGCCCTTTCATGCACGCGCTAAAGAACCCCCGTCGCTCAGCGGTGCCGAGAGCGCCGAAGTCATTCGATTTTTCATGCGCAAAGCACCGCTGACACCGCAGGCAAAGGCAATGATCGAACCAGCGCTCGAATGGTTCGAAGCCTATCGCATCACCGGACTCCGCAAGACGAAGAACGCCGAAGGCAAGACCGATTACGTTTCTGACTCGACCTCGAAAGAAGTGTATTGGGCGCGTTTCTACGATGTGCAGACCGGAAAGCCCATGTTCGCAGGAGCGCAGGACGGGATTGTTTACGCGACCTTCAGAGATATGGCCGCGAAGAACAAAGTGGCCTACGACTTCTTCACTACCAAGCCCGCCGAGTTGCTCTCCAAGGAAGTTGTTCGGTGGAAGAAGCGGATGGGGAAGGGGAAGTGAGGTGTCACACTCCCGGATGCACGATCTCAGGGTCACCCGGTCGATGGAGCGCGTGGAAGTTCGAGAGGTTTAGCGTGTAAATGCGCGTCGCCTTAGCCTTTCGGGCGGCGATGAGGTGGAGGTAATCGTAAACACCTCCGCCGCGAACCCCGCGATTCTGAGCCTCCCGCATGGCTCGCATCATTTCCGTCGGCGTGAGGCTGGTCACGGTGAGGAGCGGCAGGAAGTCCTGCTCGATCACCTCGGAGGCGAGATTCGCCGTCATCTGAAGATTTCTTCGGCCACTGGTGAGAATGCTAAACGTTTCGGTGAGTCCATGGGCATAAATGCCGAGGTCGCCAGAGTCCATCAGGGCATCGCACTCACGATGATGATCCTCGGTGCCCACAATGGCGGCGACGAGCACGGAAGTGTCGATGAAGGCGATCATTTCCGTTTCGGGGGCGTGAGACGTTCCATCCGTTCCTCCCGCATCTCCTGAACGGCTTTGACGGCATCAAAATCCTCCCACCCCATCACCACACGACGGCCTTTCGCGTTGCGCACGACCCGAACTTTCGGCAGTTCTTGTTCTAGCTCGATCTTGTCGCCCACGATCTCGATCTTGAACGTCGTGCCCGTTTTGAGATGCATCTTCTCCCGGATTTTCTTGGGAAGAACTACGCGTCCTGCTTTATCAAGTGTAGCTGTCATAGCGCAAATTTTGCCATTCACGGCCCCATTTTCCAATCCATTTTTCGTCCCATGCGCCTCCTCCTTCTTTCCTCATTCGCCATTGCTTCGCTACGCTCACCCCTGCAGGGCAGCACACGCTTCGCGGTGCTGGCTGTCTCGCTTTGCTCGGCTCTGGTTTCGTCATTGGCGGCGCAGCCGCCCAACATGCTCCTCGGCACGCAGGCCATCGGCGGGCGGTATCAGTTCACGCAGGACGAGCCGTTGCTGGAGAGTGCGAAGCTCATCGCGGAACTCGGGTCGGGCATCATGAAGTTCTCGATCTCGAAACAAGCATCGTTTGGCCAAGCCAAGGCGAATGTGCGCGGGAGCAATCCTGGCCTCCAAACACTCGCCGACATAGCGGCGAAGGAGCCGACGCATCGCGCGGTGCTCGACATGCCATTCACGCACTTCTTCATCTGGGCCTATCCCTTCACCACGCATGGCAGCGCGGGCACCTTCAAGCCCGCCGAGCGCGGTCTGGAGTATCGCGAGATGTTTGACCTCACCGCGCATCTGCTGCGCACCTACAGCGGCAGCGGCAAAAAATTCTACCTCGGCCACTGGGAGGGCGACTGGCATCTGCGGCCGCACTTTGACCCGAAACAGCCCTTCCCCGAGCACTTTGGCGACAACTTCATCGCCTGGCTCAACGTCCGTCAGCAGGCCATCGACGACGCGAAGCGCGACACGCCGCATCAAAACGTCGAAGTCTGGCACTACACCGAGGCGAACCTCGTCGAGCCCTTCCTCAAAGGCGGCCAATGCCTCGCCAACGACATCCTCCCGCAGGTGGACGTCGATTTCGTCAGCTACTCCTGCTACGACAGCCTCCAGCGCGGCATCCGCGACGATCTCCACGCCGCGCTCAATCATCTCGAATCGAAACTGAAGCCCAAGCCCGGCATCCCCGGCAAACGCGTCTTCATCGGCGAATACGGCTTCCCCGCGCGACGCTACCCGCCCGAGGTGACCAACCGCAAAAGCATCGAGACCATGATCGCCGCCCTCGAATGGGGCTGCCCCTTCGTGCTCTACTGGGAACTCTACGACAACGAAGGCACCCCCGAAAAACCCGGCGGCTTCTGGCTCATCAACGAAAAGAACGAAAAACAGGCCGTTTGGCACACGCATCAGCGCTACTTCGAATGGGCGAAGAAGCATCTCGCTGACGCGAAGCAACGCACCGGGCAGTATCCGGCTAATGAAGAGTTTCGTGCCGCTGCGCTGGAATACCTGCGGCAAGCAGTTCAATCGCAGCCATGACCACCCGCCGCACCCTTCTTCAATCCGGAACCGTCGCTTCGCTTTCGCTCTTGGATCTTCATTCGCTTTTTGCCGCGGAGGGCGTGCCGCAGTCGGTGGTGGGGTTGTGGGCCGATTTTGATCCGCGGAAGGACCCGCTGGAGGTGGAGGTGATTCGCGAGTGGAAGGAGGACGGTGGCGTGTTTCGTCATGTGCGGTATTTCATCGGCACGTTCAAAGGCAAACCGGCGCGGATGGCGGTGGTCTATGGTTTCCCGGAGGGTGCGAAGGAGAAACTACCGGCGGTGATGCACATCCATGGTGGTGGGCAGCGCGGCTCGGTGAGCGAGGTGAAGCTGCTCGTGGCGCGAGGTTATGCGGCGCTATCGGTGAACTGGGGCGGCAGCGGCACGGGCAAGGCACCGTTCAATACCTGCGAGAAATCGGAGCCCGGCGATCCAAACACCGACTGGGGCGCGGTCGATCCCTCGCAGCTCAATGCCCAGCGCTACAGCTCCATTTTGCCGGGACCGAAGCAGGTCTTCGAGGACCGCGAGCATCCGAAGAACAACAATTGGTATCTCCTGACGCTTGGATGCCGTCGCGGGCTCACGTTTCTCGAACAGCAGCCGCAGGTCGATCCGCAGCGGCTCGGCGTGCATGGTTACTCGATGGGTGGAAACCTCACGATGTATGTCGCGGGCACCGATCGCCGCGTGAAGGCGGCTGTTCCGGCTGTCGGCGGGGCGGGATGGCGCTGGCAGGAGCATGAGTTCATCGGTGGCCGTGCGCGCGAGGATCACGTCCAGGGCGATGTCGATCTCTTCCGCCGCACGCTCAGCTTTGAAAGCTACGCGCCGCTCATTCAGTGCCCGGTGTTGCATCGCAGCGCCACGAACGACTTCCACGGCTGGATGGACGGCGTGTATCGCACGAACGCGCTCATCCCAAACCAGCCCACGCGCTACAGTTGGGTGCCGCACATGAACCACCGCCTCACGCCCGAGGTCGCCATCACGATGCCGTTGTGGTTTGACCAGCATCTCAAAGGTGGCCCCGCCTTGCCGGAGACGCCCCAGAGCGAGCTTCGCCTCAAATCCAACGACAACGTGCCCATGCTGCGCGTGCGACCGGATGCGAAATCGCTGCCCGTCGCCCGCGTTGAGATCTTTTACAGCACCGACCCCGATCCGCGTGCCCGCTTCTGGCGCAGCGCCGAGGTCGTGAAGGAGTCCGAAGGCTACATCGCCCAACTGCCGATCCATACGCTTGGCCTGCCACTCTTTGCTTTCGCAAACGTTTACCACACGCTGCCAAAGCCCGTATCGCTCGCGCATATCCCTGGCCATGCCAAACCGGTCACCGAACTCTGCCTCAGCAGCCTTTTCCACTCGCACAGCGCCGACGAAATCAAGCAAGCGAACCCCAAGCTCACCGCGAAATCGTCCACACTCATCGACGACTTCACTCAAGGCACGCGCGACTGGTATGCGCTCAACGCCGGCAACGCCACGCATCAGCAACTCTGGACGCGCAAAGTCACCGATCCCCTCTGGCGCGGCCCTGAAGGCTCCAAGCTGCACATCACACTCAAAATTCCGCAAACCAACCGCCTCAGCATCGTCCTCCAACAAAACGAATGGCGCAGCTATCGCGGCCCACGTCGCACCTTCGTCTGCCAG
>CAUJJC010000267.1 GCA_963204975.1 Verrucomicrobiota bacterium | reverse complement strand
TTGAGACTGGCGACGAAGTGCAAGAACGGAGAGCCCACCTTGATCCCGTCGTTGGACAAGTCCTGCCTGAAGTAAAACACGCGCTTCATCACGCCATTGGGACCAATGGCCCGAATGACAGCACCCGGAGCGCTACCCGTGCTCCCTGAGACCAGCACAGGCGAGCCCGAGGCGTCGATTTTGACCAGGTCGATCGACTCCACCACATGCCCGGATCGTGCCATGAAGGTGAGGATCAGCGGCAACACGCCACGGAAGCGCGTGCTCACGAGGTCACGGCGCATGTCTTTCGTGATGAAGAAGCTGAACTGCATGGCCGTGCTGATCGAAGTCACGAGGCCATCGAGGCCTCCATCGATCTCCGCAGCGCTCAGCTGGGCAATGGGAGGCAGCGGCTCGCACGGCTCCAGACCACAAAGCACCACGGTGTCGGCATTCGGGAAGAACAGGTTGGCAAAGAGGAAGTCGGGACCGCTGAAAGGATAAAACAGCGCAGGCGAGGCCTGGAGATCTGGGATCTGGGAGGCAGCCCAGTTATGGATCGGCTGCTCGTGACGCCAGCTGAAGTCCGACCACAACGTATCCAACTTGTTCTTGTGATTGGCCCAGCCCGACGATCCACGCACCGCCGGGAAACTATCCTGTCCCATGGGTTGCAGCCCCGCGAGAAGCCGGGCCGTGTCGTTCAACGTGACGGCGTGCAAAGGCACATTGAACCCCATGGCGGTCGGGAAAAGTGCTTCCTGTCCGGCAGACTGGGCTCGGCGGACCGTCGGCTGTCCATTGGCGGACCGCGTCCAGCGTTGAGAGTTTTCAGGCAATTGGCAACTTGTCATCACCAGACTGAGCATGATTGCTGGAGAAACCACCGTGGATAAAAAAGAGAAGCGCGAAGGCATAGCTGGCCGCGAGGCTAACACGTTGTGATTTCTTCAAAAGAACCCGATGCCTGCTCTCACCAACTATATTTCCCGACTTATTCACTGATTATTGCCATTCAACAAAAGCCCCTCGGAAGCATGAAAAATCAAGGGATGGCAACTAATTCAGCTGCAGTGAAAATCCCAAAAGCTACGGTTGTTAGCCCACCTATTCCGCACTGCGTCGTCCCCAGCACACAGGGTGAATCGACTCGTCCGGCCCCCCCGCCCTGCGTCACACGTCTGCTGGCGGGTTCATCAAGAACTCCGGCACCTGCACACAGACCGTGTGGCCATTGTCCGTCGTGCCAAAGAATGCTCCCGTCGCCCGGCTCTCCCGGCTCACCACATGATAGCTGTGGTATTTGAACTCATCACCGGGCTCGATGCGTGGATACTGCCCCACCACTCCGTGGCCTTCAAAGACTTCCACCCTGTCCTCAACATCGCGGACGATCCATTTCCGCCCGAAGATCTTCACGGGTTCCGCCGAGTCATTGGCAATCGTGATGAAATACACAAAGGCGTGAGGTCGATCCACAGGCGCGCTCAATGAAGGGTCATAAACGACCTTGGTGACGATAACACGCAGTCCTGGAAGCGGCTCGAATCGGATGGACACGCGCCGAGTGTAGAATCAATGTCGCGCACCTCAAGGAACGGTTCTCCCTTCCACACTCGTTTCGTCATTCGCCATGTCCACGCTTCCCTGCATCCTCACCATCGCCGGCTCCGACTCCTCATGCGGAGCAGGCATCCAGGCCGACATCAAGACCATCGCTGCCCTCGGTGGTTACGGATTAAATGCCCTCACGAGCGTTGTCTCGGAGGTGCCAGGACTCGTGTCCAAGGTGCAGTTGCTCGACATCGCGATGATCATCGACCAGATCGAAGTCCTGCTTCGCGGATTCCCTGTCAAAGCCATCAAGACCGGCATGTTGGGTGGCCTTGATCAGACTCGCGCCGTCGTCCGCACCTTGCCTCGTGAGGTGCCGCTCGTCGTCGATCCCGTCATGGTCGCCACGGGAGGCGGGAGGTTACTTGCCGAAGATGCCATCCAGGCGGTGAAGCATGAGTTACTCCCCTTGGCCACCGTCATCACTCCGAACATGGACGAGGCCGAAGTGCTCTGGGAACGACCCGTCAGGACGCGTGATGACATGCTCGCCTGTGCGCGCGATTTGCATGAGCAATGCGGTGCCGCCGTGCTCGTCAAAGGTGGTCATCTCTCGGGCGATGCTTCCGATGTGCTGTGGCACGACGGCACGGCCCAGTGGTTCGAGTCGCCACGCGTCGAAGGCGTTCACACCCATGGCACAGGCTGCAGCTACTCCGCTGCCATCGCTACCGGCCTGGGCAAAGGATTGCCGCTTGCCCAGGCAGTGCGTGAGGCCAAGATGTTTATCCACCGCGCCATCGCCCAGCATCACGCCTGGGGAAACGTCCACGCGCTCAATCACCTCCAGCAGCACCAGTCATGAAACGCATTGTCTTCAGCCTGCTCGTGGCCAGCACCATCGCGAATGCCGCGCCGCCCCCAGCCCCCGTCGATCAGATTTCGCAGGCCTCGATCCAGACCGCGTTCCGCGTGCTTCAGCGTGACTACATCCGCCGCGAGGATCTGACGATTGACCAGCTCAACCGCGCCGCCCTCCAGGGACTGCTCGCCCGGCTGAGCTTCGGTGCCGAGATCGTCAAACAAGCTCCCTCACCCAAAGCGGACCAGCGTGTGTTCGCCGAGTCCCTCACCTCCGAGATCGCCTACTTCCGCCCCGCCACCTATTCCACCTCCGAGGTCGCCCTCATGGAGACCAAGCTCCGCAGCCTCGAAGACAAAGGCGCAAAGCACGCCATCCTCGACCTCCGCACGGCCGCAGCTCCGGGCGAATTCGAAGTGGCCGCTTCCCTGCTGGAACTCTTCCTCCCGCGCGGCGTCCTCTTGTTTAAACTTCGGCAGCTCGGCTCTGACGACGCGCAACTCCTGCTCTCCCGGCGCGAGCCCATCTGGCATGGCACCCTAGTCGCGCTCGTGGACAGCGAGACCAACAATCTCGGTGAAACCATTGCCACCGTGCTCCGCAATCAGAAGCGTGCCCTCATCCTCGGCAGTCCCACGAAGGGAGCCACCGTGCGCTATGACACCGTTCCCCTCGAGCAAGGATGGGAACTGCGTTTTGCCCGCGCCGAGATGCTTCTGCCAGATGATTCGTCCGTCTTCCGCAAGGGCCTCCAGCCAGACTTTCTCATCTCCCTCAAGCCCGAGACCAAGCGCTCGATCTTCGCCCAGTCCAACAACGGCACCATCAAACCCTTCGTCTTCGAACAGGCACGCGGCCGCTTCAACGAAGCCGCCCTCGTGGCTGGCAACAACCCCGAACTCGACGACTACATCAAGCGCAGCAATGGCGAAACGCTCGGCTACGACAAGCCCGCTCCGCGCGACTCGGTTGTCCAGCGCGCCATGGACCTCATCCGCAGCGCCGAACACTTGTCTAACACCCAACTCCGCTGGGATTCCAAAACAGAACCTTCCACACCAGGCAACTCTCCCACCATTCAGCCTGCCCAGCCGGTGAAGCCATGACCACGCCTCTGCCTCCCGAACGCATCCCCGCCAGCGCCGTCATTGAAGAAGTCCTCACCGACCGCACCTGGCACGCACGCCTTCCGAACGGCAAACAAATCCTCGCCTTCGTCCGTCCTCGCAGTCCCCAACGCACACTCAACGTCGGCGACCAGATCGAGGTCTGGATGACCGTGGAGGACTTCTCTCGCGGCGAGGTCCAGTAGCCCCACTCAGGCGATCAACAGCAGACGCGTCGCATCTCCAGGCAAGGTCTCAGGTGCCCGATGCACACACGGCGGCACCGCACAGCCCGGATGCTCCGTCGCGATCCGCCAGAGATTGCCCACACCGAAGACAAACGGCTTGGCACCTGGCAGGGGCACGAAGTGCAGATCGTAGCAGTGCTCGCTCAACCACTCGCGAAAACCCTCGTCGTCCGCACCACCGTAGTCCGCCAGCAAGGCCGCGCGTGTCTCCGGCACATCCACACGACGCATGACCTCTTCATTGATAATGCCCTCGCTCGAAGCTCCGTGATACGTGCATAGCCATGTGTCCGCCGGGACCGTCGCGCTGTCCGCGTGGAAGGAATACACTTCCGTGTTCACGGTTCCCTCGCACAGCTCGCGCACATAGCCGTGAATCGCATTGATTTCCGGCAGCAATCCCAAAGCCTCCAACCGCCGCCGATCCTCCAGCATTGCCTCGACCGCCTGACGACCCGCTGCACTCAAAGGCAACGCCATCAACTCTTCCTCGTCCAGCCCCACGATCCCCTTCCCCGGCGGCAATGCGGCCACGACTTCCGCGAAGTCCCCCGCCAACGACCGCAGCAGGCACAACGCATTGACCCCATCCTCCCACGGCGTCGCCACCAACTCATCGAACGTCGCCACCACGCGAACGCGGGGAGAAGAAAATGAGGAAAGCATGGATGCCATATCTGCGCATCTCGCTCATAGCGCACACGGACGCCAGCAAAGTGTTTTCGACAACTGCAAGCCCCATTCCACCGCCCGTGAAGTTGTCGGCATTTCGGCGGTTGCCCCAGGTGAAGCAAGGCGAAAACACAACGCCCTCTGGCCGTGTGGCTCAGAGGGCGTTGGAGATTGGAGCTTATGACAGGCTCGGACTAGCCGACGTCACGATCTTCGTCCTCGTCTTCTTCATCGCGCTTGCTGCGGGTGCTGAAGACAGGCTTTTCGGTCTCGATGACTTCGAAGTCGCGGTTCTTGAGGAAGCCGGAGCCAGCAGGGATGAGGTGACCCATGATGACGTTTTCCTTGAAGCCACGAAGCATGTCGGACTTGCAGAGGGTGGCGGCTTCCGTGAGCACGCGGGTGGTGTCCTGGAAGGAGGCAGCCGAGATGAAGGACTCGGTTTCGAGCGAGGCCTTGGTGATACCAAGGAGCACAGGCTCAGCTTCGGCGGGCTTACCACCTTGCTCGGAGACGCGTTCGTTTTCGCGTTCGAACTCGGTGCGGTCCACCTGGTCGCCCCAGAGGAAGTCTGAGTCGCCTGGCTCGGTGATCTTCACCTTGCGCAGCATCTGGCGGATGATGATCTCGACGTGCTTGTCGTTAATTTCCACGCCCTGAGCGCGATAAACTTCTTGCACTTCGTTTACCAAGTGTTCGCGCAGGGCTTGAGGTCCGAGGATCTCAAGGATGTCATGCGGGACAACTGGGCCATCGGTGAGCTGATCGCCCTTGGTGACGTGGTCGCCATTGAAGACAAGGATGTGCTTGGAGCGAGGAATGAGATGCTCTTCCTGATTGCCGGACTTCGGATCGGTAACGATGACGCGGCGCTTGCCGCGGACAAGGCCGCCAATCTCCACGGTGCCGTCGATACGTGCGATCTCGCACGCGTCCTTGGGCTTGCGGGCTTCGAAGAGTTCCGCCACACGCGGAAGACCACCAGTGATGTCCTTCGTCTTGGAGATCTTACGAGGTGTCTTGGCGATGGTGACACCGGCCTCAACCTTCTCACCGTTCTTGATGGAAAGGTGAGCGCCAGCAGGAATGGTGTAGCTCGCCAGCGCTTCATGCGTCTTGGGATCGACGACGACGATCTGCGGATGCAGGTCTTCCTTGTGCTCGATAACGACGGTTTCGTCGTTGCCTGTGGCTTCGTTCTTTTCCTTGGTGAAGGTAACGCCTGAGAGCATGTCGCGGAACTCAATCTTACCTGCCTTCTCGGTGATGATGGGCATGTTGTAAGGGTCCCAGGTGACGATCTGCTGGCCTTTCTTGACCTTGGCCCCGTCTTCCACGGCGATAACCGCACCGACGACGATCTTGTAGCTTTCCAGCTCCTTGCCGTCTTCATCGTTGATGGAGATGGTCCCGTTCTTGGTGAGTGAGATCCAGGTGCCTTCGATGGTCTTGACCACACGGAGGTCGTGATAATGCACCGCACCAGCGTGCTTGGTGACAATGAACGGCTGCTTGAAGGTGGACATGGCCGCACCACCGACGTGGAACGTGCGCATGGTGAGCTGCGTCCCTGGTTCACCGATGGACTGGGCCGCCACGATACCGACAGCTTCACCGAGCTTGGCCATGCGGGCCGAGCCAAGATGGAGTCCGTAGCACTTGGAGCAGCAGCCGCGCTTGCTTTCGCAAGTGAGCACAGAGCGAATCTTCAGCTTCTCAACGCCAATTTTGTTGAGCTGGTTGGCTTCCTTCTCCAGGATGAGCATACCAGGGGAAACGATAATGTCCTTGTTGACTGGATCGTGCACGGTTTCGCAACTAGTGCGTCCGTAGATACGAGTCTTGAGGTCCACCACTTCTTCGTCACCCTGATAGATGGAATTGAGAGTGATGCCGTTGACGGTGCCGCAATCATCTTCGGTGATGATCACGTCCTGGGAAACGTCCACCAACTTACGGGTCATGTAACCCGAGTCAGCGGTCTTCAAGGCCGTATCAGCGAGGCCCTTTCGAGCACCATGCGTGGAGATGAAGTATTCAAGCACCGAGAGGCCTTCGCGGAAGTTCGAAGTAATCGGACGCTCAATAATTTCACCGGAAGGCTTGGCCATCAGGCCTCGCATTCCACCAAGCTGCTTGATCTGCGTTCTGTTACCACGAGCACCAGAGGTGACCATGATGTAGAGCGGGTTGTGCTGCTTCTTGCCGTCGTTGTATTCGATCGTGCGATAGAGTTCATCAGCGACTTGCTCGCCCACCTTGGTCCATACGTCGATGACCTTCTGATAGCGCTCACCATTGGTGATAATACCGTTGCGATATTGCTTCTCGACGACATCGATTTCCCTGTAGGCACCTTCGAGAGCAGCCTTCTTGGCATCGGGGATCATCATATCGGTGATACCGATGGAGATACCGGAGCGCGAGGCTTCGCGGAAGCCGAGTTGCTTCAGGCGGTCGAGGCAGACGACGGTTTCCTTCTGACCGACGGTCTGGAAGCAGCGCCAGATGATGTCTCCGATCTGCTTCTTGCCGACGTTCATGTTGATGAAGCCAAGTTCCACAGGCCAGATCTCATTGAAGCGGACGCGACCCACGGTGGTCTCGATGACAGGCTTCGTTGGATCTCCGAAAATGCGGCCCTTGGTCCCGTAGTCGGGATTGCGGAAGAGGATCTTCTGATTGGTTTCGAGCCGACCTGCGGTGAGACCGAACTCGATTTCGCCTGCATCATTGAACATGGGCAGGTGCTGCTTTTTCGCATCGCCCTGTCCGATTTCGCGGAGGTAGGTGAGGAAGAAAGTGCCCAGCGGAATATCCTGGGAGGGTGTCGTGATCGGTTTGCCGGACGAAGGGGAGAAGATGTTGTTCGGCGCAAGCATGAGCAAGCGCGCTTCCATCTGAGCCTCAATGGACAGAGGGACGTGAACAGCCATCTGGTCACCATCGAAGTCGGCGT
>CAUJJC010000266.1 GCA_963204975.1 Verrucomicrobiota bacterium | reverse complement strand
AACCTTGTTGCTGAGCAGCATGGAGGACCCGAGGAACAAAGCGCTGACGACCATGCCCATGACAAGGCGGTTCACGGCGGGCTCCAGGCGACGATGCTCCAAATGAATGTCGAACTTGCCGTCCTGCAATTCCTTCATGAGTCGCATGAGGCCACCGGGCAGTTCATTGGCGACGTAGCGCCACTCGGTCAGCAGGCGATTGAGCTTCTTGAATTGTCGGCGCGGGGAGAGCTGGCGCAGGAAGATGCGATGCTGATACGGCCCGATGATCTCGATGAGATTGAGCTTCGGATTGAGCAGCTTGGCGGTGCCATCGAGCATGACGAGCACTTTCAATATCTGCGCCATGCCGTTGGGCATCACGAGTCGGTAACGCGAGATGCTGTGGGCGATTTCGTTGAGAGCGTTGCCAAGCTGGAAGTGCTCGATGGGCTGACTGCCGTAGAAGGAGATGAAGTCGGTGATGTCGGCGGCGAACGCGCCTTCATCGAAATCGCCACCCGCATTGCACATGCGCATGAGGATACGTGCGAGCATGGGGCCGTCTTGATTGGCGACGCAGACAAGGAGTTCCTCCACATGCTCACGCAGGTGATCGTCCATGCGACCGACCATGCCGCAGTCGAGCACGCCGAGCGTGCCGTCGTTCATGATGATGAGATTCCCAGGGTGCGGATCGGCGTGGTAGAAGCCATCACGGAAGATCATGTCCATCCACAGGATCGCGCCGCGTCGGGCGAGTTCATCACGAGAGACGAGGACGTTTGGAGACTTGTCTGCATCGCGGAAGCTAACGCCCTCTAGCATCTCCATCGTGAGCACGCGCGCGGTGCTGAACTCGGGGAAGGTCTTCGGGAAGCGCACGTCGGTGTTCTTGGCGAAGTGCTCGGTGAACTCGGAGATGTTGCGCTCTTCGCGTTTGAAATCGAGTTCGCGCAGGAGCGTGCGCTGGAACTCGGACACGACGCGCGCGGGCTGGTAGCGCTTCAATTCAGCGGAGCGTTCGGCGAACTCGGCGAGCACGAGGAGGATCTCCAAATCAACGCGGATGCGGCTCTCGATGTCCGGGTGTTGCACCTTGACCACGACATCAGTGCCGTCTTGCAACCGAGCACGATGCACCTGGCCGATGGACGCGGAAGCCATCGGTTCATCACTGAACTCCGCAAAGATCTCCGACGCTGGTTTGCCCAACTCGGCAGTGATTGTCGCCAGCGTGACCTCGGCGGCATCGGGGCGAACGTCGGTCTGCAGCTTCGCGAGTTCGTCCGCGATCTCCCAGCCGACGAGATCACCTCGCGTGCTGAGCATCTGGCCGAGCTTGATATACGTGGTGCCGAGTTCGGACACCGCCATGCGGATGCGCTCAGCTCGGGTGTAGTCAGTGAGCTTGTCGCCGTCGCTGCTGACGATGAATTTCTTCGGCAGCTCAAAGCCACCGCCTGAGAGCCATTCGGCCAGGCCATACTTCGCCAAGATGCCCACGACCTCGCCAACGCGGCGTGCATGGCGGGTGAGTTGTTCGGGGATGAGGGGCATCGTTGAATTTCAGATCTGAGATTTCTGATTTGAGATTGGATCGGCTCGCGCGAGACGGCGATCCTGTAAGGCGGAGATTCCAAGGCCGCACGCACTGACCAATGCCATCACTATCGCGCCAAGCGAGGCGCTATGGCTCGTCGTGATGACTTTCTCCAAGGCCTCGGACATCAGAACCCGTTCATGGGGCGTGGTCAGATCCATGACTCTGGGAAGGATGATCGCGTCCAGGGAACAGATTGATTTCACCTTTGGCTCACTCATGGCCAGACCGAACCAAAACACACTGAGCCCAAAGATGATCCATAGCGTCATTTTCATGATGCTGAGGCTAGCCTACGCGCCCAGCTTCTCGCCAGCTTTTTGCAGCACCTTGCCGAGTTCGCTGAAGAGCACACCAGCGGCGTGCTTGGCGGCACCAGTGCTGGCTTGCACGGTTTCCATGCCGAGCTGCTTGGGGTGATGCGTGGCGGCATGGAGGGCGGCTTCCAAGGGAGGCAGCGCAGCGGCGAATGTTTGCTTCGCGTGCGCGGCCAAGGTGCTGGCTTGTTCCTTGGCGTGATCGCCGAGGGCACTCGCGGCTCCGGTGACGATGTCGCTGATCATGCTGCCGAGACCAGTGAAGTCCTGACCGATCTTGGCGAGGTCTTCGTGCGCGAAGCGCGTGCCGCTGGCAGCGCTTTCTTCGAGCGTGAACTTCACGGCCTGCGCGGACTTCGTGAGGCCATCGGTGATGCCGTCGATCACGGGCGAGAGCACGCTGATCGGATCGGCTGGCAGGTTGTGCTTTGCGCCTGCGATGGCTCCCTCGGTCACGGCTTTGACCAAAGAAGTAAGCCCACCCGTGGCGGCGTGGAAGGGGCCGCTCGCTTCCTCGACGAGCCGGGCGGTTTCAACGCGGAGGTCGGTGCCGCGTTTGACGAGATCCTCCGCCTTCTGGCGAAGCTGAGCGATGAGCGATTCGGTATTCATACTGGAGAGCGATACGTTCGCATTCCAGCGTCCGATCACCCAATGCACGGCACAATGGGGAAGAGCGTGCGGAGATTGTTGTGATGGCTTGTGGATAAGTGGAGATGCAGAAGCCGCACCACTTCTCACTTCTCCACCTTTCTACTTCTCCACTTCGTGCCCTACTCAGCGCGCTGACATGCGCATCGCGCCGGGACGACCCACCATTAGTGAGGTGCGTTCAGGATCGTAGAGGTAGCCGATGCCAAAGGTGAGTGGCTGGGCACCAAATCGCTGATACGCAGTCACGAGATCGCTCTGCTGGTGCTCGTTGAAGAGGTCGATGGTGCCCCGGTAGTTGCCGTAGAGCGAGACGTTCCAGCCTTGCTCACCGAAGCTCCGGTAGGGCACTCCCGAGGGGTCCTGAACAATGCCTCGGCACTGGGTGAGGAGGAAATTGCGGATCACTGAGAAGCCGCCCTCGTGCATCAAATACGAGGCACTCTTCGCGAAGGCAGGCGGCGTATTGAGACTGGCGACGAAGTGCAAGAACGGAGAGCCCACCTTGATCCCGTCGTTGGACAAGTCCTGCCTGAAGTAAAACACGCGCTTCATCACGCCATTGGGACCAATGGCCCGAATGACAGCACCCGGAGCGCTACCCGTG
>CAUJJC010000265.1 GCA_963204975.1 Verrucomicrobiota bacterium | reverse complement strand
GAAGAGGCTCGCTGGCTGAAAAATCTTTATCTTCCGAGTGCAATGATGGATCTGAGCGATGGACTAGCGAAGGATCTGCCGAGGCTGGCCAAGGCGAGTGGTGTCGAGTTCATCATCGACGAAGAAGCATTGCCATGCACTGAGGGTTGCACGCCAGTGCAGGCTTGGGGGGATGGTGAGGACTATGAACTGCTGTTCTCCATCGCGGCGGAGTCGGCGGATGAATTGACGGAGGATTGGAAGTTGGAGTTCGATACGCCACTGACGAAGATTGGATCACTTGTGAAGATCGGTGCCGGACGCTTGCCAAGCTTCGCGAGCCGTGGTTGGGATCACTTTGCCAAGGACGCATGAGCACCCATCTCGCATCACCCGAAGAAACCCTCGCCTGGGGAGCCTCGCTGGCGCAGGGGCTGCATGAAGGCGACGTCATCGCCTTGTGCGGTCAGCTCGGTGCAGGCAAGACGCACGTCGTGAAGGGATTGCTCGATGGACTGGGATCGAATGAAGAAGTCACCAGTCCTACTTTCAGTCTGGTGCATGAGTATCAGCGCGCGCGACTGCCGGTGTTTCACTTCGACTTCTATCGGATGGAACGCGAGGCAGATCTGCTCTCGATTGGCTGGGATGAGTATCTCGATCAGCCGGGGATTGTGGTGGTGGAATGGGCGGACCTGTTTCCTGCGCTGCTGCCCGATCACGCACAATGGTATCGGTTGGAGGCCTTGCTAGAAGGCGGGCGACATGTTACGCGCATCGAACCATGAAGTGCGTGCTCGGCATTGATCTCTCCACCTCTCGCGGACACATCGCTGTGGTCCGTGAAGATCGCTCTGTGGCTTATGAGGCGGACTTCACGTCCGAGCGCTCGCACAACTCCATGCTCTACGGCCCTCTGGCTGAGGCGCTGGAAGCCGCAGGCGATCAACTCCAGTCCATCGTGGTGGGCACGGGGCCGGGGAGTTACACGGGCGTGCGCATCAGCATCGCAGCCGCCTACGGAGTGGCGTTGTCGCGGGGCGTGCCGGTTCATGGATTGCCGAGCATCGCAGCGCTCGACGACGGTGCTTACGCGGTGATCGGCGACGCACGACGGGCCAAATTCTACGCCGCTCGCGTGCGCGACTGCCAACTGGAAGCAGACTTTGTTTTGCTCGATGAACAGGGGCTTCACGCATGGTTGGACGAGCAAGGTGGTGTGCCGGTGTTGACCAGCGATGGCAAGCCGCCGCTGGCGCTCGCGCAGGTGGCTGTGACGGTTCCGAGTGCCATCCGGCTGGCGAGCCATGGCTTGCGCTCGGGATTGGTGGAAGCCGATCATCTGGAGCCTCTCTATGTGCAGGCGGCCTTCATCACGACGGCGAAGACACCGACGATGGGCGCGAAGGTCTAGGTGCTCTCCGACTGCGGTGATCGCAGGGACTTGGGCAGGCTTGAAGAATCTGCACAAATCGCAGGCACGCCGCGCATTCGCGTTTATTCTCGCGGCCCTATGACCGCCGCCCCCACTATCGAATCCCGCATCCAAGACCTCTGCGAAGCCATCGTGGCCGATGAGGAAGTGTGCAACGCTCGTGACCAAGCCGAGGCCTTCCTGGCTGATGAGGATGCCGTCACTCTGTATCGCGAAATGGCGACCATGGGCCGTGCCCTGCATCGCAAGAGCCATGACGGCGAAGAGCCGACCGCGATTGAGCAGCGTCAGTTCGATGACCTTCAGAACCGCTGCGATGCGCACCCTGCGATCGTCGCCTTTGTCGAAGCTCAGCAGATTCTCCAAGGCATCGCCGAGACCGTGAATGGTTATGTCACCAAGACGCTCGAAAAGGGTCGCGTGCCCACGGAAGAGGAAGTCTGGGGCAAGTCGGGTGGTGGCTGCGGCGAAGGCTGCGGATGCCATCACTAAGTTTGCTTTTGGGCCTTTGGTCAGTCGGGCGTGGTATGACGAATGACCAATGACGAGTTCAAGTCGAATCCAGGGCTGAAGTTCACGCCTTCGCCTCAGGACCTCTTAGGCACTCACTCGAATCCTCTCCTTCCTGCCGTGCTCTCGTCCCTTTCCGAACTCGCCTCACGGAAGCGCAGCGGTCCTCCGCTCGCGGTGCTGACCAGCTACGATTATCCCACGGCCAGACTGCTCGATGAAGCGGGAGTGGACCTCATGCTCGTGGGCGATTCGTTGGGCATGGTGGTGCTGGGATTGCCAGACACGACAGGTGTGACCATGGATGACATGCTGCACCACACGCGTGCCGTGTGTCGCGCGCAGACTCGCGCACCGGTTATCGCTGATCTGCCCTACCACAGCTACATCACCTCCGAGATGGCCGTTTACAATGCTCGGCGGCTGATGGAGGCTGGAGCATCGGCGGTGAAGCTCGAAGGCGGAGTGACGATGCTGTCGCAAATAAAAGCCATCATCGCGGCGGGCATTCCTTTTGTCGGGCACATCGGCATGTTGCCCCAGAGTGTGGTGGAGGAAGGCGGCTACAAAAAGAAGGGCAAGACTGCCGAAGGCGCTGCCTTGTTGCTTGCCGACGC
>CAUJJC010000264.1 GCA_963204975.1 Verrucomicrobiota bacterium | reverse complement strand
TTGGTAGGGATGGGTGAGGCGGGGGTCAGAATCGACCCGCCAACGGCACCGGCCGAAGCCCAGGTCGAACCATCATTCCAGAAGGTTAAGCCATCATCCCAATGAGCACCGGCAGGGTTCGGCATAAACGCGAGAAGAGGTGGTCCAGACCGGGATTTCACCGGCAATTTCGTCAGCGAGAGGCCAGACTAGCAAAATCGTTCGCCGCCTTGCAATCCTTTTTTACGCCTGCGGAACGACTTTGCCCGCCCCAGTAGGCGCTTCGGGTAGATGAGACTCGGCTCCTCGCCCCGATGCAGCGGCTTTCTCCGCCCCTGTCACCGCAGCAGACCCGGAAAAAGCCGCGTCACCGCTAGGAAAAGCCGCCGCACGACACGAAAAAGCCGCATCAGCCCCACACCCAGCCGCCGCCCCCCCGCGACCAGCCGCTGCAGTCCCCCCAAAAGCCGACGACACCCCCTCGAAAAGCCGCCGCCGCGTGCGGCGAAGCCGCTGCATCGTCGCCCCCTCGCCCCGCAACGGGATGCCCAGGGCTGCCGACAGGCCGTTCAGCGATCACCGAGCCAGACACCGCTGAAGCCGGGGTCTGTGACCCCGGAGAGGTGCGCCGCCGCAGGTCCTCCCATCCGCCACCGCAGGTCCGCTCGTCCGCCACCGCACGGCCCCGGCCAGAGCCAACGAAAGTTCCCCGAACCCAACGCAAGCCCCTCAGGTCCGGGGTCACAGACCCCAGCTTCAACGGGGAAGATCCGCCTCGAGACGGCCCCGCGCCACAGGAGCGCGGGCATTGACTCACTGCGTTCGCCCTGATCGGGCAGCCTACGGCTGTCTATCTCCGCTTCGCTCCGGTTCCTGCCCGCATCGAGCGTCTGCGGAGCAGCGAAAAGCCTGGGGACACACGGCGGACAAACGTGTCCGCGCTGCCATCGCAAGCGACGGGGAGCACACGCGTCCCGCGTGAGGCTTTCGGCGTCTCGCCGAAGGATCGGGTGGCGGCAACGAATGGCCGGGAGACAAGTGCGAAGCGCGGCGACGCTTGCCGGTGGTTACTTCCCTGCGCCTGGCACCATCGGCGTGAGCACCTGGGGCGGACGGCGTTCGGGGTTGAAGGTCACGGGCTTCCACTCGAGCGCGGAGATAGCGGGTTGCAGTAGGTCGCGCGCAGGCACGATCCAGATGACGAGCTTCTTCTCCCGCACTTCGTCATCGAGCCGACGTGCGAAGGCATGGTGACCGTCGCGTTGCGTGTAGGCATCGATGGGGTGGCCAAGGTAGAGCGCCAGATGCTGGACGAAGCTGGCTCGCAGGTCCTGACCCTCATCGCTGAAGCCGAGCTGGGGATCATCGTAGATGCGGAGGTCGCTGCCGCCGATCAGGGCCAGCGGGGAGGCGGGATCATTGGCGATGCCGGGGAAGCTCACCATCACGGCTGTCTCCGGGCTCAACGAGGAGAGCGGGCTGGTGAGTCGCAGCCGCTTCGCCAGATCGCCCAGGCTGTGCCCTTCGGGTGCCTTGGCGTCGATGATCAGCGGATGATCGGAGGCCGCCTCGGGATACTTCTTTTTCACATACGCAGCGATCTGCTTCGCCAGCTCATGCACGGCCTCAGGGGTCCAGTGCGAGTCCTGCTTCAGGAAGACGGGCTTCTTGCGTTCCTTGAGTTGCAGCATGGCCTGCGTGAGATCCTGGACGTCGATGCCCGCCTTGGTGAACAAGTCGTAGAGCGCAGGCTGGCTGTCGTGGTAGAGCGGTGCCTCGCTGAAATCAGGATCGGTGCCCGTGATCTGCTCGGTGAAGATGGACGCCTTCATCGGCAGCGGGATCAGCAGCAGCGGCACCCCGCGTTCCTTGAGCTTGGTCGCGAAATCCAGCACCCCCTGCGGTGCCGTGCTCAGCGGTTGACCCGGAGCGCTCAACTCAGCCTGCAAGGCACCCCAGCCGCTGAGGGCATTGAGTTCACGCGCATCGAACAACCAGCCGCCATACCCGGCGAAGACGCTCTCGCTGCCGCGCTTCATCACGCGATGCATCAGGCTCGCCCAGTGCGATGTGGAGGAGAACACCACGAAGGCCAATGCCGCCACCGCCAGCCCTGTCTTCCAGCGCTTCATCGGCTCGATGATCATCTGCACGGGCGGCAGCACCACGACGATGATGAGGCTCATGATGACGATGAGCAGATTCGAATCCGAGGTGAGTCGAGCCTCGGCGATCAGCGCTGACTCCGTCAGATCCCAACGCCCGGCGAGCGCGCCATAGTAGTGCATCGCATGGTCCATATTCACCGAGCGCAGGAACACCCAGCTCAGCATGATCACGGCAAAGGTGAGGAAGGTCCGCAGCACTCGCGGCAAACGGTGCCACAGAGCCCGGCCACCGCACACGCAGTGCTCGATCACCAGGAGCAGGAGCATGATCGCCAGCCAGGCCACCTGCGAGAGTCCCGCTCCGAGGTAGGGCAACGCCACCAACACCACCAGCACCGGACCGAACCAGGCCACGGGCTTCACCTTGGTGAACGACTGGAGGCAGCCATTCCAGAACTCGGTCACACTTTGACTCCGGTAGCTCACCTCCATTTGCCCGGCCTGTGCCTCCACCCCGCGAAGCACCGCCACACCACGGACGAGGTCCGACGAACTGCTGGCCACCAGATACACCTGCAAGCCAAAGGCCAGCAGCCCCAACCAGGCACAGAACGGCGTCAAGGCGCTGCTGCTCGCGTGGAAGGCCACGGTGGAAATCTCCCCGAGCGGCCAGACGAGGAAGGTCAGCTTGGCCAGCCACGAGGTGAAGAGCGTGAGTGCGACGTAGCCTTTCGGAGCTGGAACCACGGGCTCCGGCAATGGCTGGGCGGCTGGCTTGGAGACGGGCTTATAGACGGGAGCAGGCATGGAGCGAAGGGCGTTCACCATGTCCTATCGAACGATCCGCGCAAACCTTTGGCGATTGTGAGCTTTGCACGGCAGCGCGCGGCCCGAAAAATTCGTCGCAAAGGGATTCCCTTTTTCAGCGTCACTGACTACAACCATGCCCGCCATGAACGACACCACCCGCCGCTCCTTCCTCGCCTCCTCACTCGCCTTTGCCGGCACTGCCTTTGCTCGCGACTGGTCCGGGCAAAATCCCGTCCGCTACCCCGACGAGGACATTGTGGCCATCGATCCGAGCTTCAAGAAATACAAGCTGGGCAACACCGCCATCCAACGCGTCCACACCGGCTGCCTCTGGGCCGAAGGCACCGCCTGGAACAGCGTGGGCAAGTATCTCATCTGGAGCGACATCCCCAACGATGTGCAAATGCGCCGCCTGGAGGAAGACGGTCACGTCTCCACCTTCCGCAACCCCGCCGGGAACAGCAACGGCAACACCTTTGATCCCCAGGGTCGCCAGCTCTCCTGCGAGCACGGCAACCGCCGCGTGGTGCGCTACGAGGGCGGCAGCAAGCCGGTCATTATTGCCGACAAGTTCGAGGGCAAACCCTTCAACGCGCCCAACGATGTGGTGGTGCATCCGAACGGCAGCATCTGGTTCACCGATCCCGGCTACGGCAGCATGATGAACTACGAGGGCAACAAGGGCACCCTGGAAATCAAAGAGGCCGTCTATCGCGTGGATCTCGATGGCAAGATCACGAAGGTCACCGACGCCCTCACCAAGCCCAACGGCCTCTGCTTCTCCCCCGACTACAAGAAGCTCTACATCGCCGACACGGGCGAACCTCGGAACCTCATGGTCTTCGATGTGAAGGACGAGAAGACGCTGGAGAACGGGAAGGTGTTTGTGGAGATGAACAAGGGGTGGGTAACCTACACGCACAGTAAACGCACCGCGCGTGGAGAACCCACGGTCGTGGATGGCAAGCCTGTGAAACCCATTTCCAATGCCCAGCAGCAAAGCGTGCCTACCTTAGGCGGCGTTGCCGACGGCATCCGCGCCGACATCGACGGCAACATCTGGATCGCCGGCGGCTGGGTGGGCGACGGCTACGATGGCGTGCATTGCTTCAACCCCGAAGGCGCACTCATCGGCCAGATCAAGCTGCCCGAGATCGGCGCGAACCTCTGCTTCGGCGGCGCAAAACGAAACCGACTCTACATCGCCGCCAGCACCTCCATCTATGCGGTGTATGTCGAGACCCAGGGCGCGCACTACTGCTGACCGCCATTCACCCGTGCACAGAGTGATGCAGACACTCCTGTCTGCACGCGCGTTCCTCCGCCCCTTCCTCGTCCCAGCTCCATCATCGAAGGCCAGGAGATTCTAGTGGGGCGGCGATGTGGAACCTGAAGAGCCTTCAAGAGAGGATCGTTTCTGTCGTTGGCGGTGCTCGCCTTCCACTTCGCTGAGCAGGGCTGTAACGGAGACGATGCTCTCCGCCTTGAGCCAGCCGCATCGTGCGCTACACATGGCGCGCATGTCTGAACCGCTCTCACCCAAACCCAGTCTCCTCGGTCTCTCGCTGGAGCAGCTCACGGCTGTGTTCAAGGAGATGGGCGAGCCGGGCTTCCGGGCGAAGCAGGTGATGGAGTGGGTCTTCCAGCGGCGGGTGCTGAGTTTTGTCCAGATGACGAACCTGAGCGCGGCGCTACGGGCGAAGCTGGCGGAGCGGCTTACGCTGCGCACGATGAGCTACTCGAGCGTCTCGGGGTCGGAGGACACGACGCGCAAATACTTGTTCAAGCTGCACGACGGACGCTACGTGGAGACGGTGCTGATTCCGGCGAACCCGGCACTCTACGGCGGGGCGAGCGACCGGCTGACCTTGTGCGTATCGAGCCAGGTGGGCTGTGCTTACGACTGCAAGTTCTGCGCGAGCGGGCTGGCGGGCTTCACGCGCAATCTGACGGCGGGCGAGATCGTGGAGCAGATCGTGCAGGTGGAGGCGCTGGCGCAGGACCGCATCGACAATCTGGTCTTCATGGGCATGGGCGAGCCGATGGCGAACTACACGAATGTCACCACGGCGATCGAGATCCTGAATGCGCCGTGGGGCGTGGGCATCGGGGCACGGCACATGACGCTGAGCACGAGCGGTGTGGCTCCGAACATCCGCAAGCTGGCGGACTTCCCTTTGCAGGTGCGTCTGGCGATCAGCCTGCACGGCGCGACGGATGAGGTGCGGGAAAAAATCATGCCAGTGAACAAGAAGTATCCGCTGAGTGAACTCTTCGACGCGCTCGCCGAATGGCATCGCAAGCGGAAGCAGCACCTCACCTTTGAATACATCCTCATCGAAGGGGTGAACGACGGTCTCGATCAGGCCCGCGTGCTGGCGAAGCGTGCGAAGCCGCTGCAAGCAAAGGTGAATCTCATCCCTTACAACACGGTCGAGGGTCTGCATTGGAAGCGCCCCAGCGAGGCACAGCAGGATGCGTTTTTAGCGGTGCTGCTGAACGCTGGCGTGACGGCAACGCTGCGCCGCGAGAAGGGGCACGACATTGCCGCTGCGTGCGGTCAGCTTCGCCTCAAGCAAGAAACGGAGGAAGGCATCATCGACTCCATCATTCCCGCGAAGCGGATCACGATTGGTGGCGGCGGAGATTGATGCAAAGCATCGCGTGGTGATGCGTTGATGCACGCATGATTCCTCGCCTCCTCTCGCTCCTGGCTCTGCTTTGCTCCGTCGCTGCTGCGGCTGAGAAGCGCCCCAACGTGCTCTTCATCTACGCTGACGACCAGCCTTACAAGACGATCAGCGCCTACCCCGAAGCCCAGAAGATGGCGCACACGCCGAACATTGATGCGCTGGCAACGAGCGGGGTGCGATTCCATCGCTCGTATCTGGGGGCGTGGTGCATGCCTTCGCGGGCGACGATGCTCACGGGCCGTCTTCAACCGGGGGTGCAGACGATGCGAATGGAAGGCACGTATCCAGCCAGCACTTACGATCCGGCGCAGTGCAGGTTCTGGCCTGCCGAGCTGCGCAAGCATGGCTACCACACAGCGCAGATCGGCAAGTGGCACACGGGCACCGACACAGGATTTGGTCGCGATTGGGACTATCAGATTGTCTGGAACCGACCCGGCCATCCCGAGAACGCGGGGGCCTACTACACGGGACAGATCCTCAGCTTCAATGGGGTGGTGAAGGAGCAAGATGGCTACTCCACGGACAACTACACCGAGTGGGCCATCGACTACATCAAGGGCAAGACTCGGGACGCGGCGAAGCCCTGGTATCTGTGGCTCTGCTACGGTGCGATTCATGGGCCTACGACCCCGGCTGATCGACACAAAGGAAAGCTGAAGGGCGAGAAGGCGACGGTGCCGGCTGACATCTTTGGCCCTCGTCCCGACAAGCCGAAGTATCTCGACAAGACGCAGGCCTGGGCTCCCGGCAAGGACGGCCAGCCACGCAAAGCCAAGGCGGCGAAGCGGAAGAACAACTTCGATCACGACGAAGCGGGCATGACTTACGACAAGTGGGTGCAGCAGGTGAACGAGTGCAACATGGCCATTGATGAAGGCGTGGGCCGCGTGATGGCGGCCCTGAAGGACAGCGGTCAACTGGAGAACACGCTGGTGATTTACACCGCCGATCAGGGCTTCGCTCTCGGCGAGCATGGCAGCAGCATCAAGGTGGCTCCGTATGACGCGAACATCGCCTCACCACTCATTGTCTCCATGCCTTCCCAGTTGCCACAAGGCAAGGTATGCCGTGAGCCAGTCAATTCTGCCGACCTCGTGAGCACGATCCTCGCCTTCACGGGTTTGAAGGAACCGTGGACCATGCATGGCCAGGACCTAACGCCGCTGCTCAAAGCCCCTGAGACGAGCAAACGCGAGCGCCCCACGCTGATGATTCACACGGGCGATCACTACGGTGCGGACACCAACACCGTGCCCACGGATCCCGAAGTGCTCGCGCACACAGGCAATGTGCCCTGGTGGCTGATGATTCGCGACGGCAGGATGAAATACATCCGCAATCTCACCGCTGGCGAGATGGAGGAGGTCTATGATCTGGATGCCGATCCTGAAGAACTGCACAATCTGGCGCGCGTGCCGGGCAATGGCGAATTGGTGAAGTCGCTGCGTGCCAAGCTCATCACCGAAATGGAGCGCCACGAAGTGCCCATGGTGAAGGCTTTGCCACCCGTGATGGATTTGCCGTGAGGCATCGGTCACGTCCTCTCGCTCCCAACAAAAAGCCATCCACCCTGCGGACATTCGAGTCCTGAGGTGGATGGCGTGGAGGAAGTCGGGAGATCGAATCAGGCGCGTGCGGTGCGCTTTCTCCGAATCAAGCCCAGGGCGGTGAGGCCCAGTAGCAAGCCGGTGCCTGGCTCAGGGATCGTCGCAGTCGTGTGCGTCTGAAGGATGAAGGCGGGAGGCGTGGAGGAATACGAACCGTCGTGTTGCGTATCGTTCAGGCCACCGAAGGGCGATGCGGTCGCGTCTTCGATGCGCCAGTCGAGCGTCGTGGTCACATGGCCGGAAGGGGCTGGGAAAAGCCAGTCATCAGCCACATTGGAATCCGAAGCATTGTTGGTCACCAGCGCCCACTCAAGGCCAGCGGAGTAATTGGGATTGCCCGCCGTGCCTTTGTAAACCCAGATGTAGGCCTGCTCGCCCTCGGCGAAAGTGTTGGACTGGGACAAAGTAGCGTTGTCCGTCGTGAAATCGCTTTCCAGAGTCGCTCCAGAACCCACGGTGCCCGAAGAGGGAATCCATCCATCGGTATCCACGGCACGATCAAAGACCTTCCAGTTGGCCTGCCAGTCCGTCATGTTTGCAGCGGTAGGAACAAAGGTGCCGAACGAACCTAGCTCAAACACATACTCGGAGGTCAGCGGCACCCCATTGGAGTCGAACAGGTAAGTCGTGGCCGAGAAGTAGGTGCCCCAGTTGATGGTGGTCGCCTGCGAGGAGGAAACCCACCCGAGGCAAGCGAGGCCAAGAGCGGCAATGAGGGAGAATCTCCTGTTTGTTTTCATATTGGTTATGGAAAATATATAATTAAGGGAGTTAAGACACAAGAACGAACTGAAATCTTTTTGCGAGAGCCCGCCCCGACCTCTCGATCAGGGCAGGCTCCGCATCAGCTCATCAGGGTGCCCACGGCATGGGCATCACGTAGTTCGCCTTGCCCGCACGGCTGGTGAAGACCACACCGCGCATGGCGCGGAAGAGCTTCAGATCATTCTCGCTGAGCAGAGTCGGGCTGGTAGCCGACTGCCAGTGGGTGAAGCCGCTGTAGTTGTAGAGGAAGTGCGTCTCATAGCCTTCTGCATGGAGGACGGTGTCACCTTTCCAGAACTGGAAGTTGTCCGCCACCGTGCTGGAGCGACCACCGGTGAATCCATTGGCCACGGTCATCGCACGATCATTCGGGCTCTGATCAATCGGCCAGCCACCACCCATGTAATTGCTGCCTACCTTGAGCGGCATGGCGAAGTCATTGGCACGGACCACTCCGACGAAGGCCATGGTGATCGGACTGTTACGCGGATGGACGAAGAACGCACCGGCCTCACCAGGAGCCAGGATGCGATTGCCCGCATCAGCCTGGGTAGCATCGCCTTCGAGCACCCAGCGGCGCTGGCCTGCGACGGTGGCCATGAAGATGATGTCGTAGTTGTTGGCCGCAGGATTGAAGAACATCAGACGGTCACCTGTCACGGAGTCTGGACCAGCGATGAAGTAGGTCTTCGGGAACAGGTTGTTGAGCGTCCAGTGCGCACGCACCACGATCTTGTCACCCACGAGGTTGCCCGGCAGGGCGGTCTGGGTGTTGCGCATATTGCCTGCGTCAATGGCCAGCGTCGTCGCCGTGGTGGCACCTTCATCCAGTTCGAAGCGATGCCCCTCGTTGTCACCATCCGTCACTTCCACGAAGGATGGCTGGCTGGCGTTGATCGCTGTATTGAGAGTGATCGTGCCGGCCGAGGTCGTCACATTGATCGTCGTGCCATTGATGCTATCGACCACACCGCTGAACATCTCTTTCTGGAGGAAAGGCATCGCGAAGGTCTCGCACTGCACCGGGAAGGCGCGGCGGTTCCAGCCGAAGACTTCCGTCACACCCGTGTTTGGCGTGCCCGTGAGAGTCACGCGGAGGCGGACGAAGCCGTGGCCAGCACTGGCGAAGACAGGCTCCAGTTCGAGGTTCGGGTAGAACACCTTCTCGGTGCCGTCGCCGTTGTCCGTGACCACGGGGGTCAAGGTGGAGGTGGTCCAGCCGCTTGGGGACTGGCTCAGCTCACGCAGGATTTCCAGCGTGTAAGTGATGTCGCCCTGGCCACCACCTGCGCGGCGTGTGTAGAAGGCTTCCACCTTGCCATCCGCAGGATTGGTGCCTGCATTGAGACGGACGCAGAAGGCCGGTGAAGGCTGCACGCCGCTGCCAGGATTCATGCACAGGGCATACTCAACGAGGTTGTTGTAACTATCCGTGTCACCATTCTGACCAGGCTGGTTCTGACCATTGAGGCCATTGACCGCCTGCCAGTAGGAGAAGGTGGCAGGCTTGGCACCCACGAAGCCGAAGTCGATGGTGAGATCGTTGTTGGCATCAAAGGCATTGTCCGCATCAGCAACGAGACCGTTCTCGCTGATCGCATCAATCGGCTCACCGCCTGGGAGCAAGGTGAAGACGCTGGAGCGGATGCCGGTGGCAGCGGTGCTCGTCACATCAATGCCGTTTTCATCATTCAGATCGTCCACACCATTGTCGGTGCCGGAGCCTGGGATCGAGGCACGACCTGCAAGCGGCGCTCCAGTGGCGAACTGCGTGGCAGGAATGTGGATGAAGTAGGCACCTGGGCGCAGACCGCTGAAGAGGTAGCTGCCGCCAGCGGCGCTCGTCGTCGTGGCCGCAGGAGCACTGGAGCCCACGGTATCGAATTCACGGTAGAGACGCAGCGTGACACCGCTCACACCTTCACCGTCATCAGCGACACCATTGCCGTTGTGATCAACGAAGACCATGTTGCCCACGCCCACAGTCGGCACGAAGCCGAAGCCGATGGTATTATCCGCCTCGCCGTAGCTCAGTGTAATCAACGGGCTCTTCGCAGGCGCACCGGCACCATTCTGATTCCCATTGTCATCCCCAGGCTGGTTGTTGTCAGCCAGATCGGTGTTAGACGATGAGACCGAAGCGCCAGTCGGCGGAGTATTGATCTTCACACGATATAGAGCAGCAGGGAGGTTGGTGAACTCGTAGCTGCCATCGACATCCGTGGTGACTGTGGTCACGACGGTGCCATTGAGCAGGCAGAGCTGGACGCTCACGCCTTCGATGCCCGTTTCACCCTGATCGACGAGACCATTGTCATTGCTGTCATGCCAGACCAGACCACCGAGCGTGGCAGGGCGGAACAGACCCGCATCCCACGAGCCATCTGTTTCAGCAGCATCAATCGTGGTCTTCGCTGTGCGGCCAGTGATCGCATCGGCATCGCTGTCGATGTTGTCATTGGAGCCCTGATCGGCCTTGCTGAAGATGAAGCCCGCGGGCAGATCGAACTGCACACAGTAATCGCCAGCTTCGATGCCTGTGAAGGTGTAGAAGCCATTGCTATCGGTTGTGGTGCTACGGCCCGTAGGCGTGCCGGAGCCATTGAGGAGATAGACCGTCACACCGCCGATGCCCTGTTCGTTCGGATCTTGAATGCCATTGGCATTGCGATCTTCCCAGACACGATCACCGAGGGTAGGACCAGCCAGCACTTCAATCACCGCGATGTCAGCGCTGTCATGATCGCCCAGAGCACCATTGAGTTCGTCATCGACGATGGTGCCTTCATTGGTGGCGCTCACATCATAAGGACTGTCCGCATCACCCGTGAGAGCATCGACGGCCACGTTGGTCACGCCATTGCGTGCCGCGAAGATCTCCGCGTAGTTTTGTGTATTGCCCGTGGAGCTTCCCACACGCAGCGTGATGCTCACGATACTGCTGCTCGCAGGTGCAATCGGACCCGCGATGCTGCGCAGTGCCATGCTGCCAGGCATCGAGACCCATGCGGAATCAGCGAGAGTGAAGCCCGCAGGCAAGATGTCCACGATACCCACCTGGGTGGCAGGAATGGTGCCTTGGTTGAAGACCTCGATCGAGTAGGTCACAAGATCGCCAGGGCGCACGGAGCCAATCTGGTTCGGAGCCAGACGCTTCTGAAGAGCGAGGTCAAAGCGAGCCGACTCACCCACCGTGATGGTCTCACAGTCGTGGTCGTCTTCATCGAAGTCTTCTCCATTGATCGCGTCATTGCTCACACGTCCATCGTTGCCCGAGTTGGCGTCGAAGGTGCTGTCTGCATCCAATGCAGGCTGACCCTTCTCGTCCTTGGCCGCGCAGATTTCAGCATAGTTGCTGATCGTGGTGCCTGGCACCGCATTGTCTGCCACCTTGAAGCAGATCTCGATGGCCTGGCTGGCTCCTGGGGCGAGCGGTCCAGGGATCGTGCAGGTCACCATATTGGAACCCACGGCAGCCCATTCCGTGACAGAGTTACCGTCGAGCACGAGGCCCGCAGGCAGGTAGTCACAGACCACAATGTCAGAGACCGTCTGGCCGCACTGATTGAAGACTTCAATCGTGTAGCAAACCGTCTGGCCTGGAGCAGGCACAGGGTTCTGGCCAGTCTTCAAAGTCTTGCGCAGAGCGAGGTCGATCTGCTCAGGGGCAAGGACAGTGATGAATTCGCAGTCCATGTCATCCTGATCGAAGGACTCGTTGTTGATCGCGTCATTGGTCACCTGTCCATCGTTGCCAAACACGTTGTCCGGGGTGCTGTCGGCATCAGTGGTGATAACCACATCGTTCGGACCAATCGCCTTGAAGGCGCAGATTTCAGCGTAATTGCCGATGCTACTGTCCGCAGCAGCGTTGTCCGCTATGTGCAGGCAGAGATCGAGCTGCGCACTGGCACCGGGTGCCAAAGGACCAGTCAAGGTGCAGGCCACAATGTTGTTAGGCTCCACGGACCAGAACGGATTCTCCGACTGAACGAAGGTCATGTTCGCAGGCACATAGTCACACACCTTGATGTCGGTGGCGGGAAGCACTCCTTGATTGAAGACTTCCATACGATACCAGACTTTATCACCAGCACGGACGGCGTTGGCCTGACCAGGCTTCAACGTCTTACGCAACGCAAGGTCGGCGCGGCCCAGCTCATTGACGGTGATGTTAGCGAAGTCGCTGTCATCTTCGTCGAACGAAGCATTGTTGATTTCGTTGTCCGTCATCAGGCCATCGTTGGTGCCGTTGATATCCATGACGCTATCGGAATCCGCCACCACATTGCCATCCACGTCACGAGCGGACGCGATCTCTGCTATGTTTCGGAGAGTGCCTGCCGCTGTCGCGGTGCTGACACGGAGGCGGATAGGCAGCTGCACGCTGGCACCAGGAGCAAGCGTGAAGATCGTGCCGAAGCTTCCAGTGGCAGTGCCATTGCCGTTGTCGATCCAGTTGGCATCTGCCAGCGTCATGCCAGCAGGGATGTAATCAATGACCTGGATAGCCTTGGCCATCACAGAACCTTGATTGAACACCTCAACGGTGAAGTTCACGTAATCACCAGCATTGACGGCGGTCGTCTGGCCAAGTGCCAGAGTCTTGCGCAAGGCGAGGTCAAACACACCTGGAGGAGCCACGGTGATCACAGCGAAGTCCGCATCATCCTGATCGCCATTTTCATTGTTGATGGCGTCATTGGTCGGTGTGCCATCGTTGGTCGGATTGTTGTCCGCCACCGAGTCACTGTCTGATCCAGCCGAACCGTCCGGCTTATAGGCAGCACTGATTTCCGCACGGTTGGTGATGACGGCATTCGCCACCGCGGTGGAACTCAGGCGTGCGCTGAGAGTAAAGGTAACCGACTGACCCGGATTAATCGGACCAAAGATCGTGGTGGCCACCTGTCCTGGGAGCGTGCTGAACCAGTTATCGTCTTCAAGCGTCAGCGTGTTGGGCAGATAGTCAGTTACCACCACGTTGTGAGCAGGGACCGAACCCTGGTTGAAGATCTCGAACTCAAAGGACACCAGACCACCGCGAGCGACGGTGCTGCTCTGGCCTTCGCCAAGCTTCTTGCGCAGAGCGAGGTCGAACACGGCTGGCGGATTCACCTTCACAAGGGCTCCGTCGTGGTCATCCTGATCACTGTTCTCGTTATTGATGGCATCGTCGATCGACGGACCGTCATTCGAAGGCGAATTGTCAGCCACGCTGTCGGAGTCAGCACGTGTGGTGCCATTCACATCCACGAAGGACTGAACTTCCGCGAAGTTGGTGACATCGAGAGGGCCGACGACATTGGTGTTCACCTTCAGAATGATCGGCAGGATCACACTGGTGCCAGGCTGCAACGGCTGATTCAGCAAGGTCGTAGCCGTATTGCCTGTGCCAGTGGTCCAGCGCAGATCGTTCAGCGTCATCTGAGCAGGGATGTAGTCCACCACACGGACGTTGTAGGCGGTCTCGGTGCCTTGATTGAAGACTTCAACGTTGAAGTTCACGTTGTCGCCTGGATTGACCGACAGTGCCTGACTCGTTGCCAACGACTTGCGCAGGGCAAGGTCCCAAACACCCGGAGGCAGGATGACGATGTCAGCCAGATCGTGATCGTCCTCGTCACCGTTGTTGTTGTAGAGTTCATCATCATCCACAAGGCCATCGTTGGCATTGTTGTTGTCAAAGGTGCTGTCGATGTCTGCGACGACGGCGCCGTCAGGATTCTTCCCGCCAGTGATTTCGGCGAAGTTATGCAGCGTCTGACCTTCGGCGGTGAGCGCCACGGTGTAGGTGATGGTCACCATGGCCGACTGGCCGGGCTCGATCGGATTGATGATCAGGCCAGTGGCCCAGCCGTTGGTCTGTGCGGTCCAGTTCGGACTCAAGGCGGCGTCAAGCACCAGACCTGCGGGCGTGTAGTCCACGAGGTTGACGTTGTTCACGGCGATGTCGCCTTGGTTGAACACTTCGATGGCGAAGGTCACCTTGCTGCCAGCCTTGATCGGGTTGGCCTGGGTGGAGGCCAGCGTCTTGCGCAGGGCGAGGTCATACTTCGGCAAGTAGAAACCGAAGTCCACGCTGAGGTTGGTGTTGGTATCGACATCGCTGTCGGTCACTGGCTCGCTGTTGTTGAGCAACGTGACAGGCAGGCTCTGCACGTAGGCTTCGCCCAGCATTTCCACGCCGTTGCTGTCCTTGTTGTTATCGTTGTCAGGATCGACGCCGCCAATGGTAGGCTTGAGGCCGGAGGTGGCGGGCGGTGTGACCCGCACAATGTAGTCGCCAGGAGCCAAGGTGGTGAAGAGGTATTCACCATTGGTGCCAGTCATCTGGAAGGTCACGAGGTTGCCCTCGTAGTCACGGGCAGGCAGCATGTTGGCAAAGAACAGCTCGACCTTCGCGCCCTGGATGCCGGGTTCACCGAGGTCCTGGAGGCCATCGTGATCCTGGTCGAACCAGACGAAGTTACCCAGGCTGAGCGGAGGATTGATGTAACCAGCATCCCAAGTCATGTCGTTCTCGCCAGCGGTGAGCACGGTGGTGACGGTGCGACCCGTGGTGGCATTGACGTCGCTATCGGCAGCGTCATTGGCGCCTTGGTCGATCTGAGTGATCAGTGCGCCGTCGATCAGCTCGGTGGGGAAGCCGAGGCTGTAGGTGCCGGGCTGGAGATCGACGAAGCTGAAGTAGCCGAGGCCGTCGGTCACGTCTGTGCCGATGGCGGTGCCGCTCACATCATAGAGCGTGACGAGGATACCAGAGATGCCGGGTTCGTTCGCATCCTGGATGCCATTGCGGTTGGTATCGCGCCACACACGGTCACCAATGCTGGCGAACGGTGTGTAGTAGCCGACATCCCACGTTGGATCATTTTCACCTGCGATGAGCTGCGTGAGCGCGCTGCGACCGGTGAGCTGGGAGACGTCGCTGTCGAGCGTGTCGTCCGAAGGCGTGTCCTGCGGGCTAAGCACCCAGCCATCATTGATGGTGGTGGCCACGCCGATGTAGTATTCGCCGGGCTGCAAATCATGGAAGTAGTAGAAGCCATCGCCGTCGGTGACGTCGGTGCCCACGGCCACGCCTTGGGCGTTGTAGAGTGTGACGGTGACATTCGCGATGCCGGGTTCACCAGGCTGCTGGATGCC
>CAUJJC010000263.1 GCA_963204975.1 Verrucomicrobiota bacterium | reverse complement strand
GACCTGCACCGCCGGGCGCTCGGTCCAGTCGTTCTTAAACATGGCGGCGGTGGGCTTCCAGTGGCGCTTTTCCCAGAAGCCCCAGATGACGAAACCGGTCATCTGCGGATGGCTGAAGCACAGCGTCATCATGTCGCGCAGGTGATCGGCGTGGAGCTGGTCGTCGAGCGTTTGCAGGTCGTATTCGGTGACGGTGAGATGCTTCACCAACTTGCCAAAGCGCTCATAAATCTGCCATTCGTCCTCGATGGCCGGGATGGCGTAGTCGCTGAAGTGGCTCTGGAAGCCGCAGCCGTCCGGCGTCTGGTCTTTGGCAATCATGTGCTTCACATGCTTCTCAAAGCCTTCCGTGCGGTCGGGATTGAACGTGTCCTCGTTCACAAACAGCAGCTTGTCGGTCTGCGGACGGATCTTCGCGTAAAGCTCGGGATACACATCAGGCCCGACGACCTTGTAGAGCGCATCCGCCTCGACAAATGGCACCGGATGATTCAGCGCGTCCCATTCATCGACATACGGCGCGCAAAAAGGCAGCACGTGTTTGAAGTGACGGTCATAACGTGCCAGCAGGCCAGCGGGTCCGCCCTTTTTGACCTCCTCGGTGGCCCACGGCTCCAAATAACACCACGCGAGGTAATGACCGCGCGACGTCATCTTCCGATCCTGCGCCCATTGCAGCGACCACTGCACGGCGACGCCGTTGCGACGTCGTCCGTTGGCCTCCCAGGGCCTTTCGGGGTTCAATTCGGCATCGATATTGCCCACGCGCAGGCCGTTTTCCGGCACGATGCGGCTGAAGAGGTCATCCACCGTGTTGCGATACTTCGTTTGGTCCTCCTGCGAAAGCGGTGTCCACAGGCCGGAGAGGAGATGCACATCCACCGCGCTGCCAAACCCAAACAAATGCCGCTTCATCGCGAGTTTGACCTTCGCGCCCTCGATGGCCTTTCCTCCCGCATCGACGACGCGCACCGTGATCTTGCCCTGGCGCAATTTCGCAATGCGTTCCTCCGCCGCCGCACGCCACGGCGCATCGAGTTCGCGACCCGCGTAGGTCTTCTTCATCTGCGGCGCTTTGAAGATGTCAAAGCCCACGGGGAAGGCGTAGATCTGAAAGTCCGCGATCTCGATGGCCTGCTGCGTCTCGCCCACATTGATCTTCGCGATGCCCGCGCCCTCGGGCACCTCGTGTTCTGTGGTGAAGCTGAAAAACGTCGTGTCCCATTCCTTGCCTACCTCCCAGCCCTTCCACAACGGTGTGGCGCTGTAGTTCTGCGTATTCTGCACGGCCACTGTGATGCGCCCCTTGCCATCCGCCTTGTCCGTGTGCCTTGTGCGAGCCTTGATCACCGCCAGGCAGACCTGATCCTTCGCCAGCGCCTGCGTAAAGCGACGGCTCACCGCGAGATTGTAGCTCTTCTCGAGCTTCCCCGGCGATTCGACCAAGAGCCCGGCCTCCGTCTTCGTGATGCGACCTTCTTCCGCCTTCGGCTGCGAGGGCTGCAAAGGCGTGTTCGGCAGCAAAGGCTTCGCCTCCTGCGGCAAAACCGGTTCTTCAGCCTGCAACGAGGCGATGGCGACAAGAGCGAGGAGTTGATGTCTGAGCATGGAAGCAAAGGATAAGCAGTGATCGCTTCGAGTAAGCGACAAAGTTTGTGCGGAATCCGCCAGGTGAGGTGCTGAAAAGTGGCTGCGCCTTTAGTTGCACTTTTTGACGCAATTCACTGAAAAACACAGCCTGACAAGGAAGCACTCTGGCACCAAGAACAGTAATGTGCTTAAACATAAGAGGTCATTTACATGAGTCTCCCCCGACACGCCAAAGCGAAGCACTTCCATCAATCCGGCCTCCTGGCCGGAATTGAGAGTTTTGCACAGCTAGAGGCACGCATCGCGGCTCTTGCATCCGAGCAAGCCAGAGGCGACGCGCTCGAAGTGTTTGCGGAGGCCTGCCTTGCAACCCAACGCATTTATCAAGCCCGCGAGGTCTGGCCGGGAAACTCAATGCCCTCGACACTGCGCCAGCAGCTACGGCTTCCATTGGTGGATATGGGTGTGGACGGCGTGTTCGTCACACCGGCAGACGAACCAGTGTGCTACCAGTCAAAGTTTCGCACGGGAAGGCCTGCACTCACTTGGACGGAGCTTTCGACCTTCTATGGCCTTGTGGACACCGGCGCTCGCAGACTGGTGTTCACCAACTGCGATGAGATCGCTTCCGTAGCCGAGGAGCGGCTCGGGGCCATTTTTGTTCGGGGCAGCGATCTTGACCGCCTGACTCCCGAAGACTTTCAGATCATGGCAGCGTGGCTGGCCGAGCGTCCAGCCAGTCTGAAGAAGAAGGACCCGAAGCCTCACCAAGTCGCCGCCTTGAGTGACATTGTAGCTGGGCTGTCCCGAGGACCACGAGCAACCGCGTTGATGGCTTGTGGCAGTGGCAAGACCTTGGTGGCGCTTTGGGTCGCCGAACGACTTGGCGCACGAACAGTGCTGATCCTGCTTCCTTCGCTCGCTCTGGTTCGGCAGACGCTGCATGAATGGTTGCACGAAACGAGCTGGCCCGATGTTCAGTTCTTGTGCGTCTGTTCGGACCCGACGGTTCAGACAGAGGAGGATTCATTGCTGGTTCGGCCATCGGACCTCGACTTTGCTGTAACAACACAGAGCGCTGACGTGCGGCACTTCTTGGAGCGTGAAACAAGCTCAGTGCGGCTGGTGTTCTCCACCTATCAATCAAGCCAAGTCGTCGCCGCAGCGATCCAGGGCTTGCCTCCTTTTGACCTTGGAGTGTTCGACGAAGCCCATAAGACGGCTGGCCGCGAAGGAGCGCGATTCGCTCTCGCACTAAAAGACGAAAACCTGCCGATTGCTCGCAGACTCTTTCTCACCGCAACACCGCGCCACTACGACGTGGCAAGGAAAGACAAGTTTGGTGAATCCAAAGTGGTCTTCTCGATGGATGCTGCCGAAGTTTATGGTCCGGTCGTGCATCGGCTGCCATTCAGCACTGCTGCAAAGGCAGGTATCATTACGGACTACAAGGTGATCATTTCTGTGGTGACTTCGGAAATGGTCACTGACGAGGCTCTCCGGCTCGGCGTAGTTCTCGTCGAAGGCGATGAAGTAAAGGCTCGTCAGGTCGCCAACCAAATCGCTCTGAAGTCGGCAATAGAGAAATACGGCGTCTCAAAGGTGTTCACCTTTCACTCCAAGGTGAATTCCGCGAAGTCATTCACCTCCAGAGGCCCAGAAGGCGTTGGGACGCATCTCGAAGGCTTTCAATGCGCCCATATCGAAGGTGCCATGAGCACTGTGTATCGGGAACGTTTGCTGCGGGAGTTTGCGGCGGCACCGCAAGCCATCCTGTCGAACGCCCGGTGCCTCACCGAGGGCGTGGACGTTCCTGCCGTCGATATGGTTGCCTTCTTGAGTCCAAAGCGCAGCCTCGTGGACATTGTGCAAGCGACTGGACGGGCGATGCGGTTGTCGCCCAAGACCGGCAAACAATTCGGTTATGTGCTCGTGCCTCTCTACGTCGAAAAGGCACGTGGAGAGAGTATTGAAGAGGCGGTTCTACGCAGCAACTTCGATGAAGTTTGGCGAGTTCTCCAAGGACTCAAGGAACAGGATGACCTTTTGGCTCAAATCATCGCTGAGATGCGAATTGAGCGAGGCCGCACCGGCGGATTCGACGACAGCCGTCTGCGGGAACGTCTCGACCTTCTTGGACCTGAACTCTCTCTGGAAACACTCCGCCGCACCATTACGGCTGCCTGCCTTGATGCGATTGGTGAACAATGGTTTGAGCGCTACGGCCAGCTTGTCGCCTACAAGCAGCAATACGGAAACTGCGACATGCCCGCCAGATGGGATGCCAATCAAAAACTGGCAACATGGGTAGTGGATCAGCGCGTGCGGAAGCGCGATGCAAATCTGGAGCCAGAGAAGATCGAGTTGCTGAATCGAATTGGATTTAATTGGAATCCCCGCGAGACGAACTGGCGATCAACCTATCTGGAGCTGGTAAAGTATCAGAAGCGGTTTGGGCATTGCCGGGTGCCTCAGAACTGGAAGGAGAACAATTCGCTGGCTCACTGGGTGAAGGCTCAGCGCATGGACTACGCCAATGGTGAGCTTCACGGAGATCGAGTCGTGTTGCTAGAGAAGATTGGCTTTGATTGGAAGGTTGACCGCAGCACTTGGGAACAGCGGTTCTCTGACCTCTGTGCCTACAAGGAGCGCTTTGGAAATACTCGTGTGCCGGTGAAATGGCCTGAAAACCGCCTGCTTGGATCGTGGGTTGTCCGTCAGCGGCACCTACATCGAAAGAAAAGACTCAGCAGCGAACTCATTGAGCGGCTGGACTCGATTGGGTTCGATTGGGATGGCAGAGTGGATCAACGAGCGCATGTGCGGCCTAGCGCCAATTTGGATGCGCAATGGCGAACAATGTTCGACCGGTTCAAAGCCTATGCTGAGCTAAATGGTGCCGCATCTGTTCGTGTGGTCGACGAGGAGACCAAAAAGCTGAATCGATGGATGTTGTATCAACGACAGGCAATGAAGAAGGGCGAGCTGAGTGAAAAGCGGGTCAATGAATTAAACAGCATAGGCTTTGCATGGCAGGCACCGTCACGCGCAAGTTTTTCAGACGGCTTTAGCACGGCCCACTCCTGGGGTGAGATGTATCACAAGTTGTCCGACTTCTTCACACTACACGGGCATGTCAATGTGCCTGACGATTGGGCAGCAAGCCCGGACCTTCCGCGCTGGATTCGGCTGCAACGCATTTACAAGCAGCGTCATCGGCTCAAGCCAGACCAGATTCAGCAGCTTGAGCAGTTGGGGTTTGCGTGGAATGCCCATGATAGCGGATGGGACGAGATGTTTGCAAACCTGACGGATCATCTGCGGCCGATGCACAATGGCAAGAAACGTGATATTGAACCGAGCGATGAATTGAGAAGGTGGATGTGGATACAACGCCAGCAAAAGCGCCGGGGCGAACTGCTCCAATCGAGAGAAAAGCGTCTGGATAGCATTGGCTTTGATTGGGTGCCTTATGATGACCGCTGGTTGGACATGTTTGACCGGCTTCAGGCATATCATGCAAAGCATGGTCACTGTCGCGTGCCAGATGAATGGCCGAGTGACCCTAAACTAGCGCGATGGGTAAGGACTCAGAGGGCAAGGCATTCCCAGCACAAACTTTCTCCCGAGCGCGTCGCAAAACTTGGCGACATCAACTTTGATTGGGTGCCAGCACGCGACATGGACGAAATCGAAAGGCGGACTTGGGCCGAGATGTTTGCTCGGCTTGAACTTTATCGCGAAAAGTATGGCGACACTCTGGTTCCCCAGTCTTGGAAAACTGACCGAAGCCTTGCGGGTTGGGTGTCTAAGCAGCGAACAAATTTTAGTCGCGGACTCATCTTGCCCGAGCGCATTCAGCGCCTTCAACAAATCGGGTTCGAATGGGATCCCATCGGCACTCGTTGGGAGGAAATGTTCCAAAAGCTCGTTGAGTTCAAAAATGAACATGGACATACGAACGTGCCACAGCGTGTGCCCAAATACGCGGACCTTGCCACTTGGGTTCGCAATCAACGCGCGGCGAAAGCACACAATCGACCTATCATGGCCGAACGCACCAAACGATTGGATGAACTCGGTTTCGCCTGGAGACTGGTGGAGCAGGAGGCGTGGCAGCGAATGCTGGAACGATTGATTGAGTTCAAAGCCACTCACGGTCATTGCAACGTCCCGCAAAAAGGTGGCGGCGATAAACGGCTTGGGAAATGGGTGAATACCCAGCGGACACACTTCAAGCGCGGCACGCTGAAGTCCGATCGAGTCCAGCAACTCGATGCAATTGGCTTTGTGTGGAATACGAAGCCAACACGAAGCTCTTAGTTTGTTCCTGCCGCTGCAAAGTCGAGGATGAGGTCGTTGTCGCGTGTGCGGGAGATTGGGGCTTGCTGCGGCAGGGCATTTGCGGCGAAAATCGCCCTTATTCCCCGCATCACCTGCGGTGAAAGTTGCCTTTGCGGGGAAAACCCACTACATTCCCCGCAAAAAAAGCGGAGATTATGGAATACATTCACGAACAGGCTGACTGGCCAAAGCTCATCTGGGATGCCGGAAAGCTCTCGGCATTGCTGGCGGATGTCCGGTATCGCCAGGGGCGGCTGTTGGGTCGGATGGAGGGTTTGGGGTTTCGACTTCGGTCAGAAGCGCAGCTCTCGACCCTGACGGCGGACGTGGTGAAATCGAGCGCGATTGAGGGGGAGAAACTGGATGCTGAGGAGGTGCGCTCGTCCATCGCTCGCCGCCTCGGCTTGGAACATGCAGGCGCTGCCGTAGCGAGTCGTGACGTGGAGGGGATTGTGGAGATGATGCTCGATGCCACTCAGCACTATGCGCAGCCGCTCACCGCTGAACGTTTGTTTGGGTGGCACGCGGCGTTGTTTCCCACGGGAAGAAGCGGCATGAACAAGATCACGGTGGGCACTTGGCGTCCGGTGGAGGCGGGTGCGATGCGGGTGGTGTCAGGACCGATCGGGCGTGAGAACGTCCACTTTGAAGCGCCCTCTGCGGACAGGGTCGAACATGAAATGAACCTGTTCCTTGAATGGTTCGAGGCCGCGAACGGCGTCGATCCTGTGGTGAAGGCCGGCGTGGCTCATTTCTGGTTTGTGACCATCCATCCCTTTGAGGATGGCAATGGGCGCATCGGACGCGCGATTGTCGATCTCGGACTGGCGCGGGCAGACGGCACCGCAGAACGCTTTTACAGCATGTCCTCTCAAATCGAGGCGGAGAGGAAGGACTACTACCTGCAACTGGAGCGTGGTCAGCGGAACGGTCTTGATGTGACGCTATGGATCGAATGGTTCCTCGGCTGTTTGGGCCGAGCGATCAACAAAGCCGATGAAACGCTCTCGGGCGTGCTGCAAAAAGCCCGCCTGTGGGAGAAGCTGAATCGCCAGCCCGTGAACGAACGGCAGCGCAAGGTCATCAATCGGCTGATGGATGGCTTCGATGGCAAACTCACGACCTCCAAGTATGCGAAACTGACGAAGTGCTCCGAGGACACCGCCCTTCGCGAGATCCGTGCCCTCGTGGAACGCGGGGTCCTGATCAAGGGAGAAGCCGGTGGCCGCAGCACCAGCTACACGCTGTCCCTGGATTTCGCCGATGGCGAACGTGGGGCATGAAGGGCAAAGAAAGTGGCTGCGGCTTTAGCCGAAGTGTTTGAATCACTTCGGCTCAAGCCGCCGCAGCTTCAACTTGCGAAACTCAATGCCAGCACCTGCATGGCAGCCTTGGAAGCCGATACGGCCTTTGTGGGGCATTTTACTCCACGGCTTGCCTTGGAGCCATTTCGGCATCGCGGAGGCACCGGGATTGAGTTTGCCGTCTTTCCATTGGGTGAGGTCGATTCCGTTCGTGTCTCAGGTAACAACGGATCAAGCCAAGCAGAAGCCGAAAAGATGACCGAAGAAGAGAGGCGGATAGCTCGTGAGATGGAGCGTGCCAAAAAGTGCCAGCCCGCTACACCCAACGAATCACCTCAAACATCCAACCCATGAAGACGCTCCTCCTGTTTCTCGCCCTCACTGCATCACTTGCTGCTGCGTCCAAGCCGAACATCATCTTCGTCATGGCGGATGACATGGGCTGGGGGCAGACGAGCTATCGCGGGCATCCCGTTTTGAAGACGCCGAACCTGGATGCGATGGCGGCGAATGGATTGCGCTTCGAGCGTTTCTATGCGGGCAATCCGGTGTGCTCACCCACGCGTGCAACGGTGCTCACGGGACGCACAAACGAGCGCGCGGGTGTGATGTCGCATGGCTACGGGTTGCGCTTGCAGGAGAAGACCATCGCGCAGGCGTTGAAGGGCGCGGGTTATGTGACGGGGCACTTCGGCAAATGGCATCTCAATGGTTTCAAAGGTCCAGGTGCTCCGGTGCTGAAAGAGGACCCGCGCAATCCTGGTGCGTTCGGCTTCGATGAATGGGTGTCGATGACAAACTTCTTCGATCAGGATCCGATCATGAGTCGCATGGGCGAGTTCGTGGAGTTCAAAGGTGACTCATCGGACATCGCGGTGGGCGAGGCGGTGAAGTTCATCGACAAGCATCGCACGGGCGACAAGCCGTTGTTTGCTATCATCTGGTTCGGCTCGCCGCACAGCCCTTACAAGGCGCTAGAGGCGGACAAGGAGGTGTTTGCCTCGCTCGACAAAAGCTCGCGCGAGCACTATGGCGAACTCGTCGCGCTGGATCGTGCGGTGGGCACGCTGCGGCAGAAGCTGCGCGACAATGGTCTCGCGGACAACACGATGCTGGTCTTCAACAGTGACAACGGTGGTCTGCCCGATGTGAAGCCATCGAGCACTGGCGGCTTGCGTGGCTACAAAGGCAGCGTCTTCGAAGGTGGCCTGCGCGTTCCGGGCATCATCGAGTGGCCGAGCGTGATCAAGCCGCGTGTGACGAATCATCCAGCCTGCACGCTCGATTTGTTTCCTACCGTGGCCGACATCGTGGGCCTGCCTGACAGCGTGATGATCAAGCCCATCGACGGCATCAGCTTGAAGCCCTTGTTCGCGGGTGAAATCGGCGAGCGACAGAAGCCGCTCGGTTTCCGCTTCGGCAGCAAGATCGCGCTCACAGGCGCACGCTACAAAATCCTCGCCGAGAACCTCGGCAAAGGTGTGTTCCAGTTCTACGACATCGTGAACGATCCGAACGAGACCACCGATCTCAGCACGAAGGAGACTCAACTCTTTGAGCAGATGAAGAAGGACCTGCTCGCCTGGAATGAAAGCGTGAGCGCGAGCTTCGATGGCAAAGACTATCCCGAGGGCAAAGTGACTCCGCCTGATCCAGAGTCGATTTCCTGGACTGAGTCGCCCATTTATCAGCCACATCTGGAGCGACTCCAGCAGCGCTGGGAATACAAGGCTGGGCCGAAGACGAAGGGCGGCAAGAAAGGAAAGAAGGCTGAGTGATGCCCGGCCTCGACTTCCAGGGAGATTGCGGGCGCTCGATGCGTTGAGTGTGCATGAGAGTGCCTCTTTTGCTTTCGCTCGTTTTTGTCTTCACCATCGCTTCTGTTCACGCAGCACAACTGCATGTGGGAGCGGCGACCATCGACATCACACCTGATCAACCCGTCGCCTTGGATGGTCAGCGTAATGTGCGCATCTCGAAGAAGGTGGACACGCATTTGTTCGCCACGGCACTGGCCATCGAATCGCGTGAGGGGGATCGAGTGGTGGATCAGGCGGTGTTTGTGTCCTGTGATCTCGTTGCCATTCGACAAGGCATCCTGGCTAAGGTGCGTGAGAAGATCGGCACGCGACTGCCAGGTGTGGATCTGAAGAAGGTCTTCCTGAATGCCACTCACACGCACACGGCTCCCGTCACCGTCGAGGGACGCTATGCCTTGCCGGAGACGGGCATCATGCAGCCAGCGGCGTATGCGGATTGGATGACGATACGCATCGCAGACGGCATCATCGAGGCATGGCAAAAGCGCCAGCTTGCGAAGGTCGCTTGGGGTCAGAGTCAGGCCGTGATCGCGCAAAATCGCCGCCCTTACTATGCCGATGGCACTGCTGTGATGTATGGCAAACCTGACTCACCGAACTTCCGTGGCATCGAGAGCTATGAAGATCACAACCTTGAGGTGCTCTACTTCTGGGACGCGACGGACAAGTTGATGGCCACCATCGTGAACGTGCCTTGCCCCTCACAAGAGGTGGGTGGGAACTCGAATATCCATGCGGACTTCTGGGACCCAGTGAGGACGCGTTTGCGCGATAAACATGGCCAGGACCTGCACATCCTCGCGTGGACCGGTGCTGGTGGCGATGTCACTTCGCGGCTGGCGTATGGTCGCGATGCCGATGATCGAATGCGCAAGCTGCGCGGCAACATCTCGCGACTCGATGAGATGGCGCGTCGCATCGTGAACGCCTGGGAGGAAGCCCTCGATGGCGCGAAGCATGACATCCGAGCTGAGGCTGTGCTACAACATCAAGTGCAGGACATCGAGCTGCCGTATCGCAAGATCACGATCCTGGAAAAAGCAGCCGCGATGACCGAGGCAGCGAAGTTCAAAGACGATCCGAAACAACAATGGAACTACCTCTGGAACCAACGCGTGGTGGATCGCTTTACCGCGCAGCAGAACGGCTCGCTCGAACCTTTCGTGATGGAACTGCACACACTCCGCCTCGGTGACGTGGCAATCGCCAGCAATGAGTTCGAACTCTACACCGACTTCGGCGTTCAGATGAAGGCCCGCAGTCCCGCCGTGCAAACTTTTATCATTCAGCTCGCGGGTTCCGCTGGCTATCTCCCCACCGAACGCGCGATGAAACATGGTGGCTATGGAGCCGTGATTCAAAGTGGCCAGATCGGCCCCGATGGTGGACAACTGCTCGTAGAAAAGACTGTGGAGAGCCTGCTCACGATGTGGGAGAAAAAGTAGTTCATTGATGAAACGCATTCTTCTTCTCTTCACGCTGCTGGCTTCACCTCTCACAGCAGCAACGCTGCAAACCGATCTGCTCATCGTCGGTGGCACGGAGTCGGGATGGGCGGCGGCGATTCAGGCGGCGCGGATGGGTTTGAAGTCGATCACGGTCGTGCATGACGGGCCGTGGCTCGGCGGACAATACACGGAGCAGGGGCTGGTGTGCGTGGATGAGAGTAAAGGCACCGGCGAGGTCGGCTGGGGACCGAGTTGGCATCCGATGAAGCGTTCGTTTCATCGCTTCGGGCTCTTCAAGGAGTTGATGGATCGCATTGAGGCGCACAACACGAAGAAATACGGCTCGCCGATGCCGGGGAAGCCGATGCATGGTCCTACGACGTTCCGACCTGCGGAGGCGGAGGCGATTTTTCGCGAGATGCTGCAGCCTTACCTCAGCAGCGGTCAGGTGACGTTGAAGCTGAACCACATCCCTGTCGCGGCGATGAAGTCGGAGGGAAAAGTCACCGGTATGACGTTTCGCTCGGATAAAGGCGACACGGTGGAGGTGAAGGCTGCGCTTACGATTGATGCGAGTGATTGGGGCGATGTCGTGCAGCTCAGCGGCACCGAGTTTGAAGTCGGGCCCGATCCGAAGTCGCGCTATCGCGAGCCGCACGCGCAGAAGGATGTTTCCAAGAATCCGCCGAATGAGATGAATCCGCTGACGTGGGCGCTGATCGTCGAGGAAAGTGAAAGCGACACGCCGATTCCCGCGCCGCCGCATTACGATGAGCGGCGTTATTTGCGCAGCACGTCGCTTGGACGAAAAGAGGCGGCGAAGTTGAAGTGGGATCATCCGGTGAAGGTCGGCAACAACTCGCCGTGGCCTGCGAAGGGCACGGAAAGCAAACGCCAGGGCACCATCCTCAGCATGCGCCGCATCGTCGAAGGCACGACGAGCAGCGATGGCATCACCAGCGCGCTCATTTGCTACGCGACCGGTCAGGACTACCCGCTGGAGCGTCTGCCGCGTCATGTGTGCGAGGCGCTGGAGGCAACAGAGCGCGGTGCGTCGATGAAGAACCTCGTTTTGATGAGCCGCGAGCAGCGCCAGATCGTGTTCGAGGACTGCAAGGCGCACTCGCTGGGCCTGCTGCATCATTTGCAGACGACCGTGCATGATCGTGCACCCGATAAAACGAACAGCCTGCGTCATTACCACCTCAGCGATGAGTTTGGCACGGCGGACCGCCTGCCGATGAAGCCCTACATCCGCGAGAACCTGCGGCTGAAGGCGCTCTACATGATGCGCGAGCAGGACAGCTTCATGGGCCAGAGCGACAAGTCTGCGAAGGAGACCTTTGCCATGGTGATGTATCCCGATGGCGTCTTCGCGTGGCAGTTTCATTACGACTTCCACGACACCGGCCGCGCCTATTTGAAGAGCGAAGGCGACTCCGGCCCGTGGACGCACTACGGCAAGCCCGGGCGCGACATTCACTACCTCAGCGAGCGCAGCGTCTTCCCGCTTCGCAGCCTCATCCCGGTGAAGATGGACGGCTTGATCGGCGCGCAGGGCAATGTGGGCTTCAGCAGCATCGTCAGCAGCGCGGTGCGTCTTCACGATCATCGCGTGCACATCGGCCAGGCCGCCGGTGCGCTTGCTGTGCTCGCTTTGAAGCATCAAAAGCAGCCGCGCGATCTCGCGTGGAGCCGCACGCACCTCGAAGAAATCCAGCACGCCCTCTGCGGCGGCACCAAGGGCACCCCGATGCTCCTCTGGCCTTGGCGTGATCTTCCGGCGGATCACGCCGCGTTTGTCGCGATCAATCGCCTGAGTGCTCGCGGCTTGATTCCCGCAGCGAGAGATGAAGTGGACTTCCAATCCGATGCTCCGGCGACGAAGGAGTGGCAAAACGCATTTTTGAGCCGTTGCGGCCTCGACATGCCCGTGGACGAAAAAATCACGCGAGGCCAGTTCGCGGCGCTAATCTGGCAAAAGCTCGAAAAAGTGCCGTTTCAACCGTGGGTCCGCTTGAAGCCCGATGACGCCGATGGGGATGGCGTTCCCGATTTGAATGATCCGAAGCCGTTTGGTGCGTTGGAGCCGAGGTTTTAGCCGATTTGATCCTTTGCTCCCAAACCTCGGCTAAAGCCTACACTCCAACTCATGAAATCGTTCCTTTTCCTGCTCGCCATGGCTTCGCTCCATGCTGCTGAGCCATCTTCATCGGACGCCGTGCTCCAAAGCACGGTGGACCGCGCTCGCATTCTCTCTCAGGTGAGATGGACGCCTGTCGCGGGGACGATGCCGAATCGGAAGGGTGGGTTCTTTGAGGCGGGGAAGGAGAACGTCGGTGTGCCTTACTCCAGCGTGCGGTCGGAGGGGCGTTACATCGGTTTTGACATCGGATTGCGCACGTTTCTCGCGGCGGTGGAGAATCCGCAGAGCGTGCTCTACACGGAGAACCTCACGGGCAAGGTCTCGAACGCCGCAGCTTATTACGGCAGCGTTTGCTCCGCCTACACCAGCTATGCACTGGGCTGCGGGATCTGGGAGGTGAGCCGCCGCTATGGTCCGCAAATCAGCGATGGCATCCGGTTGGTGGAGCCGCAGTCGGCAGACGCCGCGCAGCCGGGTGATGTGATCTACACGCCGCACGCCACCGAGACCTCCGGCTCGCATGTGGAGATGGTCACGGCGGTCATCAAGGATGCCGCAGGTCGTGTGGTCTCCGTGCGTGTGGATGAAAGCCGCCCGCCGACCACCGCCACGACGGAGCGCAGCGCCGCTGCCTTCAACGCGCATCTCGCCTCGCGGAATAAGCAGCTCTTTCGCATCACGGATCGCGAGGCCTGGCGCGGTGCGAATCGCTCCGAACCGTTGCTTTTCCCCAACTACGAGGCCGATGCCGTGAAGCCGACGATCAATCGCGCTCTGCTCCTCGATCTCGGCGACTGGGTGCCGTATCAGAAGGGCAAGCCCGTGAAGTTCAACGTCATGGACCGCGATCAGCTCGGTGTGAAGTCGCTCGTCATCCGGCGCGGCGGCCAAATGGTGGAGGAGATCGCTCTCGAAGGTCCCGGCGTGCATGAGCGCACCTTTGACACCTGCGGCGATTACACCGCGCAGGTCATCCATCGCGATGGAAAGGCCAGTCAGGCATGTGAGTTCGCGGTGTGCGATCTCAAGCTCACGTTGCCGAAGGACAAAGTGTCGATGAAAGGCGGCTGGCAGGTCGTTTTCAGCGCGGAGAACATCAACCCCATCGTCATCTACCTCTGGAACGAGGCCGACAGCTACGGCCGCCATCCGCTCTTCCTCTCCGACGAGCAACGACGCGCTGGATCACTCACCATTCCCGCGAATCTGCTCCAAAAGCCCGGCAAGCTGCAAGTCTGGCTCATCGGCGAGCACAAGCTCGGTCGCCTGAAACTGCGGAAGGATATCACGGTGGTGCAGTGAGGCGTTGCGCTGCTCTTGATGGGGAATGGGGCCACCGCTCATGGCGTTGTGGCGCAAGTTGCCAATCCTTGGGCCGTTCACAGGACAACCATGCGCTCCCAATCTCTGCTCCTCCTCACCAGCCTTTGTCTGGCATTTGCTTCGCTGGATCTTGTCGCCGCGGCACCGGTTTTTCGAGCGGGGGCGGCCACGAGCAACATCACGCCGACCATCGCCGTCGAAGGTGGCGCACGCACCAGCCGACCACCGACGACGCACGTTCATGATGAACTGCACACCCGTTGTCTCGTGCTCGACGACGGGGAGGCGAAGTTGGCGCTGGTCGTGTGCGATTTGCGGCACATTTCGGCTGAAGTGGCCGCCGCTGCCAAAGTGATCATCGAGAAGACGACGGGCATTCCGCCGCAGTGCGTGGTCATTTCGGCGACGCATTCGCACACCACGGGCGGGGCGAGGCTAGAGGAGCGCGAGGGCGAGCCGTATTTTGAATACAGTGCCTTCCTCACCCGGCGCATCGCCGACGGCGTGCTGCGGGCTCACAATCAGCTCGAACCGGCGCAGATTGGTTGGAGCGTCGCCGAGGAACCGACGCAGGTCTTCAATCGTCGATGGTTCGTGAAGCCGGAGAGCGGCCCCATCTATGGTGCGCACGACAACGTCGAAAAGGTGGACACGAATCCCGGTTACAAAGGTCTGCTGCGGCCTGCTGGCCCCGTGGACCCGCAGATCACGTTTGTGTCCGTGAGATCGACCTCCGGCAAACCGATCTCGCTGATGGCCTCCTACGGGCTGCATTATGTCGGCGGTGTGACGGAGAATACGATCTCGGCGGATTATTTCGCCATCTTTGCCGATCGTGTGGGTGAGCTGCTCGGCGCTGACCGTCATCAAGATCCACCGTTCGTCGGCATCATGGCGAACGGCACCAGCGGCGACGTGAACAATCTGGAGCGTTATTCCGACGAGGAACTGGCGAAGCGCGGTCCGCAGCCGAAGAAGAAGTATCAGCCCTTCGAAAAAGCCCGCGAGGTGGCCGATCTCACCGCCAGCAAGGTGATGGAAGCACACAAAACCCTGAAATGGCACGATCATGTGAAACTGTCGTCGGTGCAGCGCACGCTCACCTTTGAGCGTCGCCACCCGACGAAAGAAGAGGTTGCTTGGGCGGAGTCGGTGAAGGCGAAACGCATCAAGCCGATGAGCACCAGCCGGTATAGCACTTACAGCACCGTGCTCGCCTATGCCTCGCCGGACATGCCGCCGAATGTCGATGTCATCGTGCAGACGCATCGCATCGGCGACCTCGCCGTGGCCTCGATGCCGTTCGAGGTGTTTGCGGAGATCGGCCTCGAACTGAAGAAGCGCAGCCCCATCCAGCCACTCATGAACATTTCCATCGCCAACGGCTCCCACGGCTACCTGCCGACGCCCGAGCAGCACAAACTCGGCGGCTACGAAACGTGGATCGGCGTCAACAAAGTGCAGCTCGACGCCTCCGTGAAGATGGTGAACGCCCTCGTGGAGATGCTCGGCGAGCTGAAAGCGAAGAAGCCGTGAGACGAAGCCTCAAACCAATCCAATGATGAAACACGCACTCACACTCTCTGCGTTCCTCGGCGTCCTCTGCGGTTCAATTGATGCCGCTGACCTCGTCCTCGCCTCCAAGGACTCGCCGCCGGTGCCGATCATCGTTTATGCCGATGCTCCGCCGCGCACGCGGGAGGCGGCGGAGGTGTTGGCGGGCTACATTGAGAAAATCAGCGGGAAGAAGCCGCTCGTGATGCTCGGCGCGTCATCTCCAGCGCCGGACAGCGCGATCTGGATCGGTGTGCAGCCGGAGGTGAAGGCGTTGTTTCCACAGGTGAGCTTCGAGTTCGGGAATCCCGAGGAAACGCTCATTGTCGCTGACGATAGGCATCTGGTTTTGGCGGGGCGCGACCGATGGAACCCAGCGCACATGGAGGCAAAGGGTCGTCTCGCGATGAAGACCGGCATCCAGCAGGAATACGGCACGGTGAACGCGGTGTATTCGTTCCTTCAGGAGCAGCTCGGGGTGCGCTGGCTCTGGCCCGGCGAGGAGGATGTCATCCCGCGTGAACAAATCGCGATCGCGCCGATGGAGCGGGGGTATCATCCGCAGATCCGGGCGCGGGGCGGCATGCTGGTGAAGACGTCGCTCGGTGACAACAAGGAGACCGGCGAGGAGCTGTGGTCGCGCTTTCAGCGGGTGCAGCTCGATTCCATGGATATGAATGGCGGACACGGTTTTGGCGATTGGTGGGAGAAGTATGGCGAGGCGCATCCCGATTACTTCGCCGCCGCGCCGGATGGCTCGCGCCGGGCGATGAAGCCAAGCACGAACAACACCAAGCTCTGCGCCTCGAACCCGAAGGTGTGGCAGCAGTGGCTGGAGGACATCACGGTGAAGCTGAAGGCTGATCCCTTGCTGCGCGTGATCAATGTGTCGCCCAACGATGGCTACACCAGCGGTCACTGCACCTGCGCGGGCTGCCTCGCGTGGGATCATCCAGCTGGCGAGAAAATGGAGTGGGGCTTCGGTGGCGGCGTGAAGTTTCAAGGCGTGTCGCAGACGGATCGTGATGTGCGCTTTGCCAACACGCTCGCACGATTGCTGAAGCAGCGCTTTCCAGATCGTGAGCTGTTTGTGCTGCTCAATGCCTATGGTTTCGCCCGCAATCCGCCGATCGGCGTCGTGCCCGACGAGAACGTGATCATCTCCAGCGTGGCCAATTTCCACATGCGCTCGTCGAATGAACGCAAGCTGCCCATGCAGCAGCATACAGGCTGGGCGAAGGTCGCGAAGCACCTCATGTGGCGGCCCAACATCGGCAGCCCGGCGGGCTTGAGCTGGGGCATGCCTGATGTGGCGATGACGCAAGCGGGCGAGGACTTCCGCTTTGCCGCCGAGCATCACTGCCTCGGCCTCTACTTCGATTTGTTCTGGCTGCATTGGTCCACGCAGGGACCGCACTACTACGCGCTGGCCCATCTCGCGTGGGATCCGCTGACCGATGTCGCCGCGCTCATGGACGACTACTATCAACGTGGCTACGGCCCCGCCGCCGCGGATGTGAAGGCCTACTGGCAGCTCATGGAGCGCACGCGCATGGAGTTCGTCGCCGAGGAGCCGAGTCGTCATCGCGCTTTCCACCTGCCGCGAAAATACACGCCGGAGCTGTTTGCCCGTGCGCAATCGCATCTCGATGCCGCGACGGCGAAACTGACCGCTGCGGAGGAGAAATACCGCCGTCGTCTGCGGTTCATCCAATACGGCCTCGATTACGCCAAGCTCGTCGTCGATACCCGCGCCTGGATGGGAAAGCTCGAAGCCAGCAAGGGCAAGGACGGCGATGCCAAAGCCCATGTGCTGGCGAACTGGACCCGCGCCGCGCAAATGAAGGAAGACTCCCCCGAACACGCCATCAACTGGGGTGCCGTCTTCCGTGCACCCGACGGCAAAAGCGGCGGCGATGGCAACAAACGCGTGATGGGCCTCCACCCCGACGCCCCGCTCAGCGGCCGAACGCTCAAGGAACTGAACGCTCCAGGGCTGGAGTGAGGCCATCTCTTGAGTCCCAACGCCATGAACCATTTCACCTGCCTTCTCATCGCCTATCTCCTGCCAAGTCTGGCACTCCTCGCCGCCGAGAAGCCGATCACGCTCTGGCCGAATGGCGCACCCGGAGCACTCGGCAACTTGCCGAAGGACATCCCGACGCTCACGCCTTATCTGCCGGCCAAACCGACCGGCGCGGCGATGCTGCTCATTCCCGGCGGTAGTTACAGCGGCATTTATGAAGGTCAGGCGGAGCCGTTTGCACGGTGGCTCAATGAGCACGGTTTGACGGTGTTTGTGCTGCGATATCGACTCGGCAGCGCGGGCTATCGTTATCCGTCGCAGCTTCAGGATTCGGTGGAAGCGATGTTTCAGATCCGTGGCGGTGCCGAGAAGTGGAAGATCGACCCGAAGCGCATCGGCGTGATGGGTTTCTCCGCCGGAGGCCATCTCGTCTCCTCGCTCATCAACCGCCCCGAGGATGGCATGATCCTCGGCAGTGAGCGCACGGTCAGTCCACGACCCGATCTCGCCATCCTCTGCTATCCGGTCATCAGCATGGTCACGAAGCCGCATGCGACCTCGCGGAAGATGCTCATTGGCGACTCACCGGCTGAAAAACTCGTCCGCCAGACCTCCAGCGAGCTGCAGGTGAAGCCCGGCCTGCCGCCCGTCTTCCTCTGGCACACCCAGGAAGACAAAATGGTTCCCGTGGAGCACGCGCAGCTCTACGCCGCTGCTTTGCATCAAAACAACGTCCCACACGAACTCCACCTCTACGAACACGGCGACCACGGCACCGGCCTGATCGGCACCGAGCATCCGTGGTTCGCGGATCTGCTGTTTTGGCTGCGACAGAGAGGTTTCATTTCGTAGAACTGGCACACCACCATCTGCTCATGCTGCGCACCGCTTTACTCAGTCTTCTGCTTCCTACCCTGCTCACCGCCGAGGTTATGGAGACCGATCTCCTCATCGTTGGGGGCGATGAATCAGGCTGCGCGGCTGCGGTGCAGGCGGCGCGACTGGGCGTGAGGCGCATTGTGTTGGTGAATGACATCGACTGGCTGGGCGGACAGTTTAGCACACAGGGCATCGGCCCCATTGATGAATGGACGATCATGAATGGCAAGCGCGCGGAGTTTCCTCCCTCGGGTGCTTTTGCGGAAATCCTGGCGCGCATTCATCAACACAACGTCGCGACGTATGGCATCGCCACGCCAGGAAACGGCTGGTGCGGACGCAACACCATCGAGCCCAAAGCAGCGGCGCAGATCTTTGAAGAGTGGCTGGCTCCTAATGCAGACCAGATCGCTATCTTGAAAGGATGGGAACCTACGAAGGTGCTTGTGGAGAATGGTCGTGTGACAGGAGTTGAGTTTGCGCAGCCCGGCAAAGATCGCCTCACTGTGAAAGCGAAGCTCACCGCTGACTCGACTGACTGGGGCGACATCATCCGGCTGAGTGGCGCGGCTTACATGGCGGGACCCGATTTGAAGTCGCGATTCAATGAGCCCAGTGCTCCGGAGTCGCTCGATGACGGCGGTGATCAAGAGATGAATCCGATCTCCTGGTGCCCTCTGCTGCGTGAGGCTGGAAAAGACAGCACGATCCCCAAGCCTGCGCGCTATGACAGCTTCGCTTTTGGTGATCTGAAGAAGACGCCGCCGTGGGTGGACTGGGACGGCAGCGGAGGCATCTACAACATGGCTGGCTGGTGCATTTACACGCATCGCCGCATGATTGACCGGTATCACCATGGTCTCGCACAGGGAACCGAAGCCGTCGTTTTGAACTGGCCGTCACAAGACTATCCGCTGAGCACCTTGCCTCAGCATGTGGTCGATGCCCTGGAGCAAAATGAGCCCGGTGCTTCAAAGAAGAACATCGTCGCCATGACCCCTGCGCAGCGACGCATCGTTTTCGCGGACACGAAGCAACGCGCGCTGGAGTTTGTCTATTGGCTGCAAACCGAGGCGCATGATCGCGTGGGCGACTTTCCACAGTCCTTCCGATACATGAAGCTCGCCGACGATTACGGCACAGCGGACCAGTTGCCACCAAAGCCCTACATCCGCGAAGGGCTGCGACTCGACGCGCTCTACATCTTGCGCGAGCAGGACGTGCGCACCGAGGTTGAGAAGCCGCTGTGGGCGAAGTCGATGCCCTTCGATGGTGTGCTGGGCTATCAGTTCAACATGGACTTCCATCCCACGCGCCGGAAGTTTCAGGACGATGACAAGACCAAGGCCTGGCAGCCGAAGTTCTTTGGCTCGCGCAATTGGAACTCGCACAGTGATCGCGCGATGTTTCCGCTGCGAGGTCTGGTGCCTGTGAAGATGGATGGCTTGCTTGGTTGCTCGAAGAACATCGGAGTGACCAGCATGGTGCAATCTTCGCTGCGGCTGCACGGTCAGATGATGCACGTCGGCACCGCCGTAGGCACCGTGGCGACGATGGCGCTCAGAGACAACGTGCGTCCGCGCGAGATTGCGAGTTCACCTCAGCGCATTCGCGAAGTGCAGCGCACTCTATTGCGCCACGGCACCCTCATCTGGCCTTGGCACGACGTGAAGCCCGACGAGCCACACTTTGAAGCCGCGAACCTGCTCACCATCGCGGGCATCTGGCGCGCTGATGCGGACAATGTGTTCTTCAAGCCGGATCAAGTCGTCACCCGTCGTGAACTCGCCAGCGCACTTGTGCGATTGATTCGCGCCACACCTGAAGCGAACGAGTGGCCTCCACTGCCCCAAGCCGCCCGATTCACGGATGTGCCTGCGAACGGCGAGGACCGCGTCTTCATTGAGACGATGATTGCGTGGGGCGACTTTGGCCCGCAGCCAGACACCTTCCAGCCCGATGCGCCAGTGAACTGGGCCACGCTCTATCGCTGGCTCGTCGTGCTCAAGCTCCCTTCCTTCAAGACTCTCACTCATGGCAAGGTCGGTTCCTACCCACTCACACGCGCCGAGTGTGTCGATTATCTCTATCGTGTGCTGCTACAACGAGGCGAACACTTTCCTGCACGTTACGAAATTGATCCCACTGATGCGATGCCCTTCGATGACAATAACGACAAGATGCCGGACAGGCTCCAGCTCGGTCAGTAAGGGCGCACATGTCACACACTAATTGCCGTGGCCTTGTCTAAGGCTGTAGTTGTCGTCGCGTTCAATCCCTGGAATCATCCATCTGACATGCTCTTCCCATCCACAGCCTGCCGCTTCACGCAATCATCTGCCGATCAACAAATGATCGTCCAAAAGGGCAATCGCCTCCTCGGAGTCCTTTTGGCCTTCCATCTGTTCGTCGGTCAGGCTTTGGCTGCCAGCCTTCAAGTCATCAACGATCCAGGAACAGGCAACCCAGGCAAGTTCGCCGCCGAGGAAATCCAGCGTGAGGCCGCAGCCAAGGGAATCACCGCGAAAGTCTCTCTCACCGTCGAAAGGAAGGCAAAGGCACCTGCGCAAAGCTACCGCATTGAGCGAAACGGCGACCAAATCCGCGTCATCGGTGCCGACGAAGCAGGAGCTATGTATGGCGGCCTCGACATCGCGGAGGCTATTCGCATTGGCACATTCGAGTCGATCAAAAGCTCGGAGAACAAGCCCCACATCGAGAAGCGAGGCATCAAGTTCAATATTCCGCTCGATCTGCGCACGCCGAGCTACACGGACTCCTCCGACGCGGCGCAGGCGAATATCCCCGAGGTGTGGGAACGCGATTTCTGGATCAGCTACCTCGACGCCATGGCGCGGCATCGCTACAACGTGCTCTCGCTTTGGAGCCTGCATCCGTTTCCCTCGATGGTGAAGGTGCCGGAGTTCCCCGAGGTGGCCCTCGATGATGTCTGGCGCACGAAAGCCAAGCTCGATGACAAGTTCAGCTTCTCCGGGGAGGGCTTCGTTAGGCCCGAAATGCTCGCCAATCACGAAGTGGTGAAAAAGATCACGATGGACGAAAAGATCGCGTTCTGGCGCTGGGTGATGCAGCAGGCCGCTGATCGCGGAATCACGATCTATGTCTTCACCTGGAACGTCTTCACCTTCGGCGCGGAGGGCAAACACGGCATCACCGACAGCATGGAGAACGACGTTACGAAGGCCTACTTCAGAGCCAGCGTTCGTGAAATGGTAAAGACCTACCCGCTGCTCGGTGGCATGGGCATCACGGCGGGTGAAGGCATGCCGCGTGACATGGACTCAAAGGTCAAAGAGAAATGGCTGTGGGACACCTATGGCGAAGGCGTGCGCGATGCCTTGAAGGCTGAACCCAAACGGGACTTCAACCTCATCCATCGCTTCCACTGGACGGCGCAGAGCGATATCCTCGATGCCTTCAAAGACTACCCCTGCACCTTTGATTTCAGCTTCAAATACAGCGTGGCGCACATGTATTCGATCACCAAGCCGACCTTCATCCAGCCGCCAC
>CAUJJC010000262.1 GCA_963204975.1 Verrucomicrobiota bacterium | reverse complement strand
GCGTTCACGAACATGTCGCGGTTCTGGCGGTCGCGCTTCTGATGGGAGTCGTCGTCCAGCTCGATAGCGAGCATGGGCGTCCAGTCATCATTCCTACAGATGATGAAATCCACATGCTTCTGGCTGATCTTGTTGAAGCCTGCCAGGTCCCCCTTCTCGTGCTGAAACACATCAGCCAGTCGAGGCTTGATCAAGATGCGGCAGCGCCCTTGGGAAACCATCTCCAGATACTTGTGAAATTTCGCCTCCGACAAGGTAAGGAGCGGCTTGGCTACATAGGTGTGGTCAATCGCGATGCGGGTATCGGCAGCAGGGGCAATGAGCTTCATGCGAGGGAGGATATTATGGAAATTATGGTGATGCTTTTCACCAGTGGCAAGCTGCGATTGCCTACCTCGATGAAAAAACTATCCCACTCCCCACTCAGAGCCCAGTGTTCAGGGCGCATTCATCTCGCAATCTGACTCCGTGCGGAAGTCAACCCGACTACAAGCGAGGCTTCTCCGGCTTGATTGGCGCATCGGCACTGCGCACGCCTTTGACGGTGGTCTTGCGCTTGTAAACCTTGTCGCTGCTGCACACGAACAACGCATCGAAGTTGGCCCCTCCGAAGACACAATTTGCCAGCCAGCGACGCTGTGGGCGGGCGATGATGCCGTTCACGCGACCCGCCTGATCGCAGAATTGGATGCCGAGATGCGTAGTGACATAGAGGCGACCTTTCGAGTCCAGCGTCATGCCGTCGGCCCCGCTTTCCGTGGCACCATCGGGAAGGCGAAGATGGTGGTAGGGCTGGCGTGCAGCCAGTGTGCCGTCCGCGTTGATGTGATAGCTCCAGACGAACTGGCCCTTCATGTCGGCCACGAGTAGTAAGCTCTGATCCGGCGTGAGGCGCACGCCATTGGGGAAACCTGGACCATCCTTGTCCACGACGCTTTTTTCGCCATTCGGCTTGATCAGCCACACTTGGCCATGGCCAGGATCGGTCACGTAGAGATTGCCGTTGAGCCCCACGCACAGATCGTTCGATTCGATCCCATCGGCGATCACGGTCGGCTTCGCTGATTGGTCATACGCGACGATCTGCTTGTTGCCATTCGCGCAGGCAAAGAGGCGTCCGTCCGGCCCAAACATCAGTCCATTGGCACCGCCGGTGTTCTCCGCGAAGATCGTCACCTGACCATCGAGGCCCACCTTGTGAATACGATTGTTGGGGATGTCCGTGAAGAACACTTCCCCTTTCGCATTCACGGCGGGACCCTCGGTAAAACCGTAGCCCTCACCCACGACCTGCCACTCGCTGCCTTCGCCGAGCACTTCCATGACGGGTGCCTTGGAGCCCACGCCCTTGGTCACAGGCTTGGGCCAGTCCTTCCACAGCCAGCGCATGGCATCCGGGAAAATGGCGGTGGCGTGCTTGCCATTGTGACCGCCATCGCCCCACACATGATTCACCTCGTAGCCCGCGAACTCGAAGGCGGAGAGCATTTCCTGATTGGCGAGGAACCAGTTCCCGCCCGTGCCATTGGCATCGTTGCTACCATCTTGAAGGAACACACGCAGCGCCTTGGGCTCGTTCTTGCGAATTATCGCCGGATAGTCATTGCCACCCCGCTGATCAACGAAGGTTCCGATGCTGCTGAAGACGCGGCTGAATTTTTCGGGGCGTTCCCAGGCCGCCGTGAAGGCGCAAATGGCTCCGCTGCTGCTGCCGCCAATGCTGCGATCATTACCCTTCTTGGACAGGCGAATCGGACGTCCGTCACTGGTCTTCTGCTTCTCCACGTCTGGCAGCAATTCATCGAGGAGGAAGCGGGCGTAGTTGTCGCCCATACCATCGTATTCGTAGCTCCGATTGAACCGGTCCAGCGCCGCATTGCCGTCGTTGGCAGGCACGCGACCATGCATCACGAAGACTCCGATAAGCACAGGGATCTCGTTCTTGGCGATGAGGTTATCGAACACCACGGGAGCCTGAAACTGCACGCCGTCCTGATTCACATGCACGCACGCCGGCTTCTTGCCCGTGTATTGCGCGGGCACGTAAACCCAGTAGTCGCGCACGGTGCCGGGGAAGATCTTGCTGTCCTTGAACTCGAACTTCAGCAACTCGCCCTTCGGCACACCATCCTGCGGCTTGGAGTCAGGACCAAGCTGGTAGTCATCAGCCGCAAAGGAGGGAGCTGCGACAAGAAGGAAGGCGAGGAGACGGGTGAAAAACATAACGGCGCGCACCTTGGGAGTGCGCGCCGTTGTGTCAAAGGGAAGGAACGGGCTCTTCGCGGATCGCTGAGGCCTTACGCCGCAGCCACATCCTGACGGAATTTCCGCAAGTGGCTCCAGCCCACGAGCCTCCGCTCTTCCTCGTCCCAAAGGCGGAGCGTGATGAGCTTCAGACTGGACAGCAAGGTGATGGGCTTCACCTCCTGGAAGATCGGATTCGCGTTGTGGCAGGTCTCCAGATAGTAGTTCGGGATGCGTGGGCTGAGGTGATGAATGTGGTGGAAGCCGATGTTGCCCGAGAACCACTGAAGAATGCGCGGCAGCTTGTAGTAGGAGCTGCCTTTCAGCGCAGCCTCGGTGTAATCCCAGTCACCATCACGCTCCCAATACACATCTTCGAACTGATGCTGCACATAGAACATCCACACCCCCATCGCTCCTGAGACTATCACGATGCCGAGCTGAAGAATGAGGTAAGTGCCGATGCCGAACGCGTAGCTCAAACCTGCGGCCATGAGCAGGATGGCCACATTCATCCACCGCACAGACCACCGCTCACGGGAGCTGGCCTTGGGCATGGAGAAGCGCTGCCAGATGATGAAGAGATAAGCCGGAGCGATGCCAAACAACACGATAGGATTGCGCACGATGCGGTAGGTGAAGCGCTTCCAACGCGAGGACTGGAGATACTCCTGGACGGTCATGGTCCAGATGTCGCCCACGCCACGACGATCCAACGCACCTGAGCTAGCGTGGTGGATGTTGTGCTCCCAGCGCCAGTGATGATACGGGGTGAGGGTGAGCACGCCCGTGATGAAGCCGACGATGTTGTTCGCCGTGTTCGACTTGAAGAACGAGCCGTGGCAGCAGTCGTGGAAAATGATGAAGATGCGGATGATGAACATCCCAGCCAGCACCACCAACGCAGCCGTGATCCAGTAGGACCACGAGAGACTCAGATACAAAAGATACCAGACGGCGGCATAGGGCACGAGGGTGTTCACCAACTGCCACGTAGCTCGCCAAAGCGAGGGCGTCTGGTATTGCTGGACGATCGATTTCCAGGAGTTGGTATCGACCTTGGTTTTCTTTGGATTTACGGGCTGTTCGGGACCGGTTTGGTTCATCGTAGTTGGCTTGGCATGTTTATTGTCGAATTGCTCCACACAGGTTGCGGGCTTTTTGCTTCATCTTGCTTGCCCACTTCTCAGTGGTTGGGCAGGCGACGGGCCTTAATGAATCAGTTCCTCGGTGACTGAAGGATCGCCTTCAGACATGGGTAAGAGGTCAGGACCTGCACCGTCGGCAAGGAAGGACTCCAGGCGGGACGGCGAGCATAATGCCGCAGAAGAATCACTCACCGCCGAGCCATGGCTCAGAAAAGGGAGCAGCGCGATGGTGAGAGTGAGAGGAGCGATGGCGCTGATCGCTCGGTGTGGGCAAAACATGGGGCGGGATTGTCTGGAATGTGCTTGCGTTGGTCAAGCCAATTGTCTGTGAGAAAAACGCCACCTTGGGGGTGAAACCTTCAGGCCGCTGACTCGCCGATGGCTATTTTTTCTCCTCCTTCTTTTTGCCTCCAAACAGCCTGCCCAGAAGTCCCGTTTTCTTCTTCGTGCCCGGCTCAGATTCTGCGGGTGCATAGTTTCCGTTGGCATCAGGACGGATCGGAGCCAGTCCGCCGCTCGGTGTCACATTGCCAGGCATGTCCTGAGCGTAGGGCACATTCCCTCTCGCAGGCTGGCCGGGCTCGCCCTGGCTGCGATCTAGCTGACCGGGCGCGGTTCCTTGGTTGGTAAAGTCGAGCGTGCTCGGTTTCATGTCCGGCGCTGCCACATTGAAGGTCTGGCTCTTGGGCGGCTGGGCCTTGCCATTGGAATCGTATCCGAAGGTGATCGTCTGAAAGACCTGGCCCTGGAGATTGAACATCCTCTGTTCGGACAAGCGCCCGAAGGAGTCGTAGAGGAACTGGGCGCGTGCCTTTAACTGATCACGCCCGTCGTAGATATTGCCCTGGAGCGGCTGCCCCTTTTCATCCAGGAGATAAACTTTCTTGGCGATCACGACACTTTGAGGCTTGGGGCTGTAGGTGACCTCACGTTGCTCGCGGGCGGTGATGTCCTGCACGGACTCAGTGTAGCTTTCGTCTGCGTGAATGACAGTGCGCGCATTCTGCGAGAAGGCGCGAGGGTCCTTCGCCATTGCGGCGGGAACGGACATCAGGATCGACAAGGCGGCAGCGACCAGGGCTTTCATAAGGGGTCGAGAATACGCGGCTCCATGCCCGGAGGCAATCCTGGACTCGTGTTCGCCAAACGATGGGGGTTGAACGCTTGCACATCGAACGTCTAGTGCAGCATGGCCGCAATACCTGATTCCCCCACTGCCAACGATTGGCACGCCTTCCTGCTCAACGTCCTCGCCAGCTTCCAGTGTGTCACCGGCACGCTTCATCGCCTCGATCCTGCTGACAACCAGCTCAAGCTCGTCACCTGCGAGCGCATCCCTGAAGTGCTCATTCCCGTGATCCAGGTCATCCCCATCGGCAAAGGCGTGGCCGGAGCCGCTGCCCAGCGCAAGGAACCCGTGGAAATCTGCAATCTCCAGACCGACACCAGCGGCGTGGCCAAACCGGATGCCAAGAAGACGCAAGTCCAGGGCTCCCTCGCCGTCCCCATCCTCACAGCCTCAGGAGAGCTGCGCGGCACGCTCGGCATCGGCAAGATGGAAGCCTACGACTTCAGCGATGACGAAAAGTCCCGTCTCATGAGCATCGGCCAGGAGATTTCTGGGCGGATCTGAGACTCGACGCAGGCCGCCTCATATCCCCTTCGCCGCGAAGAGCAGCAGCCCAGCGCCTAGCACCAGACGATAGATCGCGAAGCCATTGAAGTTGTGCGTCTGCACGAAGCGGATCAGCCATTTGACGACCACGAACGCCGACACAAAGGCCGCCAGTGCTCCGAGGCCGAGCTGCATCCAATCGACCGAGCCCAACTGCCCATCCTTCACCACATCCAGCATCTCTTTGGCACCCGCAGCGAAGAGCGTCGGAATGCCCAGCAGGAACGAGAACTCCGTGGCAGCCGGACGGGCCAGCCCCAGGAGCATCGCCAGCATGATCGTCGTGCCCGAACGAGACGCTCCCGGAAACGCGATGGCCACCAGTTGAGCCACGCCAAAGATTACCGCGATGGGCCAGGTGATGCTGCTCGTCGTGCGCTCGCCACGGCGCAGAGCTTCCACTGCGATGATCACCAGACCACCGATCAGCGTGGCCCAGGCCACAGGTGTGATTGTTTTGGGCAGAGTGACATCCAGCTTCTTCATGATCAGTCCACCCACCACGGTGATGCCAAAGGCAACCGCGAGCTTCATCAGCATGTCGCGATGCTCCGGCGCATCCATGCCAAAGATCATGCGCGTGATCTTGGTCCAGAAGATTGGAATCAGCGCCAGCGCGGCAGCAGGCTGGATGATGACGTTGAATAATTGCGATTGTTCGCCCAACCAGTGCTCGGCGATCAGCAGGTGCCCGGTGGAGGACACGGGGATGAACTCAGTTAGCCCTTCAATGAGGCCGAGGATGATGGCGATGGACCAGGGATGCATGAAGCAGATGGGGGCAAAAAGGCGCGCACACTCGCGGGCAGGCCCGCCTTTGCAACCATCATTGCCCTCGTAGTGACTGAAACGAACTCGGCACCGATTGCCCTCCTGGTTCTCACAATTCAGCACAAGGACGCCGCTTTCATTTCAGAGTGGCATTCATGGCTTCATCGCCTACCATGCCGCCCCTCATTTCGCTCATGATGCCCTGTCCCACATTGCTTCGCCCTTCTGCCGCGCTTCGCGGCATCGTGCTGGCATTGGTCACGCTGGCGGTCGGAGCGGCCCTGCCTCTTCAGGCGCAGACGGCTCGCGTTTTACTCGCGGACGGATTCGATTTCCCCGTTGGGAAGCCCGATGCGTCCGGCTATCGCAAGGCCCGCGGCTACGTCCCCAATGGTCACTTGGGTGAGGACTGGAACGGCACTGGAGGCGGCGATTCCGACTTCGGAGATCCCATCTACTCCATTGCCCGTGGCGTGGTGATCCTCTCTGAGAATGTCCGCGTCGGCTGGGGCCACTGCATCATTGTTCGCCACGCTTATCGCGACACCGATGGCGTGATCAAGATGGTGGACTCCCTCTACGCGCATCTCAACGAGCGCAAAGCCAAGGTGGGCGACGTCGTCGAGCGCGGCACCTTGGTAGGCACCATGGGGAGCAACTTCGGCCAGTATCCCGTCCACCTGCATTTCGAGATTCGGAAGAACCTCCAGATCGGCATGAATCGCGGCAAGTTCGCCCGTGACAATAGCAATTACTACAACCCCACGCCCTTCATCCAGGCGCATCGCACCACCTCGTCCGACTTCGTTAAAGTGGACGTGCCCCTGAAAGGATTCGCACCCTACGGCCAGGACATCTCGCCCAGCGCATCGCCCAAGATCAAACCCGCCATCACTGGCTTCCGCATTCCCATCTACAGAGGGAGCAGCAGCTCGACCACTCCGAAGGGCAACTCCAAGGATGATCCGGTTTCCAAGATCAAAGCCGCAGCCGACGCTCGTGCGAATACACCTGCCACCGCGCCCGCTGAGACTGGCGACTTCTGGTCACGCCTGAAATCGAAACTCAAGGGCGGCCAGGTGGTCCAGCCTGACGAGAAAAAGAAGTAGTCCCAGCCTTCATCGCCAGGACACCACATCATCACGAGTGCCAAATCGCTTGTCCACTCCGGCGCTGAAACCGATCACCGTGAGAGGCAGCCAGGACGATGCAGGCCCCGAGATCGAAGGCTCCTCATTCTGCGCATCAGGATTGGTCACACGCTGATCCCAATCACCGTCCATCACGATCCGAAACGGAGTGCCCCACGGGTCCACGAGCGCCCACTGGTCATTTGTTCCCACCAGACCGCCCGCACCATTCCTGCCGATGGGTTGATCCGAGAGGAAGCGTATTCTACTCGGATTGAGCCGGTCCACGTTCTCGCCCATGAGCACCTTCAGCAAGGGACTGCCCTCACTGAGATCGACGGGCTCTTCCACCGTCGAACGGACCGGCATACGATGGTAGTCGGCCACATAGTTGTGCACCGCCAATGTGATGCTTTTGACCGCCGCGAGAGCCGTGAGGTTTCGTGCCCGCGTCACGGCACCTCGATACGCTGAAAACGCCAGCGAGGTGAGGATACCAATCAGCGTGATCACCACGAGCAGTTCGATCAAGGTGAACCCGCGTGCGAACGTGCATTGAGCATGAGTTTTCATAGAGCAGGCATTCAGGCACACCCAGCCCACGGCACCACGCCACGAGCATGAGCATTCCGTTGAAGATGGGAAGAGGCTACCCCGCGCAATAATCGAAAGTAAAGCCTGCCACCCGTGCCTTACTCCTTTGTAACCTTCACCCTACGATCACCGCGTGAGACCTCCGCCAGCTTCGCTTGCAGAGCAGTCACTTTGTCCGGCATTTGCGCCGCCAGATCTGTGGTTTCATTCGGGTCGCTTGCTAGATCGAACAGCTCAGGCTTCCCCTTCTGCGGAACGATCAGCTTCCAGTCACCCTCGCGAACAGCCCGCGATCTGAATCCCACACCCGCCCAGTAGAGCAGTCGTGGCTCCGGCTTCTTTTCGCCGTTTAGCAATGGCCAGACATCGGTGCCATCCCAGTCGAGCGAGACCTTCGACTGGTAGCCCGCCAGCCCGCACAGCGTCGGCATCCAGTCTGCCACATGCATCGGCACTTCCAGCTTTGCAGGCTTCAAGGTGCCAGGCCAGTTCGCAAAGGCGGTGACGCGGATGCCACCTTCGTAAAGCTCGCCCTTGTTCCCCCGCAACGGAGCATTGTTACCCGTCAGCTTTCCGTTAGGGTAGCCATCGTTCGGGTATTTACTGTCCGCATTCCCAGCCTGTGATCCCCCATTGTCACTGGTGAAGATGATCATCGTGGACTCCCGTTTTCCAGCCTTCTCCAGCGCGGTCACAATCTGCCCCACGGCATCATCCAGATGCATGATACAGGCCGCATAGTGCCTGGGCACATCACCGATGATCGAGGCTGGCACACGCTGCAACCACACCTCAGGCTCCTTCACCGGCAGATGCACCGCCGTGAAGGGCACGTAAAGAAAGAACGGTTTCTCACTCCGGCCCGCGATCCACTGCACTGCCTCTTTGGCAATAAGATCCGTGACGTGTCCTTCCTCATTGATGAGCACATCATCGCGATGCCATGTTTCTGTAAACGGCCCCTGCTTGTAGCGATGATCCCACGGACCCACGCCACCCGCGAGAGAGCCGTAGCTGTGATCAAAGCCAAACTTCCGGGGCCCTTCCTCCGGCTTCGATCCCAGATGCCACTTGCCCGTGATCGCGGTGTCATACCCTGCCGACTTCAGCGCACGCGGCAGCGTGACCATGTCCCACTCATACGCCCGCTCATTCTGTGGCGTCGTAACACCGAAGCGGCTCCAATACCTGCCACTCAGCAACGCAGAGCGCGTCGGGCTGCACACGGGAGCCACGTAATGCTGATCCAGCTCCACACCTTCACGGGCCAGCTTGTCCAGGTTCGGCGTCGGCACATTCCCGCCGTGATAACTCACATCCGCCCAGCCCAGATCATCCGCCACGATCACGACGAAGTTCGGAGCCGAAACCGCCGCACTCGCAGCGATCAGAGAGAGAAGAAAAGCACGCAGCAACATGGCACCGCATAACGCCATGATGCATGTCCGCCTCACAACAAATCCCAGCATCGCATCGTGCAGGCGAACAACTCGCGAGGCGCAGTTGCTCGCCAGCCTGCATCGACATCCGCCAGAACCTCACCCTCTGCGCGAAAACTTCGTGGATGAGGGCAAGGCCAAGCCAAGCAGTCTCCGATCCGCTGTTCGACGAGAGTCGAACATCAGCCCGTGCTGACGCGTGCTGAATCAAGCTGATGAACGCCGAAGCCGGTGAAGGATGGGGAGTGAGGCTCGTCACCTCCGCAGCGCAGTGATCAGTTCATCCAGCTTGCTGAGCACGTCCTGCATCTGCGTGGGGTTGTAGTTGCCCTCGGCGGACTGGCCCAGGGTGGTCACGTTGTTGGTGTTGCTGCTTGTCGTGGAGATCTCCGCAGCCAGGGCGGCGGCTGTCACCTCGCCGTCGGTGCCGTTCGTGCCGTCCACTCCGCGCGGGATGGCGAAGGTGAAATGCACATTCGTGCCGTCGAAGCTCACGCCGACTGTGGCTGCCTCGCCAGGGTTCAGCGTGGTCACCGAGTCCACCACCGCTGTGGCAAAGGGCTGCCCGGGGGCTCCAGGGTCGCCCGCAGTTCCGGCGGGGCCGGTCTCGCCCTGAGGGATGGCAAAGGTGATGTGCAGGGTGCTGCCGATCACGTTCACTCCAGCGGTGGCTGGCGAGCCGGGCGGCAGCGTCGTGGTGCTGTCCACCTGGGCATCGGAGACGGTCACGAGGGCATCAATGAGGGCCTTCAGCCCGTTGAGCTGACTGCGCATCTGCACGGCGTCGAGCGGCGTGCCTTCTTGGGGGAGCGTGGGGTCGAACATGGCAATGACGAAGGACGAATTCAGAATGACGAAGGTGCGCAGCTTGGAGGCAAAGGTTTGAGCCTGGGGCGCAAGGGGCTGGGGCTTGGCTGCAAGGGTCCGGGAGCGGTTCGCCACCCATTTCGGCTGGCGCGCAAGGCTCGGAGGCTTGCAATCCGTCTGTTTTGGGCCGGCGCGCAAGGGTTTGAGGCTTGCGCGCGGGCCATTGGGGCTTGCGGACGAGGGTTGGCAGGCGATGCGCCAGGGGGAAGGCCTTGCACACCGCCATTGGAGACTTGCACACCACCGTTGCAGCCTTGCGCCCGCTGGGAGGCTAGGAATTCGGCGGGGTAGGTGGCGGGGCTTTGGGCCCACGGGCGAAGCGGGCTCCCATCTGCGCCTTGAGCGCGTCGAGTCCTGCGCCGGCACCGATGGCTTTCAGGATGCCATACAGCGTGAGGCTGAAGACCATGACATCGCTGCCCAGGGCCACCTCTGAGTCATCGGCCTTCTCGGTGAGCGCAGTGAGACGGGCGAGCCGGGGACGGAGCTTGTCGATTTCGGCCAGGTCGGCTTCCTCGGCCGTCAGGTCTGAGGCTGTGTCGGTGGGTAGTTTGGCGGCGTTTTGGCGTCCGGTAATGAGCGCCTGACGGCAGAAGGCTTCGCTTTTGTCGCCCATCTTGGTGAGTCGGCTGCGCTGCTCGACGGTGAGGTCGAGCAGCTTGGTGCCGAGCTTTTCTTCGAGGGTGGTGAGGGCTGCATCGATCGCGGTCCAGTCCGCGTCCGAGATGCCCAGGTTGATGAGGTCCTGTGTCATGGTGGTTCGGTTTGAGTTCGCCACGCCATTCCACACGGCCCCCGGTGTGGAGGAGTTCCACACCAGTCCAGAGTTCCATGTCAGAGGCGTCGGCATGGTGAACTCATCGGCTACTCCTCAAGGCGTGCGCGTTCGATATACCGAACGCCGCCGGCCCCGGCTCATCGCCTCGCGTTCAGCGCACCGCCGCCCGCTCTCGCAGCCATCCCAGGGCCAGTTGTTGCAGGCCACCCGGCACCATAAGCAAGGCCGCCTCCAGCCGCAGCATCACCTCGAACGTCGGCGAGTGCTCCCCATGCTCCAGCCCGCAGAGGTAGGACTTCGTCAACCCCGCCTCGCAGGCCAGCTCACGCAGCGACCAGCCCTTCTCCCGCCGCAATCGCTGCACCACCTGCCCGATCATGGCATTGAGCGGATGCCGCCCCATCGCCTTCCACCAGATTCGCCCCTGCGGGACGACCGACTTGTTGATGCGTTTGTGTTTCATGGTTGGAAACCCGCAGCGCACCGCCCATGGCATAGCGCTCAGCACCGGCCTCTCTCATCGCCTCCAACGCCCTCCCTCCTCGTGTCCACCACGCCTGCATCACCATCCCTGTGTGAGAGTCTGCCATCATGAGGTTTCTACACAAAAAGGGGGCGCGTGTGACGAGGGTGGCGGAAGATTTTTTGGATGGCAGCAAAAACCGTGACTCTGTCTGACTACCGTCCCGGTTGCTGCGGGGTGGAGAAACGTTGCTCACCTGTGCGCACAGCCCTCATTGACGGCTCATGGTGAAGGCGTCAGTATCGACCCGTTAAAATGAGACCTATTGCCGTCGATTTATTTGCAGGTGCCGGAGGAATGTCGCTCGGATTTGAGCAGGCAGGCTTCGATGTCCGTGCCGCCGTGGAGATCGACCCAATTCACGCGAGTATTCATCACTTCAATTTCCCGCATTGTGCAGTGATCCCGCAATCCGTGAAGGATTTATCGGGAGACGACATTCGGCGGATCGCAGGTATCAAAGGAAAGGTCCATCTGGTTTGTGGTGGCGCTCCGTGCCAGGGGTTTTCGATGATTGGCAAGCGAGTGCTCGATGATCCTCGTAACAGCCTCGTTCGTGACTATGTCCGCATCGTCCGCGAACTCGATGCGGATTACTTCGTGTTTGAAAACGTCAAGGGTCTGACCGTTGGCGAGCACCGGAGGTTCTTGGACGAACTCATCGCTGAGTTTGAAGCCTGCGGATACAATGTCCGCCTGCCGTGGCTGGTTTTGAATGCCGTGGCTTATGGCGTGCCGCAGGATCGGAAACGGCTCTTCCTGCTGGGAGCAAAGAAGGGGAAGAAACTTCCCATCTACCCTGATCACCTCACTTCGCGAGCGGGTTATCCTGCGGAGATGGGCCTACCGTATGGACCTTCGTGTAAAGATGCTCTCGACGATCTACCCGATGCGGAAAAATTTCAGACGTTGCTAGGAACGGATGAAGTTCGCACCACGGCATGGGGCAAGCCTTCCGCCTACGCGCAGGAAATGCGCTGCCTTCATCCCTCAGCGTGGCATTTTGGGTATCCCAGGATTTGGGATGCCGAAGTTCTGACTTCGAGCACGCGCAGTGGGCATTCGGAAATCTCTCAGAGACGATTCAGCCAGACAGAGCCTGGCGACGTTGAGCCTATTTCTCGATTCTTCAAATTGCCACCGTGGGGAGTGTCGAACACTCTCCGCGCAGGCACGGATGCTGCCCGTGGAGCGTTCACCAGTCCGCGCCCGATTCACTATAAGTATCCTCGGTGCGTCACGGTTCGCGAGATGGCACGGCTTCATGGATTTCCTGACTGGTTTCGCTTTCACGTCACCAAATGGCACGGGGCGCGGCAAATCGGTAATGCAGTGCCCCCTCCTCTGGCTCGAGCGGTCGCATCATCAGTGATCGCTGCGATCGGAGTAGAGCCTCAGCAAGTGCATAGCGCACTTGAACTTGGCGACGCAGCGCTGCTGCATCTGGAAATGTCGCAAGCCTCAGCCTACTGGGGTGTGACTTGTCCGATCCAAACTCGTGACCGAAAGAGCGGCACGCGGAAGCGGTCACAATTAGAGACCGAAGCCGACCGCCTCGCTGTCGCCTGAATTCAGATCATCGCATGAAAGCAAAGGCACGTAACCGCTACGAGGCGCTGATCGAAACGATCTTTGTCCGCCACTACACACAGGGAGACACGGTGGTTGCGTTTCGCAGGGAGGAGCTAGAGGAGACGGCAAAGAAGCTGAAGATCCAACTGCCGAAGAACCTTGGCGATGTGATCTATTCGTTCCGGTATCGCAACCCTCTGCCCGCCAAAATACTCGCCACCCAACCCCCAGGACAAGAATGGCTCATCGAGGGCTCGGGAACTGCAAAGTATGAGTTTCGGCTGGTGCCCATCAACCGCATTGCGCCAAACCCGAACTTGATGGTCACGAAGATCCCCGATGCGACACCGGAGATCATATCCGCGAGTTCGTTGTCAGACGAGCAAGCTCTGCTGGCAAAGGTTCGCTACAATCGGCTCATTGACGTTTTCCTGGGCCTGACAGCGTATTCCCTTCAGAATCACCTGCGCACCACTGTGAAGGGGATGGGACAAATCGAAATCGATGAGGTCTATGTCGGCATCGACAAGCACGGCTGCCAATACATCATTCCGGTTCAAGCCAAGGGCGGCAGTGACCAGCTCTCCACGGTGCAGGCAAAGCAAGACATCGCCTGTTGTGCGGAGAAGTTTCCTGAACTCGTCTGCCGGGCCATTTCAGCGCAGTTCATGGACGATTCCCATATTGCCCTATTCGAGCTTTGTCTCGACGAGGCCGGGTTGGTCAGAACGGTCGAGGAGCGTCACTACAAGCTGGTGCCTGCCGATCAGATCAGTGCGGCAGATCGTGAGAGCTACCGCCGCCGTGCCTAGTGCTCGTGTGCTGTGCCAGATGCATAGCATCTTACCCCTACCACGCGAAGAGGGAGAACTGGGAGGTGCCGGGCTTCTTCGCCACGCGATACTCGAAGGTGGCTCCGGCTTCCAGAACGCCCGCATGACCGAGGGCGCGCTAGCTGATCAAATTCCGGACATTTGCCTGGGACTTTTTGCCCCTTCTGTGCCGACAAGATGCCAGAGGCATCCAAGCCATTAGCCGGGGGTCGAGCGAGGCACGAGCGACCACCCCCGGTGTGACGGGGAGATGTTGCGACCCTGCAAGGGTCGAAGCAGGAGGGGGCCGCGGCGAGATCTTCGAGGCCAGCGTGTTCTTCGATAACTGCGCGGGCTACACCATTGGCAGTTCCAGCACAATCTCACCACGCGCACCAACAACTCCAACTCTTCGGTCATGAAGAAAGGCTCACACAAAGCCAACTCACTCCACCACCGCTGCGCCTTCGAGGAGTTCGACGCGGAGGGCTTTGAGGTCGCCGGCGTCGCGGGAGACGACCACGGTGACGAGGTGGCTGCCGGCTTTGAGGTTGAGGTCGAACTGGGGCTTGAGGTCGCGGACTTCTTCGTTGTCCACGACGACGAGGATGCCTTTGGTCTCGCTGATGCCGAGCTTGACCTTGCCATCGCTGGCGAGCTTGAGGCCGAACTGCGCGATCTTGGGGAACCAGGGATACATCTTGTTCATCGCCGGAAGTTCGGTCAGATCAAGATCGCCGTTCACCTTGGCGAAACCGATGCTCCAGGGGAACTTGTAGTTGCGGTCGTTGAGGTTGGGCAGGCCATCATGGCGAACGTGATCCACATCGGGCTGCTCCATCACGCCCATGGTGCGCCAGGTGCGCACATACTTGTTAGGCGCGATCTTGAAGTCGCCTTCCTTGCCGAGCTTGCTGAGGAAGCTCACCAAGTCGATGAACTCGTCTTCGCGCAGGCTGGCGGTGAGGCCGGGTGGCATCATGCTGGCGGGGCTGATGGTGCGGCTGGCCACCTGGGACTTGGCCACCTTTTGGAGTTGGTTGGCGGGATCGCGGATGATGAGTTCCTCCCCGCCGTCCTGGACGAGACCACCGCTGACGACTCCTCCGTCTTTTTTGGTGACCATGATCATGTGGTAGCCTTCCTTGATCTTGGCGCTGGGGTTGACGAGCGACTCGATGAGGTAGTCGATGGGAGCGCTGGCTCCGATGCTGACGAGGTTGGGGCCGAGCACGCCGCCTGCATCGCCGATGGCGTGGCAGGAGGCGCAGAGGAGCTGCTGCCTGCGATAGACGAGTTCGCCACGCGCGGGGTCGCCGAGTGTTTTCACTTTTTCAACCAGGGCAGCCATGGCTTCGGGGGTGAGTTGCTGGTCCATGGGCTTCACGCCTCCGGCCTGGCGGAGGGCGTCGATGAGTCCACCCTGGATGCCGCGACTGGACACGAGGCGCACGCCTTCGATGGCGACGGCCTGGGGGATCTGTTTGCCTGCGAGTTCTTTGGCGAGGACGTTGGGGAGCTGCTTGTTTTTCAGGAAGGCGGTGAGCACGGCGGTGCCGTCCTTGCCGGACTTTGCGGTGGCGAGGAATTCGATGGCGCGCTTCGCGGCAAGCTGAGGTCCGACCGTCGTGAGGCCGTCGATGCAGAGCGATTTCATGCCGAGATCGGTGCTGGTGGTGAAGAGCTTGTCGAACAAGTCGCGTGTCTTCACACCACCGAGTGCGGTGAGGCCGCGCAGGGCTCCATCTTTCACAGGGGCGATGGTGGCGGGATCGGTGAGCAGGGCTTCGAGCGTGGCGCGGGCGCTCTCGACCTTCCATGAACCCGCGAGGATGGAGGCGCGGTGCTTCACTTCGATGCGCGACTCGGCGAGCCAGACGGTGACGATTTCCTGCGCGCCCTCGGGCTTCACGCCACGAGTGCTGCCAGCTTTCACTAGCGCATCCATGAGGCCGACGGTGTGATCCTTCATCGCGGGATCATTCACCATGGCGACCATCTGGGCTGCCTGCGCCGCATCGGCTGCATCGCCCGCGACGGCGAGCACGGCGGCGGCATCTTCGGCGCTGAGCTTGCCGCTCTTGAGCGTTTCAAACAAGGCGGGCAGGGCATCACTGCGTCCGGTGCTCTTGAGGGCATAGACGAGGTGCTTGGGGTTGGCGAACTTCAGTGCGCCTTTCTGGACAAGCGGCATCCACACATCCGACTGCTCGCGGGCAGTGAGTTCCAGGAGGAAGTCGATGCTTTCATCGACGGGCAGATCGAGCACGCGCACTGCGACCTCGAAGGCCTGGGGAGTGCGCATGTCTGAGAGCACGGCGAGCGCCCAGAGGCGCACCTGCGCATTCTCATCGGCGATGGCTTTTTTCAGCACGTCCATCGCATCGGGGAATTCGCGCCAGCGATGCGAGAGGATGCGCAGGGCGGCGGCACGGACGCGGTAGTCCTTGGCTGCCCAGAGGGTGCGCCACAGGGCTGGGGAGAACTTGTTCACGCACTCGCGTGTCCAGGCGCCTTCCAGCAGGTGGTGCTCGTAGTCGGGCGCGGTTTTATCGAGCGCTTCGATCCAGGTCTTCAGCGCGGGCAGCACCGCAGTGGCACCCTGATCGCGCAGCTCGCGTTTGGCGAAGTGGCGCACATGCTTGCGCGGGGACTTGAGCATCTCCAGCAGCTCGGGCACGGGCTTGCCCACGATGGAGGGAATCTCGGCGGCGGGCTTGCCCTTCACGCTGAGACGCCAGATGCGGCCATTGGTGTGATCGCGGCGGGGATCACGGAAATCGACTTCGCCGTGCTGGATGATCGGGTTATACCAATCCGCGATGTAGAGCGCTCCATCGGGGCCGAATTTCAGGTCGATGGGCCGAAAGGCGGCGTGCGTGCTGGCGAGCACATCTTTCTCCTGCTTCGCCACGTAGCTGCTGCCATTAGGCGTGAGGGTAAAGCGATTGATGCGGCCACCACGGAAGTCATTGTGGATGATGCTGCCCTGCCAGTCCGCAGGCCAGTAGGGGTCATCGACGATCTCCTGCCCGGAGTGCTTGGGCTGGCCGGGCGAGAGGCCGCTGAGCGTGCGCTTGGCACCGGGGGAGGTTTTGAACACCGACCCTGGGAAGATGAAATTGACCCCCTCGCCGCCCGCACCATCGGCGGCGAAACTCTGGCCCCAACGATCGAACTCGAAGCCCCACGGATTGATCAGGCCCTTGCTCAGGATTTCCAGCCGACGCGTCTCCGGGCGGAACTCCCACACGCCACCACCCATCAACCGACGAATGCCATGCGGCGTCTCGATGTGGCTGTGGATGTAGATCGACTGGAGGAAATACAGCAGTCCCTCGGGACCGAAGCGCATCGTGTGAACCAAGTGATGCGTGTCCTCCGTGCCGAAGCCGCTGAGGATGATCGTGCGCTCATCGGCCTTCAGGTCGCCGTTCGTGTCCTTGAGGAACAGGATCTCCGTGGAGTTCGCCACGTAGCAGCCACCATCGCCTGGAATCAGCGCGGTAGGAATGTGCAGGCCTTCGGCGAAGACGGTCGATTTGTCCGCCTTGCCATCGTGGTTCGTGTCCTCGAGCACCACGATCTGGTCCTTCGCTTCCTCGCCCGGCTTGATGTGCGGATACGTGGTGCTGCTGACGATCCACAGACGACCCTGCGCATCCCAGTTCATCTGCACCGGCTTCTGAATCATCGGCTCGCTGGCGAACAGATTGATCTCAAACCCCTCAGGCACGACGAACTTTTCTTCCTGCACCTTCGGATCAGTGCTGGGGACGTCGGCAAGTGTCTTCGGCTGCGCGGCATGGAGCGCAGGCAGAACGGCAAAAACAGAAAGGCAAATCAGGGCACGGAACATGGCGGCGGAGTGAGCAGTGGAAGGGGCGAGATGTCGAGCGAAAAGCCGACGGAAGGCGGGCGCAAAATAACGCTGCGGATGCCCCAGAACTCTCCACGGGTATCGCGACCGCATCACTGCCTGCGGACGGCGCAGAAGCCATGCCCTTTGTCGCCGCACCAGTTCGAGCAGTATCCGCTCCCTGATCGAGTCGCCCGGACTCGGTGATTGATTACGGAAAAATCAGGCAGATGAAACTCTGCTGTTCGAGCGTTTAGCACCGCCTCTCCCAACCATGCCCTTCCCGACAACACGATGGACCATACTTGCTGAGGCCACGCTGCATGGTGATGCGTCGGGTCGCACGGCGCTGGAAAATCTGTGCGTGCAGTATCAGCGCCCCGTGGAGCAGTTCATTGCCTCGCGCGGCAGCGGGACGACGGAACAACAGGACCTGGTGCAGGAGTTCTTTCTGCACTGGCTGCGCACACGGGCGTGGAAACGGGCAGACCGGGCACGAGGCAGGTTCCGCAATTTCATGCTCGGGGCAGTGAATCATCTGTTGCTGCATGAGGAAGCGAAGAAGACGGCACAGAAGCGCGGAGGAGGCACCGCCGTGGCAAGCCTGGATGACGAGGCGTTCACCGAGGAAGTCCCCGAACCCGATGCCGAGGCAGCGAGTGCCTTTGATCGAGACTGGGCGGTGGCGCTCGTCACGAATGTTCTCAAGATCCTTCGCGCGGAGTTCGAGGCACGGCAGAAGGGGGCTGAGTTCAGCGTGCTGCAATCGTTTCTCCCTGGTAGCAGCACGGTGCTGTCGTTGGAGGAAGCGGCGCTCAGATTGGATACCAACGTGAATGCATTCAAGGCGTCCCTGCATCGGCTGCGAGAACGCTTCCGCGACCTGCTAAGGCTGGAAGTAGCGCGCACGGTCTCCGCCCCGCATGAGGTGGACGAAGAGTTGCAGTATTTGCGTGAGTTGCTGATGAAACTGCCGCCTGACCGTATCCCATCGGCCTAAACCGGGAAGATAGAGAGAAAGCCATGCCCGAGTCTCCTGCACCAG
>CAUJJC010000261.1 GCA_963204975.1 Verrucomicrobiota bacterium | reverse complement strand
CCTCACGGGAACGCCCTTCACCTGGGATGATCTGTGATCTTTCTTCGAAAATGAAGACATCGAATCCAATGTCGGCATCTTTTCCAACCTCGGCGAAGCTAGGTTTCCACGCTCAGCATCATGGATTTGTCGGGCAGGAGGAACACCTTCCCCGCCGAGCTTTGGAATCCAAGGTCATCTCTATCAGCTTTTGAAAGGCCCATCCCATCAATTCCCTTCAAACGCGAATCCAAACCGAATGGTAAAGAGTGACCACGAATTCAGCACCCGTTGCCGCAGCATTGCATTCGCGGTCATTCCTCCCCATTCGCGGCCATTCGCGTTCACAAGCCGACCGTCCCCCGCCCTTCCCTACCGCCGCAGCACTTGGATGAGTTCGTTGATCTTGTCGATCACCGCCTGGAACTGGTCAGGGTCATAGTTCGGCGTCGCATTGAAAGGCATCTGTGGCACCGCATTGCTGTTCGCGCTCGTCCCCAGGATCGCCACGCTCAGTTGCTCCAGCGAAACTTCACCGGGCTCCCCGTTGGCTCCTTGCGGAATGCCGAAGGAGAAATGCACATCCGTGCCGTCGAAGGACACCCCCACCGTCGCCGCATCGCCGGACGGCAGCGTCGTCACCCCATCCACCACCGCCTGGGCAAAGGGTGGCCCGGGAGGACCCGATCCGCCGGACTGCCCCTCGGCTCCCGTCTGACCTTGCGGAATACCGAAGGAAAAATGCACATCCGTCCCGTCGAAGGACACCCCCACCGTCGCCGGATCACCGGGAGGCAGCGTCGTCACTCCATCCACGACGGCTTGGGCAAAGGGAGGTCCCTGCGGCCCCGGCTCGCCGGGCAGCCCCTCGCGACCCTCCATGCCCTGCGGAATCCCAAAGGCAAAGTGAAGCGCCCCCGCCTCCAGCAACGCCGAGGCCTCCGCAGGCGCACCCGCTGGCAAGGTCGTCACCCCGTCCACCACCGCGCCCGAGACCACCGGCACCGCATTGATCATCGACTGCAAGCCCTGGAACTGGTCCCTCAGCACCCCCGCCACAATCAAAGAGTGATCCTCCGGCAGCGCCGGATCAAACCCCGCCCCACCCACCCGGCGAGCCCGCACACGCAATTCTGGATTCATCGTTTTCATGGTTTCAGTTCTCAATTCTCAGTTCTCGGTTCTCTGCCCACTGCTTTCAGCCTTCCCCCTCCCCAGCGATGAGCAGTCCCCAAAATGACCGCCCATCGCTGGTCGCTTGTCATCAGGCGATCAGGCCGCCATGCGTTCCACCACCGGGCTCCAATCGCTCAGGCCCGAGGCACCGCCGACGCTCGCCACCCGGAAGGCATAGGTTTTGCCGGGCAGCAGATTCTTCTGGCTGGAGGTGAACTTGCCACCCACATAGACCTGCTGCCACACCAGCGGCTGACCGGTCACCACCTCCGCGCATTGCAGCACATAGCTCTTCGCGGCGGCTACCGAATTCCACTTCACCACCAGCTCGCCCACGCTCTGCGATTGCAAGACGCGCAGATTCTGCGGGGAAGGCAACTGCCCCACCGGCGACGGCGGATTTCGCAGCGGCAGGCCCGAGGTAGCGATCACATCGGGATTGCCATTGCTCGCCACCTCCACGTAGAGCGCCCGCTGGGCGAAGACCGCGCTCAGGCCCGCCCGCAGGGCATCCTTCTGCTCGGTCAGGTTCTTCAGCACCACCCTCGCGTTCTCGTGTTGCGAGAGCATCAGCTCGAAGTCCGCCAGCCACTGGCCAAACACCGCCGCGGAAGGCGTCGGCGTGGGGAAGTTCGCATTGCCATCCATCGCCGTCGTATGCGCCTCCGCGAAGGCCGCCAGGTTCGAATCCGACCGCGCCGCCAGCTCCAGCTTCACCTTGGCACCGCCTGGGGGCGGGGTCGTCGGCTCGGGATCTTCGCCGTAGCGCAGCCCCGGCGTGTCAAAGCGGAGCCCCGAGTCATACGTCGGCCCGCCCACTTCGGGTTCCGCCTCCCGCTTTGCCCGTCCCCGTCCCCGGACACGGACCGTCCCGTGCCCATTGCCATGGGCGGCGTGACCATTCCCCTGCCCGTTGCCGGACTTCGACTTTACCCCATGCCGAGGAATCGCTCCTGGCTGAGTTGCCCTTCCCGCGATCATCGCCGGCCCCTTTGCCGCACGACCCTGATTTACTGCTGATGCTAGTGTTTTCATGGTTTGATGTAGTTGAGGTTCTTCATCAGACCAGGAATCCAGCCTGACGACCCACTCGGAGGAGTGAATAAATCGAATTTATTATATTTTCCATAATTAAGCAAGGAAATAATACACTTCTTGCTGATTCCATTCGCGGACGGAACTCCTATCGTGCAGCACCTTCCCCCCTACGCCATCCGCTCCCAACCACCGTCCCCAGCCATGAGCCGCTACGCCAGCAATCAAGACGTCACCCACTTCTTCGCCACTCACGGCATCGCCGTCACCCATGTGCGCCGCGAAGGAGATCTCCGCCACCTCCGCGTTCAGGGCCAGCCCCTCACCCTGCCCATGCCCGCCAGCCCCGAGGAATGCCTGCGCATCGTGCGGGAGTTCGCAGCCCAGTTGGAAACCAGAGACAACCCGCCACCGACCGCGACCGATTAAGCGCCCGTGAGTTCATCACACCGGCCCGCCCATTAGGCAGAGAAAGAGGATCAGCGGCGGACTAGGCGGTATTGTTGCCTGCTGCTGTTGGGTTTGTCGGGCAGCGTGCGCTCGATCAGACCGGCTTCCATGGCTGGTTGCAGGTAGTTCTTGCGGAAGGTAGGGCGGTGATTCAGGCCCAGCTTTTTCATGCACGCCAGCGCGGTCAGCGGTTGCTTGGCCAGGCACTTGAGCAGGGCCTTGACTTGGTCGCTCACTTGGTCGCTCACTTGGTCGGTCGCGGCAGCCAGGCCAGAAAAGCTGACACCGACCGGGCGATTCCGAAGTTCTAGCTCCAGATCATGCTGACTTCTTTTTGTCCTGCAAAGCCAGGATGCGCAGCACGGCCTCATTGAAGGCCTGCTTGAAGGCCTCGTCCTGGCGGAGTTGGTAGAGTTCCATGTCGGTCTTGCGTTGGGCGAGCACGGCTTGGTTGATGAGATCGGCGAGGGCGATCTCGCGGTTCTGGGGATCGGCCTTCACGACCTCGGCATAGCGGGCGTGGTTGCGGACGCGTTCGACGATGTTAACCAGCTTCACGCGTTGTTCTTCGGGCGTGGCGCTCCAGGCGCTGAACCAGCGTTCGTTGAAGGCGGCGATGATGTCATCGAGCGGCTCGCGTTCTTCTTCGCCGCCGTGATGGCCACGCACGTTGGGGTTCTGCGGTTCGAGGGTAGTCGGTGAGGCATCGAGGCCGATGTGCTCGTTCAGGCGGACGCGTTCGAGGGCGTAGGTGCTCAGGTCCACGCTTTCCAGCAGGGCATCCACGTCCTTGTCTTTATCCTTCACCTTGAGCTTGGGGATGAGGAACTTCAGGAACCAATGCAGCTTCTCCCATTGGATGTAGTCGGCAGGTCCATACGGGATGATGCAGGCGAGCTGGCCGTAGATCTTCACGAACTGCTTGGCCTTGATCTTGAAGTCGATCTTGTCCTCCTCGTCTTCGATGAGGTCAAAGCGGGCCACGCAGTGATCAATGATCGGGTGGAGCTGTTCGGGCGGGGCTTTCTTGAAGAAGGCTTCGTTGAAGCGGTCCACGTCGTCCTGGTTATAAACCTCGGCGTCGTCGAGTTCGTCCTTCAAGTCGTGCAGGACGTTGATGTCGGTGGGTTCGCTCAGGCTTGTGGCGGTGTAGAAGGGATCGAAGGCGTCTTTGATCTCCTGGGCGGAGTTGTAGAAGTCGAGGATGAAGGTGTTCTGCTTCGCCATCTTCGGGTTGCACCGGTTCAGGCGGGAGAGCGTCTGCACGGCCAGCACGCCTTGCAGCTTCTTGTCCACATACATCGTGTGCAGCAGCGGTTCGTCGAAGCCGGTGAGGAACTTGTTCGCCACCACGAGCAGGCGGAAGCCGGGCTTCTTGAGATTGGTGCGGATGTCCTTCTCGGGGAAGCCGTTCAGGCTGTCCTCGGTGTGCTCGATGCCATCCACCACCTTCTTGCCGGAGAAGGCGATGATCGGCTGGAAGTCGGCGTTCGCCTTCTCCAGCTCTTTGCGGATCGCTTGGAAGTAGCGGATGGCGCACTCGATGTTCCGCGTCACCACCATGCCGCGTGCCTGGCCTTTGAGGAGCTTTGGCTTCACCACATGGTCCATGAAGTGGTTCACCATGAGGGCCGCCTTGGTGCCGATGGTCTGCTTGTGGGCTTCCACATAGGCGCGGAGCTTCTTCTGCGCCTTGGCGCTCTCGAAGCGCGGATTGTCCTCGATGGACTTCTGCACCTCGTAGTAGCTCTTGTAGGTCGTGTAGTTCGCCAGCACGTCGAGGATGAAGTCTTCCTCGATGGCCTGCTTCATGGAATACAGGTCATGCGGATCAAAGCCGGGGCCGGGGACGCGTGGCTTGCCAAACTTCTCCAGCGTCGCGGGCTTCGGCGTGGCGGTGAAGGCGAAGAAGCTGGCGTTCTTGCCCATCTTGCGCTTGCCCATGGCTTCCAGCATCAAGTCTTGCCAGTCTTCGGGCACTTCGTCGTCCGTGGCTCCGATGGTTTGATTCAGGCTGTCTGCCGCGCTTCCTCCTTGAGAGCTGTGGGCTTCATCAATGATGACCGCGAAGCACTTGCCACTGAGGTCGGCCATGCCTTCCACAATCCGGGGAAACTTCTGGATCGTGGTGGTGATGAGCTTCTTGCCCTTCTCCAGATGGCTGCGGAGATCGGCGGCGCTTTCGGCGTGGGCGATGAGGTTCTTCACCTCGGAGAACTGCTTGATGTTGCCATCAATCTGCTTGTCCAGCACGCGGCGATCCGTCACCACGATCACGGAGTCGAAGAGGTTCGCCTGCCCGGTGCTCTCGTAGAGTTCGATGAGCTGGTAGGCCAGCCAGGTGATGCTGTGACTTTTGCCGGAGCCTGCGCTGTGCTGAATGAGGTAGCGACCGCCCACGCCTTCGCTCTGCACCAGACGCAGGAGCTTCCGCACCACCTGGAGCTGATGGTAGCGGGGGAAGTAGAGGATGGCGCTGGTCTTCTTCGTCTCCTTGTCCACTTCCTCCACCACCTTGGCGAAGTGCTCGATGATGTTGCACAGGCTCTGCCGCGAGAGGACATCCGTCCAGAGGTAGGCCGACTTCGGGCCGTCGGGGTTCGGCGGGTTGCCTTTGCCGGCCCCGTTCGGCTGTCCTTGGTTGAAGGGCAGGAAGTAAGTGCCCGCGCCATCCACCTTCGTCGTCATCCAGACCTCGTCGGGATCGACGGCAAAGTGGACGAGGCAGCGGCGGAAGTGGAAGAGCGTCTCGTTCGGGTCGCGGTCCTCGCGATACTGCTTCTTCGCGTGGTTCACATTCTGGCCGGTCCACGGATTCTTGAGTTCCAGCGTCGCCAAGGCCAGGCCGTTGATGAAGAGCACCATGTCCACCGACTTCAGCGGATCGGCCACGGAGAAATGCACCTGCCGGGTCACTGAGAAGCGGTTGCTCTCAAACTTTGCCTTCACCTCCGGGTTCAGGTCGTTGTAGGGCAGACGGTAAAGCAAATCGAGGTGCGCGTTGTCCACCTCCAGTCCCTTCTTCAGCACGGCCAAGATGCCATCCTTCTTCAGCTTGCGGTGCAGCCGCTCCAGCACCTGCCGCTTCCAGTCCGGCTTGTGGTGCAGCTTGGCTAGCTCCTTCGCCTGCGTGCTCTCCAGGAACTGCCACAGCATGACCTCATCTACCGCGAACTCCGCGTTGAAGTCCCCCGGCTTCCCGCGCTTCCAGCCATTGCCGCCGTAGTCCGGCGTCGGCTCTTGAAGCACCGCCTCCTTCGCCGCCATCGTCACGCCGCCGGTCAGAGCGCGTTCAATGCAGGCTTCCAGGGCGGCTTCGGTGGTTTGGGAGGGCATGATTCAGCGCTCGGGATGTTTGAACACAGTGACTTTGATGTAGTTGGACCCGATCTCGAACTCAGCCGGACGGTTGCCATTCTCGGCCAGCAGTTGCTGGGCACGGGAGATTCCCCTCCCGTAGCGGTTGGCATACTTCATGACCAGCAGCACCTCGGCCAGCACTGGATTCCGATAATCCGTGACCGTGGGGAAGTTCTCCCGGCTGACATCACCATAAAGCCCACCCGTGTTTTGGATCTCAATGCGATCCGGGTATAAATAGAAACGAACGGGCGAGTTCGACTGGTAGTCCCGATGCAGCACCGCATTGACCAACAGCTCGCGCATGGCCTCGGGCGGATAATCCCAGATGACTCGCTCCTGCAAGCCCGAGTGGAAGACCGGCTTCTCCGTGAAGCTGCTCGCGATGAATCGGCTCACCGTCCACATCAGCTCCAGCAGATTGCCTTTGAAGACCCTAGACTCCACAACATCTGAGCCCAGCGTGTCGCCCGCAAACTTTACATACTGCACATAGGAGCCTGGAAAGCGCCCCAGCACATCCTTCCCAAAGACGATGTAGCCCGCATTGGTCGGGCAGTTGCGCTTCAGGTTGTAAAAGTGCAGCGCCGCCAGTTGCAGCACCAGTTCCCGGCCGTTCTCCTTGATCACCTCGGGATCGATGGCCTTCCTTCGGTAGCTGGAAACGAAAACATCCAGGTCCAAGTCATCCAGTGTGCTGTCCAGGCAGGGCGTCACATCATAGGTGCGAAAATGAGTGCTTCGCCGCTCCAGCAGACGCCGCTCCTCAGACTCGCTGGCCGTGGCTTTACGGGGTCCCACGCGGATGTGGATGCGGCCTCGGTAGCGCACGGGGGGCAGATCACTGGGCTGCACTTCCACGACGAGGAATTCGCCGCCGGAGGGATGCGGCTGCTTGAAAACGGAAAGCATGGGCTGGGGCAGGATTTGGCCGTCATCCCGGTAACTGGCGAACTGCATCTGAATCTCGTCGGTGGCGATGAAGCCCGGCGATAGCGAACCATCATCCTCCACCCCGATCAGCAGGTAGCCCGGTTTGCCATGCCCTGGCATGTCGTTGGAAAAGGAACAGATCGCTTCCCTGAATTTGTCGTTGTTAGTGACTGAGCGCGTCCGCTCGATCCGGTCGGCTTCGGTCGAGGTCAGGACTTCTTGAACTTGTTCAGAGGTCAGCATGGCGAAGGGCAGTATAGGAGGGGGCTCAGTCGTCGCAATGCCTGCGTGCTCTCCAGGAACTGCCACAGCATCGCCTCATCCACCGCGAACTCCGCGTTGAAGTCGCCGGGCTTCCCCCGCTTCCAGCCATTGCCGCCGTAGTCCGGCGTTGGCTCCTGAATCACCGCCTCCTTCGCCGCCACCGTCACGCCGCCGGTCAGGGCGCGTTCAATGCAGGCTTCCAGGGCGGCTTCGGTGGTTTGGGAGGGCATGAGTTGCGGCGTGGCTCAAGAGTATATTGTCATGTATCCCACGCGGGACTACTTTCGTGATGCGAGAATAAGCCCCACTCCGACACCATCGGTGCTGCGGGATTCCCAAGGCTCACCTACATTAAAGCCCAATTCCTCCAACATAATGCGCAGAGGATTGAGCCGATAACGCCGGATCGCTGTGATTAGCTTGCCGGAAGTCGTATCGTGTAACTCCATTACCTCAGCGCCTGGCACATTGCTTTTACCTTGGCGGCATACCACTCTTGTGTCGAAGGACTCCAGAATGTCTCTAACATCCTCCCCGGTCTGCATTCGCAGGCCACCGGCAAGGAATCGTTTGTTTACAAGCGACAGGTTCTTCGGTGTCGACGCCCGATCCCGATCATACGACCAGTCACTGGCAACAGTTGAGACATCCAAGAGCAAGCTCGATCCAGGTGGGATGACATTGCGAATATTGAGCAGGAAACGGCGCTCGGTCTGATCCAGGTTGCCGAGCGTATTCCCCAGTAGGCTGTAGAGAAATGGAGGGGAACAGTGCTTTGTTATTTCAGCGTTTACAAAGTTGAAGCGATCCTCAAAATCAGCCAGGACTCCAACCGGCACCCTGACGTTCGGCGAGACTAGTTCAATCACACGCATTAGCAGAGCGTAACTTAAGTCCACAGGCACATAATCCATCTGTGGGTCATTTCTGGTGAACTCAGCCACGAGTTCTCTGTCCGTTTGCCCATCCCCTGGTCCTAGCGAGACCATTGTTCTAACCTCACCCGTTGAGCACACCAGTTCCGACAGTTTAGCTCGCACATCTGGATCAGCCGTCGCTCCCTGGTATTCGGGATCGCAGGCTAGTTCGAACCAGTTTCTTGCACCTTCCGAGCCAAGATACATGGCGCGGCTGTGCCACCGCTGGTGCTTCAGATCCTCCTGGCTGAAGTGGAGGCGGACTAGCTGCGGATCAATGGACACTTGCAAGGACTGCGCCACAGGCGGCAGGGTATTCGATCCGAACACCACTCCAAACCGGCGGCACAACTGCTCTGCGACGGTTTGGTGATCATTCAGCAACGGGAGGTAGGTGATCCCTGCGACGTCTGATGGAAGTTTGACACCTTCCTGCCGAACGATAATCACGCGATCAGGGCTCAGTGCTTGGTAGAACATGCCGAACTCAAGGACCACGTTGTCCCTTGGTGTTGCATGACCCTCATCCCGATACCAAGTCTCATCGTCAGCACCGCAAATGAAGACGGCAGCATCAACCCTTTGCGCCAAATCACTCAGACGAAAGAGAGTGACATCGCCTGCATTAAACGCCTTCCACCAGCGCAGCGGACGATAGCCTGCCTCCGCAAGGGCGGTCGCAATGGTTTCTGCAACGCGTCGGCTCTGAGTGGATGATGCGATGAAGATTTCTCGTGCCATAGGTTTAGGAGGTTCATTTTACCGGCACCTTCACGCCGCCGGTCAGGGCGCGTTCAATGCAGGCTTCCAGGGCGGCTTCGGTGGTTTGGGAGTTCATGCAGCGAGATCGAGGAGAAGCTGGGCCGCCTGCCGGATGGCAAAGCAGTATTCGGGAAGTCTGCCATCTTGCGGAACGGTGGTGCGCTGAATGACCAACTCCGCATCTGCACGGGACATGATGACCTCGGTGAATGTGTCGATGGCATTGAGCCTCCAGCCACTCAGGGTGCCACTGTTCAGATTGAGGACACGAATGCTTTCTTGAGCATCGGCATCCCCGTGAGCAGTGGGCGAGATGCTTCCATCTTCGGGATGGTAGGTGAATCGGTTCTCACAGGTCGGGTCAGTCGGCACGACGGGAACGCTGTCATTCACTCGTTGAGCCGCACCAAAGAGTTAGGATTTGTCCACTTTTATCCCTCCGCCGGCACCTTCTACCATCAATGCCGCCACTATGTTCCGGTGGTCCATGTCTTCTCCGACCACCGTTCCATAAACATGACCTAGTGCTTCGACTTCCTGCTTGCACACCGACTGCGGTTTGAGGTGTTCGTTGTGGGCCTTGAACTTCAATCGCTGAGAGGGATCAGACAGACGCCCCAGCCTTTCGTCAATCCCAGCACCCGTGTAGGCACAAAGCCCAAACTGCTGCGCCACGAGTTCCTGGCAGAGTTCGCCGCCCCTGGTGCGATGCCGCGGATTCGGGCTTCTCGTTGATGCAAAGGTTGGGTAATCAAGCCCATGCCCCACAGGCGTCTGTGCCGCGACATACTCACGGATCGCCACAGGTTCCTCGGCTGGCTTGACGATGTATCTCATTTGCCCAGGAGTTTGATGCGTTCGATCATCGACACCGCCCTCTGGATGTCATCGCTATTGCCCACATCCCCGCGCAGCTTGAGGGCTTCATCCTCGGCTTCCGCCAGCTTCTTGTCTTTGATGAGAGCAAAGACCTTTGCCAGCCGCTCCTTCACATCGGCGTTGCACTTGCTGCCGCCCATGATCGTCTCCACGACCCAGTTGGAATCCATGCCATACGAAAGCGAAGGCTGGGTGATCTTGCCGTCATGCATCAGGCGGATTTCCTCTGGCTGGAGTTCGCCGATCAACTGAGGGGAGTGAGACGTGCAGATGAACTGGATGGAAGGGAAGGTTTCCTTCAGATCGGTGGCGATCCGTCGCTGCCAGATGGGGTGCAAATGGACGTCTACCTCGTCGATCAACACCACGCCCGGCGTTTGCTTCAGAACCCGGGGCAGCGGTTCATCTTCAGGCCCCAGATCGTCCGCTGGAATCAGATAGGCATTCTGGGTCACACATTTGATGGCGAGGTCCGCCACCATCGCCAGCATCATGCGCTGCCCGGCACTGAGGTTGTCAAAGGGTTGCGCGTTCCCTGCGATGGACAGCACGATGCCATCCAGATCGGTATCGAACCAAACATTATCCGCCTCGGGCACACAGCGGAGGATGGCACGTCTAACCGCCTCGAACCCGGGCCGCCAGCGCCCTTGGCGGTTCCCCCTTTCGATCGTTTCGCGACTGAACCACTTGTGAAGCTCTTCAAAACGAATCCGCTCGTTAAAGCATTCTTGGAACGCAGCCCAACGCATAGCCTTCCCGTTGGCTTTCGACTTGGGTAAACCACGGGTGGAGGGCAGCCAGGCACGACCGGCACCGTAGTAGGCGAGCACCGGGCATAAACGGTTCTCTCCGTCAGCTATTCGTTTGTAAAGCTGAGTGATGATCGCAATGGCTTGATCGCTTCCGGGGCTCGGATTTCTCCGTCCGATGTCGCGGGTCTGGCGTTCCCACAAGACATTGTCCTGCCCGGCGATCTGCCCTATGGCACGCACAACTGCGGGACGATGCTTGATGAACTGCATCCGATCTCCTTTTGTGGCGGCTTCGATTCGAATCTCTGTCGAAAGCAGCTTTCTCCCACTCGTTTGCAGGGATGCGTCCGGGGGATGCAAAAGCCAGACGCTGCCCGCCACCGCCAGCGCATCCAGCAGTGAGGTCTTGCCTGCGCCGTTCTCACCCACGAGCAGCGTGAAGCTCGGGTGCAGGTCAATGTCCTGCACGGCGAACTTCTTGAAGTTTTCCAGATGGAGATGGTCGATGCGCATGGGGCTAGATTAAGCGGTGGCGGCGGGAATCGCAATCTTCCCCGTCACCGCGTGGGCGATGAGGGTGCTGCGGAGGGTTTGCAGGGTTTGGATTTGGGATTCGAGCTTTTCAAACCAAGAGCGAGCAGGCCGCTTCCAGTTCGGCTTGTGATGCAGCTTCGCCAGTTCCTTCGCCTGCGTGCTCTCCAGGAACTGCCACAGCATGGCCTCATCCACCGCGAACTCCGCGTTGAAGTCCCCCGGCTTGCCGCGCTTCCAGCCATTGCCGCCGTAGTCCGGCGTCGGCTCTTGAAGCACGGCCTCCTTCGCCGTCACCGTCACGCCACCGGTCAGGGCGCGTTCAATGCAGGCTTCGAGGGCGGCTTCGGTGGTTTGGGAGGGCATGGGAAGCTATTTCAATAACTTGCGCAGGCGTTCCAAAAGCAGCGCTGCCGAGGCACAATGCTTGGCTACCTCGTCGGGACGGATCTTCGCCAGCAGCTTGAATCCAGCATCGCCCTTTGCTTTCTCTGTGTAGGGCTTCTCGTGCTTGGCTGTCGCCTGCTCGAGCGCTTGCATGATGGTGTCTTTGGGCACCTTCTCCAGATCGGGCCAGGCTTTGAGGTGCTTCTCGATCAGCTTGGGATAGTGTCCTTTCAAGGTCGCACGATCCGCTACGAACCACGTTTCCATGCAACAAATCATAAGGAAGGCATCTGTAGCCCCGACTTTAGCGGGTTTGTTCCATTTGTCCCGGGCCTTGAGATGCGCCCACGCATTGCTGCCTTTGGTGACGAGGTCTTCACTATCAACCAATAATAGCGGGAGTTCTCCTGGCTTGGGATTCGCTACGGCATTGCAGTAAGCCTTGAACGCTTGATCGCGACCACTGCCCCGGAACGTGGCAGGCATCCGTTTCAGTCCAGCCTTCTCAAAGAATGCACGCCATGCGGCACGGAAGAGATCATCCTGTTCCCGGCTGTCGCCGCCGCCTTCGATGTAGATTTTAACTTTCACCAGCGGTTCCCTCCCAGTTCACCTTTGCTCCAGAGCTCACCGAGCGAGAAGTCTTCCAGCCACACCTTCATGCGCTCGCCATCGAGACGCTCGAAGATCGACTCACCGTCGTGCTTCTCGCAGACAATGATGCTCTCCGGGTCGTCTTGCAGGCAGTCCACCAGTAGCCGCGAGTGCGTTGTCACCACGAGCTGGGTGCGTTCCGAGGCTTCCATCAGAAGTTCCGCCACATGCCGCAGCACATCGGGGTGCAGACCGAGTTCGGGTTCTTCAATCGCGATCAGGGGTGGCGGCTTCGGATCGTGCAGAATGACCAGCAGTGAGATGAACCTCAGCGTGCCATCCGAGAGACGGCTGGCCGGGATTTCGATACCACCTTCCTCCTCCAGATAGAGCAGCAGACTCCCGCCTGCCACGGGCTTGGCCTGAATGCCCTGAATGCCAGGATAGAGGGTTTGCAGACCAGTGATGATCTTCTTCTTCGTCCGCGCATCCATCGCCTGCACCACCACGGCCAGATTCTGAGCAGACCTCGCCAGCCGGTCCTGGCGCTCATCCGGGCGCACCGGCTTCCGCATCTGGGCATGAGGGCCAAAGCTCCAGTTCCGATACAGCTCCATGCTCGAATACTGCTGCTCCAGGTGACGGAAGACCTGATAGCGACCAGGGCCGCGCACCTGGGTAAGGATGGATGCACCGGGGACAAGCTCCGAATGGGGGATGGTGATTGTCTTCTCCCGCCCTTCTGGCCCCGTCATGTCATGCAGATGGGCAATCAAAGGCTTGCCGTTGCGGTTCATGTGGTAGAACCACCACGGCACTTTGGCCCCCTTCTTCGGTTCGGCCATCTCGATGCGCTCCTCCGCCAGCCGCAGTTCACCCTGGTAACCATAGAATTGAATCTGGTGACGTATGCCCGTCGTCTTCGGAGCGCTCACCACGCACTCAATGTGCGCCGGAGGCGGGGAGTCGTCGTTGTTCCAGTCTCCCTTCCATAACCATTCTTCCACCCCGCCGGCATCCATGATCGGCCCTGCCAGCGATCGCATGGGCGACACGCATTCCTTGAAGAGATTGATCACCTCCAGCAGGTTGCTCTTGCCGCTGCCGTTGGGGCCGATCAGGACGTTGAGCTTCCGCATGGGCAGGTTGATGCCCTTCGGTCCGAAGGACAGCAGGCCGGAGGCTTGGATGTTTTTGATCAGCATGGGGCAAGACTAAACGGTGGCGGCGGGAATCGCAATCTTCCCCGTCACCGCGTGGGCGATGAGGGTGCTGCGAAGGGTTTGCAGGGTTTGGATTTGGGATTCGAATGACTTGGCAGCTTTTAGGCGGGCATTCTCAAGCGCAGCCAAGTGGGCAACGATCTTCCTTTGTTCTGCAAGTGGTGGAATCACAATGGGGAAATCTGCCAGCGACTCCCGATTGACCTTTGGCATCGCGACTCGCATTGCCACATCAACAGCCGCCTTTGTGAAGCCTTCGCTCAGAATGTAGTTCAGCAAGAATGATGGCTCCAACGCCTTTGATGGAACGACTGCATACATGTCCGCGCTGCAAAGGCAGTCGGTTGGTGCAATGCAGGCCTTCCGCAGGTTGGGGCGAATCTTGCTATAAATAAGGTCGCCAGCTTGCACCTGATACTTCCCACTGTCTGCGCCTTGTTCTTGTGCTGACTGAAGGCCCAATATCTGCCCCGTTCCCGATTCTACATGATCAGGAGCGATTAACGTCATGGACCGGTATGGCTCCCGCCGCGGATCGACTTGTCCGCCTCGAATATGAGCGCAGTAGCGGAATCGCTTCACTTTCCATCCCTTCGGAATCGGGCCGATCCAGGGGATGCCGGAGTCTCGGAGGTCGGGGTTGGGGTGGAGGCCGCGGGTGACGGCGCGGTTGATGAGGATGGCCTTTTGCTCGTCCAGCAGCTCGATCTGCCGCTGCTTCTTCGCGATCAAGGCGTCGATCTGCGCCGTCTTCTCATCCAGAAAGGCAACGATGCGGTCTTGTTCGGCGCGGGGTGGGCAGACGAACTTCAGCCGAAGGAACGAGTGCGGATACAGGCGAAGGCGGCTCGTGGTAATGCCGGTCGAGTTCACCGTGTAATGCGACCGATACACATCCGTGCGGATGAGGTGATCAAGGAAGGTCGGATTGAACCGATCCGGCTTCTTTTGGCGGTAAGTGCCATAGGAAGGGCTGACGAGACCGCGATAGCGCGACACACCAAGTGCGGCCATCCATGCCCACATCGTGTTCACGGCAATGTCACCAACTTCGCAGAGCTTGGAGCCTTCGTAGCTCTCCGCCATGAACATCGTGATGTTCTTCTCGCTGCGCGGCGTGACGCCGGTGAGATGTGACACCGAAAGAAGCTCCTCGTCACCCGTCGTGCTGCGGGACTCCGTTTCGTAGAAGTAGCGGATGCCCTTCTCAACGTCCCAGTGCTCCGGCACCTCGCCGAGCCATTCGACGCCGGAGGCCTTGTAGGCTGGGTATTTCGGGAAGGCGGTCATGGGTGAAAGGGACACAACCCCGTTGGGGTTGAGGTGGGTGGTGGAACATGACCCAGGGTTGCCCGAGCCGAGCGAGGGCTACCCTGGGTAACGCCCGCCCGCCCCAACCAACCCCAACGGGGTTGCGTCGTAACCGCACCGCACAACCTGCCAACCTCAATCCCACACATAACGCTCATCCCACTCGATGCGATGTTTGGTGAGCATGGCTCTGAATTCGTCTTGAAATGATTGCTTCTGATGATGCTCTTCCTGGGTGGCGATGTAATGCTCCACCGATTCCAACCCCGAGGTGCTGACGGAGAAAACGCCGTAACCGCCCTGCCATGCAAACTCGCGAAACGAGGGGGCGCGCTCTTTGATCCACAGACTAGACACTCGCTTGAGTTCCTTGACCCACTCCGCCTGTGCGATGCTGCGGGATTGACGGGCGAGGATGTGGACGTGATCGGCCACGCCACCAATGATGAGAGGTGCGCAATCAAGTTGCTTGGAGATGCCACCGAGGTAGGCGTGCATTTCAGCGCGGAGGTCGGCATCTGATAGAAAGGGCTGGCGATCCTATGTGGAAAACACGCAATGGAGGTAAACAGCGGAGAGGGACTGCGGCATGGTGTTGGGTGAGTGACACAACCCCTTTGGGGTTGTGGATTGGTGATGTGATCGTCCCAGGGTAGCCCTCGCGAAGCTCGGGCAACCCTGGGCTTTGTTACGGAACCCCGTTGGGGTTTGAGGTGTGCTAGGAGAACGGGCTTCATGGAGGTTCAACGGGCAAAGCTCAGGATCTGCTCCAGGAGGCCTTCGGTCTCGGTTTCGAGCTGGCGGATCTCCGCGACCACGTCTTCCAGCGGGCGGAGGGGCTGGTGCTGGTAGAAGTATTTGTTGAAGCTGATCTCGTAGCCAATAACGGTCTTGTCCTCGTCCACCCAGGCATCGGGCACATGCGGTAGGACTTCGTTTTCGAAGTAGGCGACGATGCCGCCAGGATAGGTGAGGGGCACGTTTTCGGTATCGCGCAGTTCGCTATCGGACTCGTAGAGGTATGTCATGCCGATGCTCACATCGGACGTGTAGCAGCGTGCCCGTTTCCAATCGAAGCCTGGGCTGAGGCTGAGGGTTCTGATGCTGACTGCGATGGGCTTGGCCCCCGGATCGCGCCAGGAGACGGCATCGACGATGGCCTTCACGTCGGTGGGCTTGAGGTCGAGCTTGAGGTTTTTGACGGCGTCTTTGGTTAGCTCGCTGAAGGCGGCGAAGTCGTGGCTGGTGGCCTCGCCGAGATGCTGGTGCAGTTTCTCGGCGGCGGCGAGCAGGTCGCGCCGGGCGGTCCAGGTGGCGGTGTCGAGGAGCTTCTTCTTGTTCGCCGGAGTGATCTCGATCTGCTCCTTTTCCAGCCAGTGCTCGATGGCTTCCTTTTGCGTGGTGAGGAAGCCTTTCTCATACACCTTCCCGCCCCACTGCTGCCAGATCCATTCCATCTCGGTGCTGAGCGTGGGAAGGAAGCGCAGGGTGGCGATGCGGTCGGCGGTGTATTGAGCGGACTTCCGCAGCGGGCGCTCGACGGTGATCTTCCAGTAGCCGAACTCGTGGTTGGGGAAGGTTTTGCAGCGAAGCGCGTCCGTAGGCTTGCTCGCCAGAGCAAGGGGATCGGAAACCCGCGTCTTGGCAGACGCGCCTACATCAGCCGAGTCATCCTGCATTCTGGCGAATGCGCCTACGATCTGGTCGAGATGCGCGGGGGTGAAGGCGCAGTTCTTTTCGCCGAGGTTTTTGCGCAGCTTTTCGTAGAGCTGGGAGGCATCGATGAGCTGGACCTTGCCCTTCCGCTGAGGGGCTTTGTGATTGGACAGCACCCAGATGTAGGTGGTGATGCCGGTGTTGTAGAAGATGTTGTTCGGAAGCTGGATGATGGCCTCCAGGTAGTCGTTCTCGATGAGGTAGCGGCGGATGTTGCTGGCACCGCCGCCGGCATTGCCGGTGAAGAGGGCGGAGCCGTTGTGAACCGTGGCGATGCGCGTGCCGAGCGGGCTGTCGCTGAGGCGCTTCATCTTGCTGACCATCTCCATGAGGAAGAGGAGCTGGCCGTCATCCACGGCAGGCGCAGCGGAGACGGTTTCTTTGTCTCCCTTCACATTCGGCAGCGTGACCTCGAAGCGGCCATCAATGATGACGGTCTGGCTGCCCTGCTTTTCCAGAATCTGGCCCTGATCGGTCTTCCAGCTCTTCCCATACGGGGGATTGGAGAGCATGAAGTCGAAGCGCAGCGTGCTGAACTCATCCGTGGCGAGGGTGGAGCCGTAGCGGATGTTCTCCGGGTTGTTCCCCTTGATCATCATGTCCGACTTGCAGATGGCATAGGTCTCGGGGTTGACCTCCTTGCCGTAGAGATACACAGCGGCGCTGGAGCGGATGAGGCCCTCGGGGTCGAGGATGTAGTCCTGTGCCTCCGTCAACATGCCGCCGGAGCCGCAGGCGGGATCGTAGATGGTGATGACGGGAGGGAGCTGGTCCTTCACGGGCTCGATGAGCAGGTGGACCATGAGCTGGATGACCTCACGCGGGGTGAAGTGCTCCCCGGCTTCCTCGTTGTTCTCTTCGTTGAACTTGCGGATGAGTTCCTCGAAGACGTAGCCCATGCCGAGATTGCTGAGGCCGGGCAGTTTTTTGCCATCGGAGGCTGTGGTGTCGTGCGGACTGAGATTGATCTCCGGGGAGACGAACTTCTCGAGGACGCCGAAGAGGGCATTTGCCTCGGCCATCTTCCGAATCTGATTGGCGAGGTCGAACTTCTCGATGATCTCGCGGACGTTGTCGCTGAAGCCGTCGAGGTAGTGGGTGAGATTGGCGACAAGCTGGGAGGGATTCCCGAGCAGGGTCTTCAGGGTGAACTTGGACGTGTTGTAAAACACCTGCCCGGAGGCATGGCGCAGGCCATCGGGATCGAGCAGCGGGAGCTTGGCCTCCTCCCTCTGAAAGCGCACCTCCTCCAGCACGGCAGCCTTCGTGTCCTCCAGCAGACAGTCGATGCGCCGCAGGACGAACATCGGCAGGATGACATCCCGGTATTTCCCCCGAACGAAGACATCCCGCAGGCAGTCGTCAGCTATGGACCAAATGAAGGAGACGAGCTTGTTGTGGGCGGAATGATCCATTTAGGCGTAAAGTAAGGATATTTTCTTATGAAGATTGGTCCAAGCCGCAAAGCAAGCAGGAAACTTGGCAATCACTTCGCCGTAACCGGCTTCTGACCCCATCCCGCCGGTGATTTTTGTGCTTGCCTTGGTGTGAGGCGAGGCTGCAAGGACGTGTTTTCGGGCGTTCCAGCGTGTAAGGAGCCCCGTGGGAATCGTTTTTTCGACCTCGAGAAAGAGATTTCTGACCTCGAGAAAGACTTTTTCGACCTCGAAAAAAGGTTTTTCGAGGTCGAGAAAACGATTCCACGGGTCTCGGACGACGTCCGAGAGGGGTCGGACGACGTTCGAGAGGGGTCGGACGACGTTCGAGAGGGGTCGGACGACGTTCGAGAGGGGTCGGACGACGTTCGAGAGGGGTCGGACGACGTTCGAGAGGGGTCGGACGGCGTTCGAGAGGGGTCGGACGGCGTTCGAG
>CAUJJC010000260.1 GCA_963204975.1 Verrucomicrobiota bacterium | reverse complement strand
CTCCGGCAGCACACGCCTCGTCATCCTGAATCCTGGCAATGTCTATGGCCCATGGGGATTCGCCTACACACGGCTGCCGCTCGACCTCGCCGCCGAAGGCACCTTTGCCTTCGTCGAGAACGGTGAAGGACTCTGCCACTACAACCACGTCGATAACCTCGTCGATGCGATCACCGCCTCCTGCCTCACGACCGCAGCGCATGGACAGAGATTCATCATCGCGGATGGCCGGTGCACCTGGCGTGAGTTTCTGACCCCACTGCTGGGCGAACAAGCAACTGCTATCCCGAGCATGAGCAAGGCAGAGCTTGCCGCGCAGGAGCCTCCGCCGGGACGTTTGGTGGAGGTGGTGCGTGCGGCGCTAGGCAGTGCCGAGGTGAGGCGTGCGGCGGGTTCGGTGCCGATGATTCGCAGCCTGCGGAATCTCGCCCGGCGAGTGCTGCCTGCGCGTCCTGCTGTGCCCCGTCCGGCCCCAGCGGTCCAGCCTTCCGCCGCTCCGGCACACAAACCGGTGCCCGCGTGGCTGGCGGATCTTTACCCACGCATCTCCACCCGCTTCACCGCTGCCAAGGCCGAACGCGTGCTTGGCTGGCGCCCCCAGGTGACGCTTGCCGAGGGCTTGGCCCAAGGGCGTGCGTGGTGGCTCGAATCGCAACCCAACGACTGATGATGACACCGCTTTTTCTTCGTCATGCCCTGAATGCGCTGATGCGCTGGGTGTGCCGCATTCCTGAAGTCCGCGAGGTGCTGCACACCCTGGCGCTCAAGGTCACCCGCGATCCACAGCGCAGCGAACTGGCACGGGCGCGAGTGTTCAATGTGCTCGCCGTCAGCAGTGCGCCGGAAGGCATGGTGGAGTTCGCCGCGCCTGTGCCGGAACTGCCCGGCACCTCGTTGCAGCTTCGGCTCGACCTCAAAGATGAACTCAGCCGCCAATGGTATTACTGGGGCTATGATCGCTACGAGCCCGAGGTGCGGACGCTCATGTGGGAACTGGTCAAGGATCTGCCTGCGGGTGAGTCCGGCGATGTGATCGACATCGGTGCCAACCTTGGCTACTTCACCTTGTATCTCGGCACCCTGCTGCGTCATCGTGGTGCAGGCACGGTGCAGGCCTTTGAGCCCAGTCCCGGCGTCTTCGCCCGCTTGCAGCACAACCTGGAGTTGAACCCCGGGCTGCCGGTGAAGCTCAATGAAGCGGCAGTCTCGGAAAAGCCTGGGCGTGCTGATTTGTTCCTCGCTGACGAGGCAACGTGGGGCCACTGCGCTGCGACTCTCGTCAACAAGGGCGTCGATGAGCAAGTGGGTTCCGTGAATGTCGCGGTGGAAAGCATTGACCACTTCGTCGAGCAGAATGCGGTCCAACTCGTAAGTCTGATCAAGATTGACTGCGAGGGTGCCGAGGCGCAGGCACTAATCGGAGCTGCGAGGACAATCGAGCGTGATCGTCCACACATCATTTTGGAACTCATCCCCAGGTATGATGAAAGCTACAAGGCCTTGTTCAGTCACCCCGTGTATCAGGCGTATCGGAAGTTTCTCATCACCGCAGACGGTCTCGCTGAGCACAAGGAAGTGTTCTCCAGCTACCAGGACCGTGACTGGCTTTTCACGATGCACCCACCCGAAGCACTGGTGATCAAAGACTGATCTTATGACACCTGCCTGTCCAGCCTGTCGCTCGGCAAACACGATTAACTGCGGACCCTTGCCGCCGTTTCGTCCCGGTGTGTTCGGTGGTGAGCAACTGGATGCTGCCATCGCTCCCGGTGACCTCGTCCATTGCCCTCGCTGTGACTTGAGGTTCCGCTACCCCGCGCTGTCCGATGAGGCACTCACGAGGCTCTACGAAAATCTTCCTGACACCGTGTGGCACAGTGACGAACCACGACCTTACTGGCAGCAAGCGAGGAATCTTTTGGACCAATTTGCAGCCAGTGATCGTGTGCTCGATGTGGGCTGTTTCACTGGTGACTTCATGGCCTGGCTGCCTGCTTCATGGAAAAAGCTTGGCATTGAGCCCAGCCGAAATGCAGCCGAACGAGCGGCGGCATCAGGCGTCGAGATGATCGGCCATTCAGTGGCTGAGTTCGATGTTTCCCGGAGCGATGCTGGCGCGATCACCGTCTTCGATGTCATTGAGCATGTCACCCAGCCCGTTGAGTTCCTGCAGAAGTTGAAGTCTGCCCTCGCGTCAGATGGTTGCTTGATCCTTTTAACAGGTGCCACTGACACCTGGCCATTCCGGCTTCTGGGCCGCCACTACTGGTATAGCTCGCTGCCAGAGCACGTCTCATTTTACAGTGTCGCATGGTTTGAGTGGGTGGCGGCGCAACTGGGAATGAAAGTGGTTCACGCTTCTTACTTGAGCAGTGAGAAGCGGGAGTTCCGCGCCTGGCTGACTCAGGGTGTGCAGATCGCTGCCTATGCGATTGTGCGCCGACTTCGCGAAGCAGGCTGGCCAGAGGGATTGATCCGGTGTCTGCCGGTCATTCGCTGTGCATGCCCATGGACCGTGGTGCCTTGGTGGAAGCAGGCACATGATCATCTGTTTGTGGTTCTGAAGTGAGACGATGAAAGTTTCCGTCATCATCCCGGCCTACAATGCCGAACGCTGGCTGCCTGAAACACTCGCGAGCGTGGCGGCGCAGGAGTGGCCGGACTTGGAAGTCATTGTCGTGGATGATGGGTCCACCGATGGCACGGCGGCTCTGGTGGAGAAG
>CAUJJC010000259.1 GCA_963204975.1 Verrucomicrobiota bacterium | reverse complement strand
GCTGCTCAGTGAATACGGTATCACTGATGTGGATCGGCCAGTGCATCTGAATCGCATTTTCCGTGAGAAAGGATGGATCTTGATCAAAGACGAGTTGGGCACCGAAGCCATCGACCTCGGTGGATCGAAAGTCTTTGCCATCGCCGATCATCAGCTCGCTCACATCTACGTCCAGGACCCCGCCTTGATGAACGAGGTGCGCGATGTGGTCGCGGGCGTGCCAGGAGTGGAGGAAGTGATGGCCAAGCAGCAGAAGTTCCTCGCCGGGCTCGATCACGAGCGATCAGGAGACTTGATCGCCGTCGCTGATGGGCGCTCGTGGTTCACGTATTACTACTGGCTCGATGATCGCCAGGCACCTGACTATGCCCGGTGCGTGGACATACATCGCAAGTGCGGCTACGACCCCGTGGAACTCTTCCTCGATCCCGCGATCAAGTTCCCCAAGCTCAAGATCGCCACGAAGCTCGCGAAGAAGATGCTCGGCATGAGGATGCTCATGAACGTGATCCCGTTGGACTCGATGCTGGTGCGTGGCAGTCACGGACGGCGTCCGGCCGATCCGCAGGACTGGCCCGTCATCATCGGCGATCTGCCCTCCTTGCCCAAGTCCGCCACCATTCGTGCGGTCGAAGTCTTCGGCCATCTTTACAGCCACTGCGTCACAGGGCACGGCTATCAAAAAGTCGGCCTCTGATCGTGACGTTTCGTGCTCGATCTCATCGGTCACTTTCGTTACCTCACCATGTCCGCACTTCTCGAAGTTCTTCGTCAGCAAACGCTGCCACTCACCGCAGCCCAACTTGCCAGACTGGCCAAGATCAAGCCCGGTCAGGCCAAGGCGGAACTAGATGCCCTCGCGCAGGGTGGTCAGGTCTTCGCCTTCACTCAAGGCAAGACCACCGCGTATGCAGCTCAGGCACCACTCGATCTGTGCTCGACTGCCTTGGCCACTCGAGTCGCACAACTTCAGGCAGCGGTTCCACCGGGTCGTCTCGAGAAGTCGCTGCCCCAACCCTTGCGACCATGGTTCGAAGAAGCTCTCGGACGCCTCGTGGTTCGTGGGCAGGCGTTCTGGCGAATGAGTGGCAAGCGGCGATTGATCGCGGCGCAAGCAACTCGCCCTTCGGATTCCATCTCGGTTCCTCAGCGCCAGACACTTCAAAAGATCTTCGCCGAGGCCAATCGCCATCGACGTGTTCCGCGGACCTTGGATCAGTTCCTCGCCTGGCTCGATGCCGATGAGCCGTCGGTTGCACCCGTGGCATCTGCCGAGGTCACCAGCGACCTCCTGAGGGAGTGGTATGAACTGGATCGAAAGCGGTCGAGCACCGCGATGATTCCGATCCCGCATACCTTCAAACACTACGAAGCCTGGGCCAGCGCCAACCAACGACGCGCTGACATCGTGGACTTTCGCCAGTCAATGGAGGCGCTCTACAGTGCGGGAGCCGCTCTGCTCGAGCCCTGCGAGCGCCCTCACGAACTGCCCGATCACGAGCGCCAGCTCCAGATCCCGCTCACCTTTGGTCCTCCGGGTTATTACTGGAGTCCCGTTGGCTGATGCTCTCTCAAACTATCACTGTTGTGCTCATGAGATTGTTCGGCTGGCTCTTGATCGTCATGTCGGTGTCAAACATCGGTCGCGGGGTCGAGGCCTTGCCTGACTGGAAGCTCGAAGGCAATGCCCCATGGCAGGCACGCGACTCCCAGGCCGAGTGGGTGTTTCGGGATCAACTCTGGATCGGCGGTGGATGGTTCCAATCGTATGAGGCACCACCGCGTGATGTGTGGTCTTCATCGGATGGCAAAGTCTGGCAAAAGCGCGTCCTGGAAGCTCCTTGGCTGCACAGCGATCTGCCGATGAACCTGACCTTCGCCGACCGCCTGTGGATCATGGGTGGTTGGTATAAAGGTAGGCTGCCGGGGCATTCGGCGAGCAATCAGGTGTGGTCCTCAGCCGATGGCATCCAATGGACACAAGTGACCGACAAGGCGGGATGGTCGCCGCGACTTGCAGGAGGTTTGGTCGAGCACCGGGGGCGCTTGTGGGTGCTCGGTGGCACGGAGGACTACTACTTCGGTAATGATGCCAGCTTGAAGAACGACGTGTGGTCTTCAGCCGATGGCAAGGACTGGAAGCTCGAGACCGCCAAGGCTGCGTGGTCGCCGCGCGCTTATCATCAGGCCGTCACGTTGGCCGACAGAATGTATGTCATCGGCGGAGGCAACTACGTGCCCACCTACCATGCGAAGAACGATGTGTGGTCATCCTCCGATGGTGTGACGTGGATCTGTGAAACCGACGCCGCGCCCTGGGCTCCACGTCTGTGGTTCAGTGCAGCGGTTTATCGTGGGCGCATATGGGTGCTCGGTGGATGGTCCAAGGAGAAAGACAACTTCGGCGATGTTTGGCACAGCACCGATGGCAAGAGCTGGCAGCGCCTTGAGACCAAGACCTGTTGGAAGGCGCGCCATGAGCACTCGGTGTTTGTGTTCAGAGACAAACTCTGGGTCGCAGGCGGGCACGCTCGTCCGCTTTCGAACGAGGTGTGGTCGCTGCACTTGCCTGACGATTGGAAACCTTGATGGTTATCCTTCGACTGCGCGGTCCACGAGATTGCGAGTGATGCGTTGCACGCGTTCGTCGGGACCATGCGGACGTGACCAATGCGACCACGGCAGCATGTGCCCCGGTGGATGGCTCAGTCCCTGACACCAGAAGATGGTCGAGGCATTGAAAACGAAGTTGCCTTTTGGCCCTGGATAGATCGTGGCCGCCCACTGCTGCGGCACCTTGCCCCCTTGGAAAGCGGTGCCTGCACCCACCACTTCGAGTCCTTTGATCGCCGGGGGATCGCCATGATACTCCCAGCCGATGAGTCCAGGAATGGTGTCGCCTTTCTTCATGCCCGTGCCTTCGAAGATCCAATGCTCCGGCTTGGTGCATGCCCAGTCACCACCGCCGTTCACGGGGTCGATGTTGCGCGCCCCCATCAGGTAG
>CAUJJC010000258.1 GCA_963204975.1 Verrucomicrobiota bacterium | reverse complement strand
TGCAAAGGCTTCCAGCATCGCCTCGTCCTCGCTGATCGCCGCCATCACGCGCAGCTCGATCTGCGAGTAGTCCGCGCTCAGCAGCACAGTGCCCGGTTCACCAGCGATGAACGCACGACGAATCTCCTTCCCGTGCTCACTGCGCACCGGGATGTTCTGCAGGTTCGGATTGCTCGAGGCAAGGCGGCCCGTGCTCGTCATGAGCTGGTGCAGCGTCGTGTGCACGCGCCCCGTCTTTGCCGACACCGCCGTCGGCAGTGCATCGACATACGTGCTCTTCAGCTTGGTCACCTCGCGGTAGTTGAGGATGTCCGCGATGATCGGATGCAGACCGTTGAGCGACTGCAGCACCTGCTCGTTTGTCTGATACTGCCCCGTCGCCGTCTTCTTCGGCTTGTCGCTCAGCTTCAGCTTCTCGAACAGGACCTCGCCCAGTTGCTTCGGGCTGTTGAGGTTGAATGGCGTATCGACGTAGCTGTGGATGCGCTTCTGCATGGCATCCGCTTCCTTCTCCAACTGCACACCGAACTCACGCAACGCCTGCACATCGATCTTCACGCCGTGCGCTTCCATGCGCACCAGCACCGGGAGCAGCGGCGACTCAATGTCGTAGAACACATCGCTCTGACCCTTCGGCTCAAGCTGTGGCCGCAGCACGTCGGCGAGCTGCCACGTCACATCCGCATCCTCGGCGGCATACTCTTTCAACTTCTCGAGATCGACATCCGCCATGCTCGATGGAGCCGTCGGCCCACCGAACAAATCCTGCATCGGTGCCGCCTTCGCCGTGTTGATCAGGTCGGTGATCGGCACCGGCGTGTAGGCCAGATACATCTCGCTCATGTAGTCCATGCCATGTCGCTGATCCGGCTCCAGCAGCGAGTGCGCGAGCATCGTATCAAAGAACGGACCCGCCACGCTCACGCCCTTCTCATGCAGCACCGCGAGATCGAACTTCAGATTGTGACCGATCTTCTCGGCACTCGACTGAAACACGGCGTCGAACTCCGTCAGCGGTGCCGGGAAGGTCACGAACACACCCTCGTGCTTCTCCCATGAGAACGCGCTGCCCACGATCTCCGCCGACCGTGGATCGAGCCCCGTCGTCTCCAGATCAAAGCAGAAGCGCTCCTGCTTGAGCAGCTCTGCGATCAGTTCGGCGCGCTGCTCCTTCGTGGTCACCAGCGTGTAGCGATGCTCCACATCCTTGATCGTCTTCAGATTCACCGGCACGACCGGCGCAGCCTCCGCGAACAACTCTCCCCCGCCCTCTTCGCTCTTCGCCTTCTGCTCTTCGTTCAGCTTTCGGCTTCGCCCCGCTTGGAAGTCACTACCAAACAAGCGACGACCCAGCGCATTGAACTCAAACTCCACCATCAGCGACTTCAGTGCGTCTTCATCATACGACTGACACTTCAGCTCATCGAAGCTCACCTCGACAGGCGCATCGGTCATAATCGTGACGAGCTTCTTCGAGAGCAGTGCTTGCTCAGCGAACTGCTTCACCTTCTCCTGCTGCTTGCCCTTCAGCTTGTCCGCGTTCGCGATGACGTTCTCGATGCTGCCCCAGGCTTGAATGAGAGCCGTGGCTGTCTTTTCGCCGACACCTGGAATGCCCGGCACATTGTCCACCGTGTCACCCATCAGACCTTGCACGTCGATGACCTGATCAATGCGTTCCACGCCCCAGCGCGCGAGCACTTCCGGCACACCGAGGATCTCGGAGTCCGCACCGCTGCGGCCCGGCTTGTAGATGCGAATGTGATCGCTCACGAGCTGGCCAAAGTCCTTGTCTGGCGTGACCATCCAGGTGTCGATACCTTCCTTCTCCGCGCGCTTCGCCAGCGTGCCTATGATGTCATCCGCCTCCCAGCCATCCTTGATCAGCACAGGAATGCGCATCGCTGCACACAGACGTTTGATCTGCGGGATCGCGCTGATGATATCCTCGGGTGCTTCCTCGCGCTGCGCCTTGTAAGCTGGGAACATCTCATGCCTCGGCGTCGGTGCCGATGTATCCAGCGCCACCGCCAGATGCGTGGGCTGTTGTGTCTTGGTGATGTCCAGCAGCGTGTTCGCGAACCCATACAGCGCAGAGGTATTCACCCCGTCGCTGGTCATGATCGGAGAGCGGATGAAGGCAAAGTGCGCGCGATAAAGCAGCGCCATGCCATCGAGAAGATAGAGTCGGCCGGACATTGGCGCACAGTGGCGGTGCGCAGCTTGCGGTCAATCACGGACGCTCGGTCAACTTCGCTATCATCTGCTCCATTTCCTTCACTCGTTTCATGAGCTGTGGCAGACGATTGATGCTGGCAAGTCGGCGCTTCTCCTCGGAGACCGGCACCGCAGGGAATCCGAGGTAAGTCTTGCCCCCGGGCAGGCTCTTCGTCACGCCACTGCGTCCTGCGAGCGTGGCCTGCGAGCCCACTTGGACATGGCCGGCGACGCCGCTCTGTGCCGCGATCACCACGTAGTCGCCAATTTGTGCACTGCCTGCGATGGCCGTGCATGCGACGATGATGCAGTGCTTCCCGACGATCACGTTGTGACCGATCTGCACGAGGTTGTCGATCTTCGTGCCTTCACCGATCCAGGTGCGACCGAAGCGCGCACGATCCACCGTGGTGCCCGCGCCGATTTCCACATCGTTGTCGATCTGCACGATGCCTGCCTGCCGCACCTTGCGATGACGGCCTTTATCGAACTCATAGCCAAACCCATCCGCACCGATGACCACGCCAGAGTGCAGGATCACTCGCTCGCCGAGGATGCATTGGTCGTGAACGGTCGAGTTGGCGAAGAGCTTCGTGCCTGCGCCTATCTTGGTGCGAGAACCGACATAACATCCAGCGCCGACTTCGACGCCGTCAGCTAGCTGCGCCTCATCACCGATCACGGCATGGGCGGCAATGCTGACCTTGGCAGCATCAACGATCATCCCTTTGCCAATGACAGCCGTGGGATGAATCCCAGGGACGAAGGGTGCAGGCTGAAAGCCATACTTCTCCACCACCTGTTCGAACGCTCTCGAAGGATCGCTCACCGCAATGCACGCGACCGAGGCAGGCAGATCCGAACATCCCTGCGGAACGAGGACCGCACCGGCTTGAGTCTTTTGGAGACGCTCCAGATAACGCGCATCATGGAAGAAGCTCAAATCGCCTGCCCGCGCCTCCTGCAAAGAAGCAAATCCGGTAATGGTCTGTGAGAGATCGCCGCAAAGCACATCCCCCCGGACAAAGGCGCTGAGTTCCGCGAGAGTAATATCCATGAAGTGGCAGCCTGTCGCGGGCCACGCTGGAATGCGAGTGAATAGTGCTTCCTTATCACATTCGCCCGCACCTGAGAGCATCTCAATTGTCCCCTTCCCTCCGGCCCATTTTCGAGCACACTGGACGTGCATGTTTTCATCCCGTGAACGCTCACTGCTACTGCTGGCCGGACTGGCCGCACTGCTGATGACACTCCCCGTCCTGCTCACTTCGTGGGGAAGGCCGTTGCGGCACTTGGAGTGGCGATTGCAGGACTTCATCCATGCACGCGCCGCCCCTCTGCCAGCCCGCGAGGAAATCGTCGTTCTCGGCATTGATGATGCGAGCCTGGAACTGCGCTCTGCCTTTGATGAAGACGTGAATGCCTCGCGACCCCTCCAGTTGATCAAGCAAGGATGGCCCTGGTCGCGCGAAGTCTATGCCGAGGCCGTTCGCAAGCTGGTGGAGGCAGGTGCCAGCGTGGTGATGATCGACTTGATGTTCACCGGTCCATCGAATGATCATCCCGAGGGTGATGAAGCCCTGCGCAAAGTCATTGCCGATCATCCAGGCAAGGTGGTGCTCGGAGCCAACTTCACCACCATCGAAGGATCGAACACTTCGGGCCTGGGTGCCTCCATGCTTCAGAAACCGTGGTCTGGGATCGTGGCCGACACCACGCCGATCACGAACAACATCGGCTTCATCAACTACTGGCCCGATGACGATCAAGTGGTTCGCTGGACGCGCTACCATCGCTCCATGCAATACGAGGACGCCAATCGTCCCGACCTCACTCACCTCGATCAAATGCCTTCAGCGGCTGCCGCCACCCTGGCACTGGCAGGCAAGACCGATGCCATTCCTGCAAACGACCATCTGCACTGGCCTCGCTTCAGTTCACCCGACGCGTATCGCCCGCTTTCGCTTCATGAAATCTTCGTGCCTGAGATGTGGACTAGCAACTTTCACAACGGCGCCACCTTCAAGGACAAGATCGTCTTCATCGGTCCCGCAGCGGCGCACATGCACGACAGCCACGTCACGCCCGTGGGCGAGATCCTCGGCGTGCAAGTCCATGCCCAGGCGACTGGAGCGGCGCTCTCCAGACAGTTGCTGCACCTGCTCCCGTGGTGGACCAGCGTGTTGCTCGTCTTCATCGCCAGCGCTCTGGCCTGGACAATGGTGGCGTTTTGGCGCAAGCCCATCGAAACGCTGCTCGCCCTGATCGGCGGAACGTTGGCAGCGATTGTTGGGTGCTGGTGGTTGTTCGATCAATGGAACGTGGTGGTGGACGCCGTGGCTCCGCTCGCCGCGTTCAACCTCGCGGGCCTGCTCGGACTGGCCTATGACTTCCGCCTTGAGCGCAAGCAACGACAGCAGCTCCGTGGCTACCTCCAGCGCTACTTCTCACCTGATGTGGTCGATCTGATGCTCCGTGATCCCGAGCACTTCCGCACCCTTCAGCGCGGCGCGAATCGGGTGATCACGGTGCTCTTCAGCGACCTGCGTGGCTTCACCAGCATGTCCGAAACACTCACTCCCGAGGAGTTGGTAAAGCAGTTGAACCATTACTTCAACCGCATGGTCCAGATCATTCACGGACACTCGGGCGGCATCGACAAGTTCATCGGCGACGCCATCATGGCCGTGTGGGGCTGGGTGGGCAGCGACACCAGCGAGGCCTCCATTCGCCAGACCGCGATCCACGCCGTAACCACCACGCTCAAGATGCGCGACGGCTTGCGTGATTTGAATGCTGAATGGCAAGCCGAAGGCAAGCCCGCACTCAAGATCGGGATCGGCATCCATCAGGGGCCTGCCATCGTGGGCGACCTCGGCTCCGAAACGCAAAGCGGCTTCACCGTGATCGGTGACAGCGTCAACACCGCCTCGCGACTCGAAGGCACGACCAAGGAATATGCCGTGGACAACATCATCAGCGACACCGTGTGCGGCCAGGTGAGGGATCGTTTCGTCTGCCGCAGTGCTGACCTCGTTCGCGTGAAGGGCAAAACGATTCCAGTTCCCGTGTTCACCGTTTTGCATGAGATCGAGCACGGTCCCACGCCTGGACTAGACACTTATGAGCAAGCAATGTCACTCTACCGTGCGGGCTCGTTTACCCAGGCATTGGAAGGCTTCCGGTCAGCCGCGAGCGAAGGTCTTGATGACGAACTCACCACCGTTTTCATCAAGCGCTGCGAGGCTCTCGCGGCAACACCTCCAGACACCTGGGATGGCGTTTTCACCATGACGAAGAAGTAGCGCCTGCGACGATCAGAACGTCACGCACCTTCCTGAGCCCCACGAATCACTGCCAGCAAACGCTGGAGAGGCGCTTTGCTGCGCGGAGCAGGAGTGTCACTGGCTGCGGGTGAGGCTGCTTGAGCAGCTGCGGCTGGAACTTCGTCAGGCTCAGCAATCGGCAGGCCTGGGGGCAGATCAGGGCGAACGGGAGCAGGCGGTGCTGCGTTCTTGGGATCGGGCATGGCGACGGAACTTCCGGCGGTCTGCGGCACGACGAGCCCTCCCGAGACGATCATCTTCATCGCCTCTTCCATGGTGATCGGAGCATCGGTGACGCGCTCGAGTTCGACGGCAAGCAGCAGTCCGGTCATCGGACTCAACGCGCCCGGAATGAAGACCAGCGCCATCTGTTTCTGCTTCACTCGATCCAGGAATTGTCCGGTCACAAAGCCGATCATCCAGGTGCCTGCGGCGGGGTAATCGACATAGACCACGCGCTTGAAGCTCTTGCTGCTGCCGAAGTTCTTGAAGGAGTCGATGACCTGCTTGAGCAGCTTGTAGATGAAATTGATGAACGGCACCCGCAGAACCAAGCGGTCCACGGCTTCCACCAGTTGACGCCCGATCACATTGGAGGCGAGCACGCCCAGGCTGATGAGCACCAGAAGCGGAATCATCACTCCGATGAAAGTATTGAAGTCCTTGAACCCTGGGCTCTCGGGATCAATCACCACACGGCCCGCAGCCGTGTTGGTCTCCATCGCCACGAACTCCAGCACGGACTCATTCCAATCGTGAAGCGTGGTGTAAACAAACTGGAGAATCCAGAACGTAACGATCAGCGGCGTGGCGACCGCTAGTCCGGTGAGGAACTTGTTGCGAATCCATACCAGCAACCCCTTCGCATGATGGTGAGAGGAGTCGCCGGGGCTGCCGCCGATGTCAGGTCCGAAGAACATGTGTCATACCAGAAGCATCTACGCGCCAACAAGCAAGCGGGCTGGATTTTCAATGCATTCTTTCACACGCACCAAGAAGGTGACGGCTTCCTTGCCATCAACGACGCGGTGATCATAGCTGAGCGCCAGATACATCATGGGCCTGATCTTCACCTCGCCATTCACGGCGATGGGCCGTTGCAGGATGGAATGCATCCCGAGGATCGCGCTTTGCGGAGGATTGATGATGGGGGTGCTGAGCATGGAGCCATAGACACCTCCATTGCTGATGGTAAAAACGCCGCCGGTGAGATCGGAGATGGCGAGCTGGCCGTTCTTGGCCTTGGTTGCGTAGGCGATGATGTCCTGCTCGATCTGGGCAAAGGACTTCTCATCGGCCCCGCGAATCACAGGCACGACCAGCCCTTTTTCCGTGCCAACGGCGACGCCCACATCGAAGTAGTGCTGGCTGACGATCTCCTCGCCCTCGACGCGCACATTGATCTGCGGCACCGCCTTCAAGGCCTCCACCACGGCCTTCACGAAGAACGACATGAAGCCGAGTTTCACCCCGTGCTTCGCCACGAAGCTCTCCTGCAACTGCGACCGCAGTTCCATGACGGCGCTCATGTCGCACTCGTTGAAGGTGGTCTAAATCGCCGCCGTGTGCTGAGCTGAGTAGAGATGATCGGCGATCTTCCGGCGCAGAGTAGACATGCGCTTGAGGGTCTCACGCGATGATGTGTCCAGGTGAACTGGCTCTGGTTGAGAATCCGGGGCC
>CAUJJC010000257.1 GCA_963204975.1 Verrucomicrobiota bacterium | reverse complement strand
TACTCGCAGATCGAGCTGCGCGTGATGGCGGCGATCAGCGAGGACGAGGCGATGCTGGAAGCCTTTGCACAAGGGCACGATATTCACCAGGCGACCGCAGCGAAGGTCTATGGAGTGCCGCTGGATGGCGTGCTGCCGGAGATGCGGCGCACGGCGAAGATGGTGAACTTCGGCATTATCTACGGCATCAGCGCATTCGGATTGAGCCAACGGCTGGGCATTCCGCGCAGCGAGGCGGCGACGATTATCGAGAGCTACTTCAAGCAGTTCCCCAGCATCAAATCGTATCTCGATCGCACGGTCGCGGACGCGAAACAACGCGGCTACGTCGAGACGCTGACGGGTCGTCGGCTTTACCTACGCGACATCAACAGCGCCAATGCCACCGTGCGTGGCGGTGCTGAGCGCGTGGCGATGAACATGCCAATCCAAGGCACGGCGGCGGACATGATCAAGCTGGCGATGGTGCGTGTGGATGCGGCGCTGCGAGCCAGCGGGCATAAGGCGAAGATGCTCCTGCAGGTGCATGACGAACTGTTGTTCGAAGTGCCTGATGCGGAGGTCGAAGCGGTGCGCGCGCTTGTGGTCGATGGCATGAAGAACGCGCTGCCGCTGCGTGTGCCGATCGTCGTCGATGCGGGCGTGGGCCAGAACTGGCTGGAGGCACATTGATTGGCAATCGGTAACTGGCTCGCACGAATGGACGCGCAAGACTCTGGCATGACGGTGCTCAAGGACATAGCTGAACTCGGTTCCATCCACGGACCGGTAGTGCTGGCGATTGGGTTCTTCGATGGTGTGCACATCGGCCATCAGCAGGTGATCGCGCAGGCCTTGCAACGAGCGGCTGAGCGCGGGGCGACGATGGTGCTGATGACGTTTGATCCGCATCCGCTGCGCGTGCTGCGGCCGGAGATTGCGCCGAAGCTACTGTGCTCGATGGAGCATCAGGCGCGGGTGCTGACGAGCTATGGCGTGACGCACACGCTGCTGTGCAAGTTCGATCGCGAATTCGCGGCCATCGGGGCAGAAGACTTTGTGCTGCAACTGAAGAACGCCTGCGCACTCGACAGCATCTTTGTCGGTGAGGCATGGCGGTTTGGGAAAGGTCGTCGTGGTGACGTGGCGCTGATCCAGTCGCAGGGCGTGGCGGCGTTTGGTGTGCCGTCGGTGATGCACGGTGACAAGGTGGTTAGCAGCACGCTGGTGCGGCAAGCCGTGGAGCGCGGTGACTTGGCGGAGGCGAAGGCCTTGCTCGGTCGCGATTACTCGGTGCTTGGGTGCGTAATCGAGGGCAACAAGCTCGCGCGCACGCTGGGCTTTCCAACGGCGAATCTGGATGTGCAGAACGAGCAGCTTCCACCTGCGGGTGTGTATGCGGTGCGCGCTTTCATTGATGGTGCATGGCGCGATGCAGTTGCGAATCTCGGTCGTCGGCCCACGGTGGAACCTGATGCCCAGGCGCTGAGCCTGGAGGTGCATGTCTTCGACTTGAATGCCGATCTCTACGGCCAGCTCGTCGAGGTGCGATTCATCGAGCACCTGCGCGATGAGGTGAAGTTCCCTGGGCTGGATGCGCTCAAGGCGCAAATCGCGCGCGACTGTGAGCGAGCGCGTGAGGTGCTAACGCTTGCTCGCGATCTCTAGCTTGCGCTTTTCCTCGGGCGTGAGGCTGGCGATGCCGGTGCGGCTAATCTTGTCGAGGATGGCGTCGATCACTTCGCGGGTGGGGATGTCGGGCTCGCTCGCCGTGCGAGATGGCTTGGGCTTCGAGGACTTCGAGCGCGGCACCGACTGGAGGTTGGGTCTGGCTTTGGCCTTGGGCCAGAAGTTCAGTGAAGGCGTCCAGAGTCCGGTCTCGTAGCGCGTGTAACCGACGGCAACGCCGACTTCTCCAGCCAGCAGCAGCAGTCCGATCCAGTCGTGACCAGCGAGTGCCACCAGGGCTGAAACCGCGACCACGGCGGTGGCGAAGATCCAGGCTTCCAGCGTGAGGATGATGAGGGAAATTTGAGCCGTGGGATAGAGCGTCACGAAAGCCAGGAAGACCCCGAAGCTCACGCTGCTAACGCCCATCGCTGGGACATTGCGCAACCCCGTGAATGACACCAGACCGAGCAGCACAGGCTGCACGAGCACGAGCAAAAGCAGGAGTTTCACAAAGACGCGCCGACCGAGATGACGCTCAACCGACTCGCCGAAACGCCAGAGCAAGAACGCTGTGAGTAGCAGCCAGAGCGAAGGGGGATTGATGAGGATGTAAGTCAGTGGCGTCCACAGCCAGAAGCGTTCGATGACGTTGCCCACGGTGAACACGCCGACCTCCACGCCCTTGCTGCCGAATGCCGCCATCAAGAGAGCCGTGAGCACCATGCTGGCGGCCGTGCTGATGGCGAGGATCGCGGCGAGGTAGATCGGCTTCTGCTTCCACCAGGTGAGTGGCAGGTGGTCTTGAGATTCGGGGAACCAGTTCATTCGGCGCGGACTATGCATGGACTCGACGGCGGAGCCAAACGCAGACTCAAGGCTTCGCCTTCGGCTCGATGGGGGTCGGCTTGCGGATCTCTTCCTTGGTCAATCCTGGCACAGGGCCGTAGCCGTAGAAGGTCGCCTTGCCGCCGGGCTTGGGCAGCTCGAAGTCGAACACGCTCACGCCGCAGCGTGACTGCCCTTCGTAGCGGCGTCCGTCGCTGGCACCGAAGATCACCGGCTTGCCGTCGGCCTTGCGTTTGCCCAGGTAGAGCATGACGTGCGAGATCGGCAGCTTGCGTTCGCTAGTGGCGTAGGTGCCGGTCCAGAACAGCAGATCGCCTGGCTGCAAGGCAGCGAACTCGGCATGATCGAGAGCCTCGGCGGTGGGCGTGAGATGCAGCGTGCTCTTGGCTTTGACCCAAAGGCAAAGCTCGTCCGACTGGCGGGGGGCGTCGGGCAGCTTGTGATCCTGGAGTAGGCGATAAATCGTGCCTGAGCAGTCCATGCCGCCGCGCTTCGGATCGGAGGAGCCGAAAGTGTAGGTCAGCTTCTTTTGTGTGAGCGCCAGGGCTTCGGTGATGAGGGACTTCACTTCGGACGGGAAGGCGTCGAAGTCTCGGAGGTCGCTGACCACGAGAGTGCTCACCGCCGCAGGTTTGGGTTGGGGTTGATTGGGAGCCTTAGGCACATCGGCATGGGCAAAACCAATGGCAACGAATAGGCAGATAAGTGTCCGAATGAGCATCGAGAGTGCTGGGGTTGGAGGTGTCGATAATGGCTGCAATGTCCAGCAAAGCACAAAGCCAGTTAATTTATGAGAATATTTGTAAAATTGAGTTGCAATATTGATCTCTTTCCATGAAAAAGGCAATCACCGCACGACGAACCTGTCCGCAACTATGAAAAACGCACCCGCCCGCTTCTGCATTCGACTTGGCCTTGGATCTGTCGGCCTTCTTCTCGCCTCCTGTGCATTGCCGCCTCAACAAGCATGGCGCGTCATCAAGAAGGAGGGTCTGATTCCTTACATCGCCATGGAGATCAACCACCGGCAAGCACCGCCGAGTTCACGTTACATCGGTAGCGGCTCGGTAGCTCAGACTCCTGTCGCGCGGCCTGCTGATCAGTCGAAGGCTGTTTCGGCTCCGGTCACTCCGCCACCCTCGCCAGTTCTCGTGAATCGAAGTGCAGCATCGACCACCGTAGTGGCAGCACCGACGAGCGGTCGCCCCTTGAAACCCCAGGCACGCTCTGCGGCTGAGGCGCTCGCTGCGACTCCGAAGCCTGTGGCTCCAGCTCCGGCAAAGAAGCCTGCGGAAACCGTCGTCAAAGCTCCGCCGACCATTGCCAAGAAGATAGACCAGAAACCCGCCGCACAGGTGCCTGCGCCTGCCAAAAAGCCCGATACCAAGCCTGAAGTGGCGACCAAGCCCACGCCTGCTCCGAAACCTTCCGCACCGCCGGTCGAGAACAAACCCGCCGCGTCCGCGCCTGCCAAGCCTTCAGTCGCTGCCGCACCCACGGTCACCAAGTCAGACGACCTGCCCTATGGATCGCCCGTGACTGGTCGCCCTGGATTGGTCAACAGCCCCTACGCTGGCAAGATGCAGCTCGTCGATGTCACTGGCCTCAAGCCCGGCCAGGAAGTGAAGTGCCCTTACAGCGGCAAGCTCTTCCGCGTGCCGCCTGGAGCCACCGCGACGGCCAAGCAAGCGGCTGATGCGCCTGCGAAGAAGTAGTCTCGGCAACAACTTTCACCACACACCACTCGAAGGGCTGGAGCAGCGTTGCTCCAGCCCTTTTGTTGCCGAGTTTTGGCGTTGTCATCAGGGGACGAAGATGAAATCATCGCGCCCATGTCCGCCTCTTCCCATTCCGCCATGAAACGTCTGCTCAGCGAGATAGGCACCGTCGATCAGGTGGGCATCGAGGAACGGGTGGCGAAGTATGGGACGCGCAGCCTCAAGAAGAAAACCAAGCTCTTCGGACTGCGCCTCGCGACCACGATGGTCGATCTCACCACCTTGGAAGGCAAGGACACGCCGGGCAAGGTGGCATCGCTGTGCCAGAAGGCGCTCTGTCCGCATGATCAAGGCGATGTGCCGCCGGTCGCTGCGGTCTGTGTTTATCCCTCAATGGTGAAGCACGCGGCGAAGCATGTGAAGGGCACGAGCGTGCGCATTGCTTCCGTGGCCACAGCTTTCCCTTCAGGCCAGGCACCGCTGAAAACTCGCCTCGCCGAAGTCCGGTCCGCCGTGGCCGATGGAGCCGATGAGATCGACATGGTGATCAATCGCGGCGCGTTCCTATCCGGCGAGTTCGCGCTGATGCAGGACGAGATCGCCGCCGTCGTGGAAGCCTGTGGCCAGGCAACTCTGAAGGTCATCTTGGAGACAAGCGAACTCGAAACCTACGACAATATCCGCGCCGCCAGCTTTCTCGCCATGCGCGTGATTCGTCCCAACGACTTCATCAAGACCAGCACTGGCAAGACTTCATCCAACGCCACGCTCGGCAATAACCAAGTGATGCTGGATGCGATCCGCGATCACTTCCTTGCGACCGGTGTGCCGATTGCCATGAAGCCCGCAGGTGGCATTCGCACAGCTAAGCAAGCGCTCACCTTCCTCGTCGCCGTGAAGGAAACGTTGGGTGACGAATGGCTGAACAACCGCCGCTACCGCTTCGGTGCGTCCTCGTTGCTCAATGACCTCTTGAGGCAATTGGAGAAGGAGCGCACCGGAGCTTATCAGGCACCGTATTACTTCAGCGAAGCGGCGGAAAGCTACTGATTCGGTTAGGCCGAGTAGGCTTGCGCGACCTGACGTTGTTCGCCAAGTCCTTCGACGCCGAGTTCCACCATGTCGCCAGCCTTGAGGAACAAGGGCTCGGGCTTGAAGCCAAGCCCAACGCCGGGAGGGGTGCCGGTGGTGATGATGTCGCCGGGGAGCAGGGACATGAAATGGCTGAGGTAGCTGACCAGCGTCTTCACACCAAAGATCATCTGTGCCGTGCTGCTGTTCTGGATGGTCTTGCCGTTGAGCTTGAGCCAGAGCGACAGGTTCTGTGGATCGGCGATTTCATCGCTAGTCGAGAGCCAGGGGCCGAGGGGGGCGAAGGTGTCGCAGCTCTTGCCTTTGACCCACTGTCCGCCGCGCTCGATCTGCCACTCGCGTTCGCTGTAGTCGTTGTGGACGCAGTAGCCTGCGACGTGGCTCAGAGCATCGTCTTCGCTGATATAGTTCGCCTTCTTGCCGATCACAAAAGCAAGCTCGACCTCCCAGTCCGTCTTCTTCGAATCTTTGGGAATCACGACCGCATCGTTGGGGCCCACGATGGCGGAGGTAGCCTTGAAGAACACGATGGGTTCCTTCGGGATCGCCATGCCGGATTCCTTGGCGTGATCGCTGTAGTTCAAGCCGATGCAGATGAGCTTGCTCGGACGTGCGACGCAGGGTCCAAGGCGCACGGAGGCATCGACGGTCGGAGCGGTGGCGGCATTCGCCTTGGCCCATTCAGCGAGGCGCGCGAGTCCATCACCACCGAAGAATTTTTCATCATAATCGGAGCCAAAAGCGGAGGCATCAATGCGGCGTCCGTCTTCCAGGATGAGGCCAGGTTTTTCTTCTCCAGGGTTGCCAAAGCGAATCAATTTCATGGTGTCGTGTTCAGTTCTCGGTTCTCAGGTTTAGTTCGTCATTGCTCATTCGGCATTCGTCATTTCGCATGGTCTTGCTGCTTGAGCGGATCGCCTTCGTGATTCGTGTAGCGGCCGATGAGCGGGTATTGCTCCAGCTCGGCCACGGTCCCGGTGACCGGGAAGCTCTCACGACCAACCCAGTAAACGGCAGCCGCTGCAATGTCCTCGGGGTAAAGCAGACGTCCCATCGGCACGGCATAGGCAGGCAGGCGCTCGGGCCATCCTTCGCCAAGTCCGTCGCCCAGCTTCACCTGGTATTCATTGTCGGTGAGCGTCCAGCCGACGTTGAGTTGATTCACGCGCACGCGATCAAGGCCGAGGGCATCGGCGAGGTTGCGCGTCATGGTCATGAGCGCGCCTTTGGACATCGAGTAGGCAAGCAGATTGGCTTGGCCGCAATGCGCGAGCACAGAGCCGATGTTGAGCACCACGCCCTGGTTCTTCTTCAACTCAGGCAGCAGGGCACGAATGAGCAGCATCGGTGCACGCGCGTTGACCGCGATGATGCGATCAAAGGCAGCGGCGTCCGTCTCAGCGATCTTCGCACGGGTGGTGAGGGCGGCATTGTTCACGAGGGCATCGACTTTCCCAAAGGCGGCAATCGCATCAGCGGCGAGCTTGGCCGGATATTCGGCATCGGCCAGATTGCCCTGACAAAAGGCAGCGTTGGCTTCGCCCAATTCTTTGCGCAGCGCTTCACCACGAGCTGCATCGCGACCATGCAGGATGACCTTCGCACCCTCCTTCACGAATCGTCTCGCCATGTGTTCGCCAATGCCTGTGGTGCTGCCGGTGATGAGGATGACTTGGTCCTGGAGTCGCATGATGGAAAGGGTAGGGGATGGGGAGCGCCGATGGTGGCGCATGGATACGGGGCCATCAACGCGGTTTTGCAAACCACACGCTCCTATCAAGGCAGCGTGCTGTCCCAGATGCGGACACTGCCGCTCAGAATGGGGGCTGTCGTGGTGCCAGGCAACTGGCGAAGCAGGAAGGCACCATACGACTCGTGGCGACCTGGAATGAAGATGCCTCGATAGATGATTGAGCGCAGCAAGGTGCCGTCTTTGAGCGTCAGGGTGCCGTAGTGATAGCCAGTCGTCGCCACCACGGTGAGCGTGACCTTGTTGGGATTGATGACGAGGCTCGGATCAAAGGTGGACGTGTGATTCGAGCGCAGACGGAAGGTTTGATTGGGGAGGTTGTTCACGGCAGCAAGGTCGATGCCGCCGCGTGAGAAGGCGATCTTCGCATTGCCCGCAGCATCGGCATTGCCCAGGAAGGTGGTGCCCGCGGAGGGACTCACCCACTTCACGCCATCGACCACGAGGTTCACCTGGCCGAAGTCTCCCGGATAGGTGCGATCCGCAGTGCTGATCGCGGACGTCTTCCGCCAGCCGAGCGTGCCGTTGATCGTCGTGCCATTGATCGTCGAGATGCCCTGCACCACGCCCTTGTTGCTGTAGATCACTTGCCTCCAGGCGAAGCTCCCGTTGTCACGAAGGTTATGGGAGGAGGCGAGCACGATCACGTCACTCGTCGCGCCGCTCACGGTGATAGCGCCCGTGGTCGCGATGGTGATCCGCGCCCAGCCAGTGCCTTGTGGAACTGCGGACACGCCGACCAAGTTCGAAGGCAGATCGAGCGCCATGTTGTAGGCCGCAGCGGTGGTAGTGGTGACGAGCTTGCGCAACGAAGTGGCAATGGAGTTCACGGTGCCGCTGATGGTGCCATCGTTTCGATTCAATGTGAGGGCAACGATCAGCGGCGTGGTGCCTGTCCGAGTTACACTGAGGTTGATCGTGGGATCTGTGCCTGCGATGAAGACGCAGCGTGCATTGAGCGGATAGCTCTTATCGGCGAATGCCAAGGTGCCAGTGAAGGTGCCGTTGCTAGCGATGGTCAGGCTGATGGCACCACCGAGTTGACCGTTGCCCGCATCCTGGTCGATGAGGCCTGCGAACTTGCCAATCAATGGCGTGGGGAAGGGCTCGATGGTGAGTTGGTAGGTCGTTGGCAGTCCCCAGCCTGCGGCATTGTAACCCGTGACGATGATCGAATAGGTGCTGGTGCTGCTGCCCACATTCGGAATGCCGGAGATGAGACCCGTGGCCGCATTGTAGGTCAGGCCTGAGGGAAGGTTCTTCACCGAGTAGGTCGTCACTGGCTCGTTAGCCGTGAGCTGCCAGGAGAAGGCACGACTTACACTCCAGGAGGGTGGTGCAGGTGCGGTAATCGTGGGCTTGCTCAAGACATGCAGGTGGTAAGGTCCTAGCACGATCGTGTTGCCATGGGCTTTCACAATGCACGCGTAATCGCCAATGTCGTTGAGCGTGAGGAGCTTGATGGTGAGCTTGCTGGTCGTTGCGCCGGTGATGCGAGTTCCCGAGTTTACGACGGGGATGCCACCCTTCAGCCATTGGAAGCTGGCCCCTGTGCCCGAGTAGGAAACGGTAAAAGTGGCGGTGCCACCCGGAGGCAAATTGTTGGTGTAAGTCGCCTTGTCCACGACCACGAGATTGGCTGCGCTGCTGACCAGCTTGCCACCGGTCGCCACGCTGTAGGCACCAGCGCTGGCGAGGGCTGCCTTGAAGGCGTAGCGCGAATCAACGGCGCGTGCGATGGCCACGCCATTCTTGCGCCACTGGTAGCTCGTTGGCGCATCACCTGAGGTCTCCAGGCCGAACTCGACGAGCTGTCCCACCTTGGCCATCTGCGACTGCGGCTGCGTCGTGATTAGCCACGGCACGAGGGGCATGAACTGCACGTTGTCAAAGGTCGCCGTGGTCACCGAACCATCGCCCGAGGTCACGCAGAAACCGATGCGAGTGCTGGTGCCCATGGCCAGCGTCTGACGACCAATCTCAATCCACGTCTGACCATCGGACGACGTGCTGCTGATGAAGGCGGTGCCGCTGCGTCTGATCTTGAGCCACTGAGTGTTCGCACCATTGGTGCTGCCATTGCTGATGGCAGTGTTTCGCCAGATGAACGAGGTGCCTGTGGGCGTGACGATCGTGGCAGCGGAGCGAGCGGTGGCCGTCGTGCTTTCACGAATCATCACACCGACTTTACTCGATGCCGTTGCGTTCGATACCGTGACCACGCGCACGATCATCTGACCGTCTCCGACCAGGGCCTGGCTGACGAATTGAAAGGCGTCACTCGCGCCACCGATGCCGGTGCCCGCACCCGTGATGGTGATCGCGTCCGATTGTTTGGTGGCCGTTCCAGCCGTGGCCACGGTGCCCACGATCTGGCTCGTCCAAGGCAGCGCCAGAGGTGCGGAGGGAGTGAGGGGCAAGGCATTGATCCACTGCTCCAGCACGTTGATGGCTTCCGCATCGACGAGGTTCTTTGCGAGCGGCGGCATGGCATACGACTCGGTGGATGTGGCCATGCGTTTGTGAAGGATCGACTTCAAGATGTCCTGCGGGCGCACGATGCCTGCGCGTGGGATGCCGAGTTCGTTCAAGGCCCGTGCATCGACGATGCCAGCATCCGTCAGAGGCACTTCGAAGCGTGCATCCCATACGCCGCGAGCGCCACCGCCGGGCCGATGGCAATGCGAACAGTTCGAGTCAAGGTAAGAGCGCACACGATGCTCGAGCGTGCTGCCAGAGTCGCTCAGAGCCGCGAGCTTGGGCGTCGTGGCGAGGCTCGCCTCACCAATCGACGGTGCGAAGTAGCCGACATGATTCCAGGCGCGCAGTTGATTGTCGGTCACACTCGTTTCGGTGAACAGACGATCCTTGTTTAGCTGGCGCGCATTGATGCCGAGCACGCCTTTGCTCGCCTGCGTGTGACAGGCGAAGCATGCCTGTCTGCCGGGGAAGAGCCAGTCCTGCGATCGAGTGCCGGAGGCGGTGGTGATGGTGATGGACTCCGTTTGCGAATCGCCCACGAGGTCTGCATCGCTATGGTCGGGTCGCCAGCGATAGCTGCCGCCATAGAAAAAGCCCTGGTCATCGCGAACCAGTAGTCGCGTTTCAAGCCGACGCTTCACGGACGGATTGGTTTCATCCGTGCCCAGATCGAAGTGCTTCACAAACACACTGCCTTGCGGAAAGCTCCATTCGCCCGTGACCGCGTAGCCGATCTTCTGCCCATCAGGAATCGCGAACCAGCGTTCCTTCAGTGCGGCATCGCTCCACAGCGGATTGTTGACTTCGTAGCGCTGGAAGGCGGGGCTGATCGTCAGGCTTGGCAAGTCGCTGAAGACGCCCGTGGCCGAGAGCGTGGAGGGCATCGTGTTGCTGGCCGTTCCACTTTTGGCCAGCTTGTAGATCTTGCCCCCCGTGCTGCTGAGTTGGGTCAGATACAGCTCGCCCGCAGCATCCACGCCGAAGCTCGACAACCCCACGTAGCTCTCGCCGCTGTTTGGTCCAGGGCCGTTCGGGAGCTTGCAAATGGCCACTTTGCTGGCGGGCGTGGTGCTCTCGTCGAGATACCAAATCGTGCCCAGCATGTTATCGCCGAAGATGTATTTGCCGTGGAGTTCCGGGAACTCGCTGCCGCGATACACATAGCCACCAATCACGGCGAGCCCATCGGTGTGGGCGTAGTCGAGGAGCGGCTTCTTGTTCAAGCCGAGGTAGGGTGGTGTCAGGTTGCCGATGAGACCTTCGAACTTAGGCCACTGGAAGTTGGCCGCGATCTCGCCGGGCTCGATCACGTTGATCTCTTCGCGACTCGCATCTCCCACATCACTGATGAAGATGCGCCCCGTCACCGGATCACGCGTCATGCGATGCGGACTGCGCAGACCGAGTGCGTAGAATTCCTCCAGCACTCCGGCTTGTCCCACGAAGGGATTGTCGTTCGGAATGTAGTAGTTCTGCGTGTAGCTGCCTACAGGCCCGGGTTGCTTGGGGATCGGATGACTGATGCTGCCGCCGCGTTGATCGACATCGATGCGAAACACGCCACTGTGCAGGCTCTTCGTGATCTGCTGGGCGTTGGTGCTGATGAAGTCGTCACCATTGACGAGGTAAAGGAAGCCATCGCTCGGATGGAAAAACATACCGCTGCCATTGTGCCAGACCGTGCCTGACTTTTGATGGATGAGCACCGTTTCGGAGTTCGGATCAATCGTGCCATCGGGCATCATGGAGAATCGCGCGAGTCGGTCATAGACCGTCTGGTAAGTCGCTGGTCGCACCGTGGGGCTGCCCTTCACCGGGATCGTGCCAGGGTAGGTGTAAGAAACGAAGACGTAGCCATTGCTGGCGAAGTTGGGATGAAACACCAGGTTCATCAGCCCGCTATCATCCCAGCCCTGGCAGTGCGCGCTGATGTCCAGCAACAGCGTTTTCGTGGACGTGCCGGCATCCTTGTCAAAGGACCACACACGACCCTCTCGTTCCCAGACGATCATCGTGTTGGTGCCCGGCTTTTGGGCGATGCCCATCGGGTTCTGGAAGGACAAGTTCGGAAAGGCGGGCACCGTGGACCAGTTGCCTGCGATGGTGCTCGCGTTCGGTGGCAGTGTGCCGCCATTGAAGGCAGTGAAGGAGGGGCGGGTCGTCAGGCCATAGTCCTGGGCAGCTAGCCAGGACGGCGTGATCAGGCAAAGAACGAAGAGAAAAAGGGCGCGGCAAAGCATCGGGCAGTAGGTGTGAGACTACGCAGGGAGGAAAACGTTGCCATCGAATACGCGCCGCACCAAGGCACGGCGGCAGGCGAACAAGATGAGCGCATTTTCCATCGTCGCGGACGATGCAATGCCAGCGCTGGTCGCGTAGAGAAACGCCATGCTTCGCCCCCTTTTCATCGCCTGCACGCTGGCCACCACGCTGCCATCCACCAGCCGTGCGGAAGTCGATTTCGTCAAAGACATCCAGCCGATCTTCAAGGAGCACTGCTACAAGTGCCACGGCCCCGAGCGACAGGAAGAGGGACTGCGCCTCGACCATAAAGCCAGCGCGATGAAGGGCAGCGACAACGGGCCCGCCATTCGTCCCGGCGATGGCAATGGCAGCGTGCTCGTGTTTGCGATTCGCCAGACCAGCAAATTGAAGATGCCCAAGAAGGCTGATCCCTTGAAGCTGGAGCAGATCGAACTCATCGCCCAGTGGATCAACGAAGGTGCCGTGTGGCCCGACAGCGCGAGCGCGAACATCGAGAAGGGCAAAGACCACTGGGCCTTCAAAGCACCCGTGAAGCCGAAAGCGCCCGCTCCTTCCGCCTGGCCAGATTCGAAGAACCCCATCGACGCCTTTGTCAGCGAAGGTCTCGCGAAAGCCGGGCTGAATCCCTCGCCCAAAGCATCGCCCGAGACACTCGTGCGCCGACTGTATCTCGACATCGTGGGCCTTCCACCAACGCCGAAGGAGGTCGATGATTTCGTCGCCGCCTATCACGCGAATCCAGTATCCAGTATCCAGCAGCTATCATCCAGCCTCTTGCAGAGCCCCCACTACGGCGAGCGCTGGGGCCGCCACTGGCTGGATGCGGCGCACTACGCCGACTCCAACGGCTACGAGAAGGACCCCATGCGCTTCATCTGGTTCTACCGCGACTGGGTCATCAATGCCTTCAACCGCGACCTGCCATACAACCAGTTCATCATCGAACAACTCGCAGGCGACCAACTGCCGAAGGCGACTCAGGATCAGATCGTCGCCACCGGCTTCCTGCGGAACACGATGGTCAATGAGGAAGGCGGCGTCGATCCCGAGCAGTTCCGCATGGAAGCGATGTTTGATCGCATGGACGTGATCGGCAAAAGCATCCTCGGCCTCACCATCAGCTGCTGCCAGTGCCACAACCACAAATACGATCCCATCAGCCAGGAGGAGTATTACCGGATGTTCGCGTATCTGAACAACGACAACGAACCCTGGCGCGTGGTCTATACCACAAGCGAGCAGAAGCAACGTGCCGAAGCGCTTCAGCGGGTGAGCGAACTCGAAGCCAAGCTCAAGCACGAGAACGCCGACTGGGAGCCGCGCCTGAAAGCCTGGAGCGACAAGCTGAGAGCCGCAGAGGTGCCGTGGCGCACGATGGCCTTTGAAGACGATCCTTCCGGCGGTGAGAAAGCGTTGCGCCAGCCCGATGGCAGCATCCTCGCGCAAGGCTACGCGCCCACGAAGTCGGAGGTGAAGTTCCAAGCCAAGCTCAGCGCACCGATCAAAATCAGCGCCTTCCGTCTTGAACTCATGAACGATCCGAACCTGCCCGCGTATGGCCCCGGTCGCTCGCAGAAAGGCACCGCCGCACTCACCGAGTTCAACGCTGAGATGAAGATCGACGGCAAGGTCACGAAGCTCAAGTTTGCCAAGGCCAGCGCCGACTTCGGTGAACCCGAGAACACGCCGCTCGCACGCTTCGCCATGGACCAAGATGCGAGCAAAGACAAGCGCGTCACCGGCCCGATCAGCTACGCCATTGATGGCAAAGCCGACACCGCGTGGGGCATCGACGCAGGTCCCGGCCGTCGCAACGTGCCGCGCAATGCGGTCTTCGTTCTGGACAAGCCGATCGAAGTGAAGCCCGACTCCGAACTCACCATTGGCCTCAGCATGAAGCACGGCGGCTGGAACAGCGACGACCTGCAAACGATGAACCTCGGTCGCTACCGCATCAGCAGCACCGAAGCCGTCAATGCCGAAGCCGATCCGCTCTACGGCAAGACGAATGCCTTCGCCGTGTTTCGCGCCACGGTGCCGGAATGGAAGCCGGTGAACGACGAAATCGAAGCCGCCTGGAAGCAGCATCCCGAAGGCGCGACCACACTCACGCTCGACGCTCGCACGCAACCGCGCATGACCACCATGCTGAAGCGCGGCGACTTCACCAAGCCCGGCGACAAAGTCACTGCTGGCGTGCCCGCCGCACTCAATCCACTCCCGAAGAACGCCGACAACTCACGCCTCACCTTCGCCAAATGGATCGCCAGCCGAGAGTCGCCGACGACCGCGCGCGCCTTCGTGAATCGTGTGTGGCAAGCCTACTTCGGCACCGGCTTGGTGAACACGCCCGAGGACTTCGGAACGCAAGGCGAAGTGCCCTCAAACCCCGCGCTGCTCGACTGGCTGGCCACCGAGTTCATGGATCGCGGCTGGAGCATCAAGGAGTTGCACAAATTGATCGTCACCAGCCAGACCTACCAGCAGCGCAGCGCCGTCACGCCCGAGCTGCTGGAGAAGGACCCCTACAATCGCCTGCTCGCTCGCGGCCCGCGCTTCCGAGTGGAAGGCGAAGTCGTGCGCGACATCCAACTCGCCGTCAGCGGCATGTTGAACCCCACTGTCGGTGGCCGCGCCGTGATGCCCGATGCACCCGCCTTTCTCTTCGAGAAGCCCGCGAGCTACGCGCCCTTCCCCTGGCACATCGAGGCCGACACTCAGAAGTATCGCCGCAGCGTCTATATCTTCCGCCGCCGCAGCACGCCCTTCCCCTTCCTCAGCACCTTCGATGTGCCCAATGGTGAGGCTTCGTGCGTGCGCCGCGCGCGCAGCAACACACCGCTGCAAGCGCTGATGACGCTGAACGAAACCACCAGCATGGAAGCCGCCACCGCCCTCGCCCAGCGCATGATCAAAGAAGGCGGCACCGATCCCGCCCAACGCATCACCCACGGCTTCCAGCTCTGCACGGCCCGCAAGCCGAGCGCGACCGAAGCCAAGACCTTGCTCGCCCTTCTCCGTCGCCAGCAGTCACGCACGCAAGCCGACGCGGCTGATCCTTACACCGTCGTCGCCCGCGTGTTGCTGAACCTGGACGAGACGATCACGAAGGAATAATCGCAAACGCGATCAGGGCACCATGACATCGAATCCGCTCGGAAGGCTGACTGCGTTTATCGGGGCATCCAGCACACAGCAGCGCGATCATGCAGCGCCTTCTTTGAGCGAGGCGAGCAAGCCCTCGACTGGCAGGCTGACGATGGCGGTGGCCTTGTCACTCATGGCATAGGGCAGGATGAGCTGGCCGCCGTGAATGAGTGAGCCGCAGCTATAGACGACGTTGGGCACGTAGCCTTCGCGCTCGATGCCGACGGGGCAGAGCAAAGGCTCGCGCAAGCGACCAATGACTCGCGTAGGGTCATCAAGGTCCAGCAGCACCGCACCGATGCAGTATTTGCGCATGGGGCCGACACCGTGGGTGAGGACGAGCCAACCGGCGTCCGTTTCGATGGGCGAGCCGCAGTTGCCAATTTTCACGGACTCCCAGACTTCGGAGGGGCGCAGGATGAGATGCGGGTCGCTCCAGTAATGGGGATTGTCACTGAACATGACGAAGAGATTCTCATCGTCCTGGCGCGAGAGCATGGCGTAGCGGCCATTGATGCGGCGCGGAAAGAGGGCCATGCCTTTGTTCTGCACAGCGCTGCCATTGAGCGTGAGCACACGGAAGTGCAGGAAGTCCTGCGTCTCAATGAGCTGTGGCAGGATGGCGCGACCATTGTAGGCCGTGTAGGTGGCGCAGTAAGTCACGATGCCATCGTCTTCGATAAAGCGGACGAAGCGCGCGTCTTCGATGCCATTGCTCTCGTTGTCGGAGACAGGAAAGAGGATGCGCTCGCTGAGGGCGAGCTTCTCCGAGAAGCGCAGCTCGTAGTTCGAGTCCGCGAGCCACTGGATGCACTCAAGCGTGCGTTTCGTCTCGTGCGAGAGCGGCAATCTCTCGCGCCGCACACTGGCGACGCGCACGGCGAGTTCGCTGCGCGTGAACTCGGTGGCCAGTGCATCCATCACGGCGGTGGTGCATTCGTTGTCGAAGCCCATCTCGTGGAGCTTGATCACGAAGCGCTTCTTCCGGTAGCCTGGATTGGGCAGCACCTCGGGCAGGCTGACGAAACGGGAGACGGGTGTGAGTTCAATGTGGCCGTCGGGAGCGATGGTGCCCTCGCGGAATTCGATGGAGGAAATGTGCCCTTCGCCCGTGGCGCGGAGGCTCATGATGAAGCGCAGCCCACCCTCCGGGACGCCGCTCTGATCAGGATGCGGCACGATGGAGGGATTGAAAAGCGCAGCGGCCTCCAGCGAGTATTCACCGCTGAAGAGAGCACCGATGAGGAGCTGTCGTGAGCGAGAGAGCGGGCGCTGCGTGAAGACCTCAGCCTGCACCTTGGCGAAGTGGCTCATGAGCACAGGCTCGATGTCGAGGTGGCGGCTGTCGAAATCGGCGTGCACAGCGGTGAGTTCCTTCTCGACCTCCTCTTCGGTCAGCGCGAGCGCACGTCCGATGATGGTGGAGAGTCTGCGTGAACTCGACGGGATGAACGGACGAATAATCACACGCGCACTCTCCGGCTGAAGGATGATCTGGTGGCGGTGGATGGCGAGAGGACTCATGCGCGGGCAGGTAGCGGATGCTGCGCGAAGGTCATCTCCGCGAGGGCAATGTGGAAGGCGAGCGTGGACTCGGCTCCCTGGTTTTCATTCACGCGGTCGGGATGCAGCCCGTCGCCGCAGCCGCCTGTAATAGGATCGTAAAGAGGCAGGGCGAGATCGTTGCGACCAAGGAACCATTCGAAGGCACGACGGGCCTCTCGCGACCAAAAGGGATCGCAGGTGATGTGGTAGGCGCTCAGGCAGGCGAAGATCATCGCCTGGGCCTCTACGGGCTGCTGATCGAAGTGCGCGCGCGCACCATCGCGAATGCAGAAGCCGTTGCTACCGATGGGGCGGAAGCATCCAGTGGGTGTCTTCTGGATCGAGACGAGCCAGCGCAATGACTTGAGACCGATGTCCTTCATCGCCGCATCATTCATCGCATCACCGCAGAGCAGCAGTGCCTGGCTGAGACGCGCATTGTCATACGTCGCCCCTGGTTCGAACCAAGGCCAGTCCGTGGTGGCGCATTGGTTCCATAAATCAACGAGCCTGCCGGTGATTACCTCCCTCATAGTGATGGCATTCACGGCCTCTGGAAAGGTGCGCAGCAGCTCATGAATGCCCAGCAGACTGAAGGCCCAGGCACGAGGTGAAGTGAATGCCTCCACTCGAGCCAGGGCAGCTTTAAACAATGAAAAACACAAGTGGCGCTGCCCCGTGTGATGCGAGTGGGCGATCCCAGTGCCCAGCGCCCAAAGAGCGCGTCCATGGCTGTCCTCGCTGCCTGCGGGCTCCAGCCAGCGGCGGTCGAAGCTCATGAAATTGCGAAAGCCACCGGTGTCGCGATTTAGAGCACAGGCGAGGAAGGCAAGGTAGGTGGTCGAGAGGCCGTTCAGCCGCGCGCCGGGAGGATGCCCGCCGAGATCATCCAGCAGACAGCAGAGGATGAAGGCGCGTGCATTGTCATCCGTGCAGTAGCCGTGATGGAAGTCCGGCACGGTATAGATCGCGTGCTGGAAGATGCCGGTGCTGTCGGTCATGCGCACCAAGTGATCGAGCTTTGCATGAGGCAGCTCCTGCTTGTTGCCCGCCGTCCAGCCAGCGAAGGCTGTGCGTGCTGGCGCACGACGAGCCAGCGATGCCTGCTGGAAGGTTTCCAGATACCGCGCCGCGACGGCGGGCCAGATCATCTCACGTCCGGCCTGCCATGCAGCGGCCTGCGTTCGTTGCAGGAGATCGGGCTGATCCAAATACTCGCACACGGCCTCGGCAATCTGTGCCGGACTGGCGAAGGGCACCAGCTTGCCGCGTCCCTCGACCAGTAGTTCTTCGGCATGACGATACGGTGTGGAGACCACTGCACGCCCGGCACCAAACACCTGCGCCAAGGTGCCTGAGGTGATCTGTTCACGGTTCAGGTAGGGCGTGAGATAGATGTCCGTGGCGCTGATGAATTCCTTCAGATCGGCAGGTGAGACAAAGCGATTGTCGAAGATCAGGTGGTCCTTCACGCCCTGCTCCTCCGCCAGCCACTCCAGGCTCAGGCGGTAGCGCTCGCCTTCGCTGGCCAGCAGATGCGGATGCGTCGCGCCCAGGATGATATAGACTACCTCTGGGTGGCGCTGAATGATTTGCGGCAGCGACTGGATCGCGTGCTCGATTCCCTTCCCAGGTCCGATCAGGCCAAAGGTCAGCAGCACCTTGCGACCCTCCACGCCAAACTGTGCCTTCGCATGGGAGGAGTCCACCAGCTCGACATCCTGAATACCATGCGGGATGACAGCGATCTTCGCGTCAGGCACTGCATACACTTCGCGCAGTATCTCTGCACCTTTGTGCGCCATCACCACCAGCCGCTCGCTGCGCTGGCTGATCTCGTTCATCACCTTTCGTTGCACAGCGGTGGGCTCCTGCAGCAGCGTGTGCAAAGTGGTCACCACCGGCATACGCACCTCCTTGAGCAGTGCCAGCAGATGACTGCCCGCCGCCCCGCCGTAAATGCCAAACTCGTGCTGCACACACAGCACGTCCGCGTTGTTGAAGTTCAGGAAATCTGCTGCTCGCCGATACGAATCGATGTCCTTCTCCAGCAGTTCAAAACGCACGCGTGACGGATAGTCGTAGCCCTCCACACGATCATTGACCGCGCCCGCATAGCATTCCGCCTCCGGTGCTGCCACACTCACCGCCTCGCACAGATCGCGCGTGAAGGTTGCGATTCCACACTGACGAGGAACATAGTCCCCAAGAAAAGCCACTCGCTTGAGTGACGGTGCCGATGTCACAAGCCGAAGCCCTGGTAATAGTGCATGGCACAGCAGACAGCCTGGGTGGGCGAAAGCAACAGGTCATTCGCTGCCGCGCATCATCATGTCCGAAACCTATTCACAAGGCCACACCCAAGCCCTTCCGAGTCATAAGCAGCCCACCGTCACCGCTGAAAACCTACTGTCCTTCACAGAAGCGGTCGGGACACATAAAAGATAGATAAAGCTGAATAGTCGCCGCGTCTCCCCTGCGACCATGCCTCCCACCGAAGCCGAGTTGATCCGACTGCACACCGCTCATGCCGAGCGGGTGTTTCGTTATGCGTGGTCGATCACGAAGGAGGAGCCGATGGCCCAGGACGTGGTGCAGGAGTTGTTCCTCAAGCTCGCGCGTGATGTGTCTTCGATCACCGGCGCACGATCCGAAGCAGCGATGCTCCTGACGATGACGCACAACCTCGCGCTCGATGCGCTACGCCGAGCGAAATCGCGCGACACGACGCAGAAGCGCTGGGCTGCCGAGTTGCCGGAATGGTTCGACACCGCCGAGGACCACGACCTTGCCCATCAGCAAGCCCGACTCACGGCCGCGCTCGCCTCTTTGCCCGAAGAACAACGCAGCGCCGTGCATCTGCATGTGTGGGAAGGCCTCACCTTTCGCGAGATCGGCGAGATGGCTGGCTTGCCTGCCCAGACCATCGCCAGCCGCTACCGCTACGGCCTGACCAAACTGCGCGCCGCGCTCGAAACCTCACCCACGCCATGAACGACGACGACCTCGAACACTCGCTGAAGTCCCTGCACTGGCGCAGCGCAAAGCCGGACTTCCTGCAACGCACGCTCGCTACTGCGCTCGCGGAGCGAGAAGCTGTATGCGCCGTTGCCCCGCCTCGTGCGTCTAAGCGTTATAGCCATGCTGCGTTCCTCGCCTTCATCCCGAAGCCCCTGCGACTTCCACTCGCTGCGTGCTGGCTGCTCGCGCTGTTCTTCAAGCTCAACACGCCTGATCCCATCTCGCCGCAGACTCGGGAAGCCATCGCGCACATGCCGGACATCGATCCGAAGCAGATGCTAACAAAGCTCGAAGAAGAGCAGCGACTCACCGCGACCTTGCTCGCCGAACTCGATGCGCATCATCGCTCGCCAGCCGATCAGAGCAACATCAACACCAAACCCATGCTGCCATGATACATCTATCCAACTGGTATTCAGTCCGCCTCACCCGCAGGTGCTGGCGGCTGGTCTGGAATCGTCGCACGGCGCGGACGCTCGTCACTTTGGTGTCGGTCACTGTCCTCTACTACCAATGGGAAAACTGGCGCAGCGCGCGGGAGCTGGTGGAGACGCGGAAGCATATCATCGCGCGCATCGGCACGGACAACCTGCTTGACCTCGCGCCGCCGAGGATTCCCGATGAGCAGAACTGGTTTGCCAACACGGTCTTCGAGAGCTGGATCAAGCCGCAAAGTCCGAATGGTCCTCAGATAATCTATGCAACGCCTGAGAATGCACTGGTGCCGAAGGGTTTCGTGATGCCTGCCATCATCGAAAGCAAAGGAGGAAACGCGGAGACTCTCGACCTCGCCGCGTGGATGAAGCAACGCTTCGCCAACGGCACGCCACCGCCAGATGCCACGCCCGAGGTGCTGCTTGCGCGTGATCTGGGCGACGGCAACGGCTTGCTGCCCAAGCTCGCCGTGGGGTTGAGCAAACCGTATTCGATGATGAAGCCGGGCCGTCGTGAAGAACTCGAGAAGAGCCAGGGCAATCCTTGGGCCATCAACATCCCGAACTTCCGCCATGGCAATCAACTACAGCATCAGTTCGCCCTGCACCTGCGCAGCGCGGTGCTGGTGAAAGATCAGGACAAGGCGCGTGACACGGCGCTCATCATGCTGCGCTTTAGCGAGGCGAGTTCGACTCACGCTTTGGTCGGCTGCTTGGTCTCGCTCGCGCTGCACGGCATCGCCTTTGATGCGATGCACGACGCGATGAACCAAGGAGCCTGGAGTGATGCGGCGCTGCCGTTGTTGCAGTGTCGGCTGGCGGCGTTCGATGACTTGCAGAACGTGGAACTCGCGCTGTCGAACGAGGCGCTCGGCTTGTTTCAGACGGGGGCGTGGTTGCACAGCAATCGGGTGAAGTGGTCGGAGATGTTCAATTTCGGACGCACCAACGAGGAGAGCATGATCACCAGTCTGGGCGATCTGACTTTTCGCCTGCTGGCTCGCTATGGCCCTGTCGGCTGGCATGATGCCAACATCGCTTATTGGACCGACCGCGAACTGGACATGATCGGGCCGCGTGGCCCCACGTCCTGGCTTCAAGCCAGCGAACGCAACGAGCGCGTGCGCTTCGAGTGCAAGGTTTATACCCTCAATCCCCGGCGCCTTCTCGGTGCGATTGCCTTGCCCAATCTCGGCAACATCGGCAGGGCCGCCGCAGAGCGCTTGTTCAAGCGCCGTTGCCTCATCATCGCCTGCGCGCTGGAGCGCTATCGACTTCAACATGGCTCATTCCCGGCGTCGCTCGATGCCGTGCAAGCTGAACTCGCGTCCTTCACGCTGAACGATCCCGCACGCCCCGATCAACCGATGAGCTATCGCCTCGAACCGACCGGCTATCTGCTTTGGGCCGCAGGCGAAGACGCGAAGGATGACGGTGGCGTGGCCGAGAAGGACTGGCTCTGGAGGATTCGTCGCATGACGGGCTCTTGAGAACGGGGAGACTCCGGGGGATCAGAAACGCCACTTCTTTTGCTTCTTCGGTTTGGCTCCGAAGTTGGGCATTTGAGGCATCCCTCCGCGAGGCATTCCACCGCCCATGCCTGGCATACCGGGCATTCCGCCGCCGCCCATCAGGCCGCTCATCATCTGGCCCATGAGGCCTTGGTTCTTGAGCAAGCCGCGCATCATTTCGAACTGTTGCAGGAGCTGATTGAGTTCCATTACAGGACGGCCCGCGCCCTTGGCAATGCGTTGCTTGCGCGAGCTGTTGAGCACGCCGGGATTCTTGCGCTCGATGGGCGTCATGCTGAGCACGAGGGCTTCCATGTGCTTCATGCGTTTCTCCGCATCCACGCCGCCCATGACATCCTTCATCTTGCCCATGCCGGGCAACATGCCGAGCACGCCGCTGATGGGGCCGAGGCGCTTGAGCATCTTCATCTGCCCGAGGAAGTCGGTGAAATCGAACTGCGCTTTCTCCATGCGCTCGGCCATGCGCATGGCTTCTTTTTCGTCGATCTCCTCGGCGGCCTTCTCGACGAGTGATACCACGTCGCCCATGCCGAGAATGCGCTGGGCCATGCGATCAGGGTGGAAGACTTCGAGTTGATCGACCTTTTCACCGACGCCCATGAACTTCACTGGGCAGCCTGTGACCTGACGCATCGAGAGCACCGCACCGCCGCGCGCATCGCCATCGAGTTTGGTCATGATGAGGCCGGTGATGCCGATGGCCTTGTGGAAAGTATCGGCCACGCTCACGGCTTGCTGGCCGGTGGCAGCATCGGCAACGAGGAGCGTCTCGCGAGGCTGGACGATGTCGCGCACTTGCTTGAGTTCCGCGAGGAGCGCTTCATCGACTTCCTGACGTCCGGCGGTATCGAAGATGGCAACGACTCCGCTGCCTTGCTGCACTACCCAATCGAGTGCCTTCTTCGCGGCGGGGACGGGATTGGTTTGGCCAGCCTCGGGCTCATAGACGGGAACGCCGAGCGAATTGCCCAGCACGACGAGCTGCTTCACGGCAGCGGGGCGATACAAGTCGAGGGCCACCAGCACGGGCTTCTTGCCCTGCTTTTTGAGCCAGTTGGCGAGCTTGCCGCAGGTGGTGGTTTTGCCCGCGCCGTTCAGACCGGTGACGAGGATGCGCCGGGGTTCGCCGATGTCGAGACCGACCGCGTCGGTGCCGAGGAGCTTCACGAGTTCGTCGTGGAAAATCTTCACCATCTGCTGGCCGGGCGAGACGGTGCGCAGCACTTCCTCACCGAGAGCGCGGGTTTTGACGGTTTCGACGAGGTCCTTGACCACGTTGAACTCCACATCGGCTTCGAGCAGCGCCATGCGGATGTCGCGCATGGCATCGGTCACATTGGACTCGCTGATCTTGGACTGGCCACGGAGTTTTTTGAAGGCGTCTTCGAGGCGTTCTTGGAGGGCTTGGAACATGAGGCGGGAGTGGGCGAGGGGATGACGAGATGCGAGGTGCTAGCTTTTGGGTGCGAGAATCTGTTCTGCTGGCGCGGTTGGCGGCATGGACTCAGGCAGGTAGGAGGCTGCGAGGTTGATCTTGAACTTCCAGGTCACGAGTTCCTCCGGCTGGTCTTTGTTGCGCTTGAAGGTGATGCTCACCGTGCAGTCCTCGCGGCGTAGCTTGGTTGGCGGCTGATAGCGCAGGATGAAAGTTTGCCGATCAAACTCCGCAGGGACAACGCCGAAGCCGCTCACCCGCACACGAATGCTCTCAGGCACGATGGAGCCAAGGCCAGCCAGATTGGCTTCGATCACGGGCCGCCGGTCTGTGATGGTGCTGCTGGGCTCCGGCTTGAGCTGGACGAGGGGATTGCCTTGCTCTGTCTTTGCCGTGAGGTCGATGGCTTTGGCATTGATCAGCTCACCTCGGGCGCGGAAGTTGGTCGCATTGCGGAAGGTGCTCTCTTCCTCGCCGTGGATGATGTAGCGCGCGAGTTTCGCATTGGGTTGATCGAAGCTGACCTTGGAACCATTCACGGTGATGCCAGCCTCGTAGCCTACCTGCAACGTCAGGTCTTCGATGAGTTCATTATGATTGCCATACGGGTAGGCGACCGTGGTCACTTGAATGCCGAGATTGGTCTCCAGGAAGTCTTTGCTCTCCTTGAGTTCGCCGAGGAGCCAGAGCTGATACTCTTCGTCACTCATGCGGCCTTTTCTGGTGAGGGCATCGTGCGAGACGGTGTGGCTGCCCACTTCACATCCGTGCTCCATCATTTCCTTGATCTGCTGCCAGGTCATGGAGCGACCACCGATGTTCACATACTTCTTGTAGAGATAGATGGTGAAGGGATAGCCGAACTCCTTGAGGATGGGGTAAGCGATCTTGTAAACGCCTTCCCAGCCGTCATCCATCGTGATGCAGATGGCTTCCTCGGGGATGTTCTTTTGCCCGCGTTTCCAGGCCAGCACATCGCTGAGCGGGATGACGGGGATCTTGGAGTCTTTGATCGCCTGCATCTGCTGCCGGAACTTGGGTCCGGCGATGATCATGGGCGAGCCTCCACGGTCGCGGAAATCGTGGTAACCGAGAATGGAGACAGTGGCCGATTTGTTGATCTCGATCACTGGTTCGCTATCGGGCACGGGCTGGGCGGCCTCGAAGAGCTTGGGGTCCTGCAGCATCTTGTTCATCGCCTCCTCTTCAGGTGTGAGCGCTGGAGGCGCTTCCTGAGGCTGGATCTGCTTGCTGCGTTTTACCACGGAGTCGATGCGTGCCTTGATCCGATCACAACCCGTCAGCACGACCAACCCAAGACACAGCAGGGCAGGAAGGAGCAAATGATTCACGGATGTGCGCAGACGCATCCGCGCAGAATGGCGGAAGTAGGCGGTGCCGCAACGACAAAGACGCATCGTGTGCGGCCTTCTGCCAAGCGCCAAGCCGCCTCGCGTGAAGAAGGCCAAACCGCTTGACCCGCTGAACACGGCGGGTCTATCTATGATTTCTCCCAACGGCTACGAAACTCTCCCCGACCACGACTCCCATGCCTTGCCTCTCGATTCCCTTCAGCGCCCAGACTTCGCTGTGGTCATCGCTCCTCCGATGCAGTGTGCTTCTGGTGCTCTTCGTAACGGGCGCGGGTTCGGTGAACGCTTTTGACACCGTGGTGCTCGATCCTGGGCATGGCGGGCATGATCGCGGCGCTTCGATTGGATACGTGTTTGAGAAACACCTCGCGCTCGACACAGCCCGCCGTGTGGGTGAGCTGCTTCAGAAGGAAGGCATTCGTGTGGTGATGACGAGGTCGGACGATACCTTCGTGACGCTCCCAGGGCGGGCTGCCATGGGCAATCGCTACAGCAATGCCATCTTCGTTAGCGTTCACTACAATGACAGCAAGAGCGGGGGCTCGGGCGTGGAGTCCTATTATCACTTCAGCGGCAGCTACTCCCTTGCGGCCTACATTGAGGCCTACCTCGTGCAGCGCACCAAGCTGCCCAACCGCGGTGTGAAGCACGCTAGCTTCCATGTGATTCGCAACACGACGCGCAATCCGGCGGTGCTCATTGAGTGCGGATTCGTGAGCAACAGCACCGAGCGTTCGCGCATGATGACGGGCGAGTTTCGCGCCCGCATCGCCGAGGGAATCGCCCAGGGCATTGTCGCTTACAAGAAAGCGAAGAAGTGAGTGGTTGCGCGGTCTGAATCAGACCCTTAGCTTTCTCGCATGAAAGCAGGCGATTTAGTGATGTGGCTCTTTGTTGGGCTCTTTGGATTCATTGTGTGGACGGCCTTTGGTCCGGACGGAACTCCGGCGGCGGCCTCGTCGGGTGCAAGCTCTGCCAGCTATCAATCGGCCATGGCATCTGGGTTGCCAGTGCTGCTGGATTTTTCAGCCACCTGGTGCGGACCTTGCCAGCAGGTGAAGCCCGTGGTGCATGAACTATCTGCCGAACTGGCAGGCAAGGCCAAGGTGGTGATGATCGACGTGGACGAGCACCCGGACCTCGCCCAGAAGTATGGCGTTCGCGGCATTCCCTGCTTTGTCGCGGTTCGAAATGGCAAAGAGACTGCCCGTCAGGTGGGCGGCATTCCGAAGAGCGAGATGAAGCGCCTGCTTGGCCTCTGATTCTCTCGCGAGTTTTACTGCGCCCGATGCGTTACCAGGGGCCGTATCGTTCCCATGCCTCGCGCGCTTGTCTCCATCCTTCTCCTGTTCGCCTTTGCCGCGCGCCTTGATGCGTGTGCTGTGCCAGTGTTTCGCTACGCGCTGGAGCGTTGGGAGAGTGATCCTTTTCAACTCGTCGTCTTGAATGCGGGACCTTTGTCCGCTGCTATGGATCAGCGCCTGCGCGATCTGGAGCCAGTGCTCACCGAGAACCAGGGCGCACGCGTCAATTTCAAGGTGACGCGTGTGGATACGACGCAGCCTGTGCCGCCACTTTGGAAGGAATTGTGGCAGGCTGAGAAGGATCACACAGGCCCGCGCATCGCGTTATGCACGCCGGAATGGACCAAGGGTGAAGACGCTTTGTGGTCGGGGGCGCTCACGGATGAATCGCTCGACAAGCTGATCGATTCACCGAAGCGGCAGGAGATCGTCAATCATCTACTCAAGGGCACTGCCGTAGTCTGGTTGGTGGTAGAAACCGCTGACGAGGCCAAGAACGCAGCCCTCCATGGCCTGCTCGAAGCTGAGTCCGCCCGCATGGTCAACGACATTATCATCCCCGCAGGCATCGGGCGCGATGGAGTGGATGTGCGTTCGTCGCTGCCGATTGAAGTCTCCTTTGCCATGGTGAAGGTGAAGCAGGACGACCCTGCGGAAGTGATCCTGATGCGCCTGCTGACCAATGGTGAGGCGCTCGCGGAGCCAACGTTGTTCCCGGTGTTTGGTCGGGCACGCGCACTCGCGTCGATGCCGGCGAAGACTGTGAACAAGGACCTGCTCGACGAGACGGGGCGGTTCATTTGTGGTGCTTGCTCGTGTCAGGTGAAGGCACAAAATCCTGGCTTCGATCTGCTCGTGAAAGCCAACTGGGAAAGCATTTTCGGTGATCAGGCCGCACCACCGCCTGACCCGAAACTCACGCCTGCAACCAAGCCCATTTACGTCCCCATT
>CAUJJC010000256.1 GCA_963204975.1 Verrucomicrobiota bacterium | reverse complement strand
GTCAAAATCGCCGCCGTGTGCTGAGCTGCGACGAGATGATCGGCGATCTTCCGGCGCAGAGGCGACATGCGCTTGCGGGTCTCACGCGATGATGGGTCCAGGGGAACTGGCTCTGGTTGAGAAACCGGGGCCACCACGGCTGGTGCAGCGGGCTTGGCTTTTGGTGGCTCGGCTGCTGGCTTCACCTCTTCCACTTTGGCGGGCGGCGTCTCAGCCTTGACGGGCGCAGCTTCCACAGCGGAGGTGTCAATGCTGCCCACTACTTCACCAATCGTCACGTCGGCTCCGGCTGGCTTGAGGATGGTCACTTTGCCCGAGGCTTCTGCGGTTACTTCCGCAGCGACCTTGTCGGTATCGACAGTGATGATGATATCGCCTTGCTTCACGAAGGCACCATCGGCGCAATGCCACTTGGCGATTTGACCACTGGTAACAGATTCGCCTGCGGCGGGGATTTTGATTTCGAGGGACATGGGCTATAATGGCAAGAGTCGGACTTTATTCCTGGCAGTGTAAACAGCGATGAAGGCACCTGCGATCAGTTCCTCCTGAAACCGACCCAGCACGTTCAGAATCAAGGGTGCGATCACGAGTGCCCGCAGATCATCCGCACGAACTTGGATCACGCTGGGCTGATGGGTTCGCGACAGCGCAAGATGTGTTCCAAAGTCGTAATCGTTCGTCACCACCACCTGACCACGAGCGGCTGCGTAGGCCATGATCTCAATGTCTGGAGCATCGAAGGCACCCGCCCTCGACCAATGCTCAGCCTCGTGCCCACCCGACTGAAACAAAGGCACGAGCGCAGGCGAGAGATTCATGTCGATGAGCAGCTTCATGCTCCCACTAACTCAACTTCGTAGCCTTGGGCCAGCATCGCGCCATAGGCTGCGGCTGCGTTAATATCGTCCACCTCAAGGTAGGGATAGGACTCGAGAATCTCCTTGGAGCTGTGCCCTGAAGCGATGAGCCCGAGAATCATGCCCACCGTGACTCTCATGCCTCTTATGCAGGGCTTCCCGCCCATGACGGAGGGGTTGTGAGTGATGCGTTCAATAAGGTTCATGGGCGCACGATACCACGGATTCGCCTGCGGCGGGGATTTTGATTTCGAGGGACATGAGGTGAAAAATGGTGGGGATCAAACCGAGAACGCCGCCTGGACGAGCTTGTCTTGCTCGGCTGTGTGGATGGCCTTGGAACCAACTGCCGGGCTGCTGCCGCGCTCGCGTCCGGCGTAGCGCAGGGTGTGATTGGAGATGTCTTCGAGGCGCGAACGGATGTAGTAGAAGGCTCCCATGTTGCGGGGTTCCTCCTGGCACCAGATCCACTTCTTCTGCGCACGCGGATACTTGGCCACGATGGTGCGAATGAGGTCGTGGTGGAGCGGGTAGAGCTGTTCCACGCGGATGATGGCCGCGTTCTTGATCTTGTTCTCGCGGCGGAAATCGAGTAGGTCGTAATACACCTTGCCCGAGCAGAAGATCAGCCGCGTCACACGATCGGGGCTGCTCTCCAGATGCTCGTCATCCAGGATCTCCTGGAAGGTGGTGCCCTCGGCCATGTCGGCAAATTTCGAGACGGCCTGGGGATGGCGCAGCAGGCTCTTGGGAGACATGAGCACGAGAGGCTTGCGCGTGTCGCGCTTCATCTGGCGGCGCAGGGCGTGGAAGTATTGCGCTGGCGTAGTGAGGTTGCACACCTGCCAGTTGCCTCCGGCGCTGAGCTGAAGGAAGCGCTCCAGGCGGGCGCTGCTGTGCTCGGGGCCCTGGCCTTCATAGCCGTGCGGGAGGAGCATCACGAGGCTGCTGGCCTCATTCCACTTGGACTCGGCGCTGGCGATGAACTGGTCGATGATGACTTGCGCGCCATTGATGAAATCCCCGAACTGCGCCTCCCAGCAGATCAGCACCTGAGGTGCGAGCAACGAGTAACCGTAGTCAAAGCCGAGCACGGCGGCCTCGCTCAGCAGCGAGTTATAAACGCAGAACAAGCCCTGGTTCGGAGCCAGATTCTTGAGTGGGAAGTAGCGGTCGCGCGACTCGGTATCGTAGAACACGCAATGACGATGGCTGAAGGTGCCGCGACGCACATCCTGCCCGCTCAAGCGCACGCCAAAACCCTCGGTTAGCAGGGAACCAAACGCCAATGCCTCGCCATGCGCCCAATCAAATCCTTCACCGGTCTCGACTGCCTTGCGACGCGCCGCGAGGAAACGTTTTTGAATGGTCGGATGAAGCCGGAAGCCCTCAGGCACATCGAGCAGCTTGGCCGCCAGCGGCTTGAGCGTCTCGAGTTCGACCCCGGTCTGCACGATGGTGAAATAGCCACCGGCTTGTGGAGCCTCGCCCGTTCCTTCATACGGATTTTCACCCTTCTGCTCCTCGGACTTCGACAGCTCGGTGATGCCAGCTTCCAACTCGTCTTCGAGACTTTTTTGCAAGGCGTTGGCCTCGGCTTCTGAGAGCACGCCTGAGGCAATCAGTTGCGAGCGAAACACCGTGGCAGGTGTGGGATGCCCGGAAATGGAGCGCGCCATGTTCGGCTGGGTGAAGCTCGGTTCATCGGTTTCATTGTGGCCATGCCGACGGTAGCAGACGATGTCGATGACAACGTCGCGGGCGAAGGTCTGGCGGAACTCGAAAGCGAGCTTCGTCACCCAGGCGACCTCCATCGGGCAATCCCCGTTCACATGGAAGACAGGAGCTTCAATCATCTTCGCCACATCCGTGCAGTAATCGCTAGAACGCGCATCCGCTGGCGAGGTGGTGAAGCCGATCTGGTTGTTGACCACGATATGGATGGTGCCGCCGGTGCGATAGCCGGGTAACTGCGAGAGATTCAGCACTTCGGCCACCGTCCCCTGCCCTGCGAAGGCGGCATCGCCATGCACCAGCACGGGAATGACTTTCTTGCGTTGCGTCGTGTCGTCGAGGTGACGCTGACGCGCACGAGCCTTGCCCTCCACCACCGCATTGACCGCCTCCAGATGCGAGGGATTCGCGGCGAGATCAATGCGCACCTGAGCACCCGTGCTGGTCTTGCGTTGAGTCTCGAAGCCCAGGTGATACTTCACGTCGCCATCGCCAGCCACCATGTTGGGCACATAGTTCTCACTGAACTCATAGAAGAGCATGGCCAGCGGCTTCTTGAGAAAATTGGCCAGCACGCTGAGGCGGCCACGATGCGCCATGCCCATCACGATTTCCTGACCACCGCGCTGCGGCAGCTCTTCCAGCAGAGCTTGCAGCGACACCATCAAGGCATCACCGCCCTCAATGCTGAAGCGCTTCTGGCCCACGAAACGCTTGTGCAGGAATCGCTCGAAGGTCTCGGGCTCCAGCAGCCAGCGCAGGGCTTGCACTTGTTCTTCACGAGTCGGAGGTGGTGAGTCGATGCGAGCTTCAATTCGATCAAGCAACCAAGTGCGGACCTCGGGCTTGTGAATGTGCATCACTTCAAACCCCATGCGATCACAGTAGATACGGCGGAGGTCATCGAGCATCGCCCGCAGCTTCATCCGCTGGCCCTTGCGGAAGAATTGCGTAGCCACGTCGCCCTCCAGTTCGGAGTCCGCGAAGCCGAGCGCCTCCAGCGTTAATGCCTGGACCACAGGTGCCGCCTTGCTCAACGGATCAAGCCAGGCCGCCGCGTGTCCGAGGGAGCGGAACCGCATCACCGCCTCCGTCACCTTCATTCGGAAGGACAGCGCCTCCTCGCTCAGGACCGCCCCTTTGCCTTGCTTCGGCGAGATGGCCGGTGCTTCGCGAGCGAGGCGTTCGATGCCGATTTCAAAGCCCTCGAAGAATGCCTGCCACTGGGCATCGACCGATTCGGGGCTCTGTTTCCAGGCAGCATATTGAGCATCAAGAAGGTCGAGATTGGCGCGGGCAGATAAGGTGGCACTCATGGAAAGGGGGCAAAGAGGCGGCGGCGAATGTCCGCCCGATTGCACTCAGGCGCAACCGGGCTGAACAAAAGGATTCGTCCTCTGGAATACGTCGCAACTCGCGTGCCATCTGCCTCGAAGTCCTCTTCTCATTGATTGGCGTCCACTGGACAAGGACTGGGATGGGACGATGGAACTGATCATTTCCGATCTTGCCTGAGGCAAAGGGACCGCCTAGTATCGACGCGCTTTACGAAATTTCAGCGATCCCAAAATGATGTCCCTCCAGCGTTTCTTTGCCCTCGGTGTGCTCGTCCTGACCGCCTTCACGCTCACCAGTTGCGGCACCTCTTCCACGCCCATCGAAGCCGTGAATCCCACCATTGATCAGATGGACGATCTCGATGTCCGCTGGGGTCTTCCCCGGCGCAGTGCCCGTGCAGGTGCCAGCGCCCGCCGTTTCTCGTCAGACTCCGAAACCACCTCGACCAAGTCGGAATCCAAGCCCTCCACCGAAGGCGAAACCTCTGCCCCTGCCAAACCCCAGGGCAACGTCGATCCCAGCGTGATCCAAGGCCTCCGCTGATCGCTCCTTTCCTCCACTCACACTCACTCCCCACATGAAGTCCCTGCTCCGCACCCTTCCGATCGCCTTGCTGCTCTCAGCAACGTCTGTCTTCGCCCAATCTGAAGCCGACGCTCTCGCCAAGGAAAAAGCCAACCTCCCCGACGCCATCCGCAAGATCGCCGAACAAGGAGATGCAGGCATTCCTGCGGCTCAGGCCAAGGCAGCCGAAGTGGCGAAGAAAGCCACGACAGAAGCCGACAAGCCTGCAGCCAATAGTCCTGCCAACTGGGGCAAAGGCGAGGTCCACAAGCTCGCCGTCATGGACGTGAAATTCGGTGGTAACACCGAGACGATCATGTTCGAACTCCTGCCTGAATCACCCAAGCACGTCGCCAACTTCATCGAGAACGTGCAGGCCGGAGCCTACAAGGGCCTCGCCATTCATCGCGCCATCGACAACTACCTCGTTCAAACCGGTGATCCCCTCACCGCCGATGACTCCCAGCGCAACGAATGGGGCACGGGTGGTGAAGACAAGACCGTGGGTGGCGAATTCAAAGTCTCCCACAAAGTCGGCTCCGTCGCGATGGCACGCCGTGGTGACAAGGTGAACCCCAGCCGCGCATCGAATGGCTACCAGTTCTACTTCGCCCTCGGCAACATGTCCAACCTCGACGGCAGCTACTCTGTCTTCGGTCAGGTCGTCTCTGGTCTCGAAACCCTCCAGGCCATCTCCCGCGTGCCGGTCGATAGCAATGACTGCCCGCTGGGCCGCATCGAAGTGAAGAACATCCGCGTGGTCGATCAGAAGGGACCGCTGGTTGTTATGAAGGAAACTTCCGGCACCCGCCGCAGCTTCACCAAGCCCTCTGGAGCCAAAGGCCCAATCACCCGCTTCATCGAACGCGTCTGGTAAGCACCGCCGCACGTTCTTGAATTCTGCATCGCAGGCCCGGCAACCACCGGGCCTGTTTCGTTTCACGGATCATCATGCAGCCCCGCTTTGAAATCCTCGACCTCGTGCATCGCAGTGCCTTCAGCACCGTCGAGCGCGCACTTGATCATCAAAGCGGTAGCATCGTAGCCCTCAAGCGCCCGCGGCAACCCGGCCCTCACTGGCAACGCGAAGCGCTCGCCTTCGACCGCATCCCACCACACGCCAACCTCATGCGCCGCCTCGACGAAGGCAGCGATGAACGCAGCCCTTTCCGAGTGCTCGAATGGATCACTGGTTCCTCGCTCGATTCTTTCCACACTGACGAACCTCACGCACGCAGCATCCTTCGTTCCATCCTCCACGGCCTCGCCGCGATCCACGACGCCGGATTCATCCACGGCGACCTCTCGCCTGCCAATGTGCTGCTGCCCACCGAAGGCGAAGCCAAGCTCATCGACCTCGGCACCGCCACACCCATCGCTGAAGCGACACCCAACCTCGTCGGCTCCATCCACTGCATGGCTCCCGAGCGCTTCGACAACGCCCCGCCCAGCATCGCCAGCGACCTCTACGCCATCGGCGTGATCGCCTGCCACCTGCTCAGCGGTCGCTACCCCTTCGAAGGCGACACCACCGCGCAAATCATCACCGCACACCATCGCCAGCAACGCCAGCCCCTGCACGATCAATGCCCCGTCACGCCCGCCCTCGAAGCCTGGATCGACCACCTTCTCGCGCGCGATCCCGCGCAGCGTCCCAGCAGTGCCCACGAAGCCGACAGGCTACTGTCCGCCTGACCCCTCGCTCCCCTTTCCAATCTCAAGTTTCCACTTTTCAATTTTCAATGTCGTTCCCTCCCAGCGCTCCGCAGTCCCCCCAGGCAATCCTGCCAACCTGTTAATCCTGTCCGAACCTGCTCTCGTTCACCTCACCCCTAGCGCATGTCCCACGACTACATCCTCGGCATCGACCTCGGCACCACGAACTCCCTCGTCGGCGTCGTGGACAGCGGCTTCCCCATCTTGCTCGCTGATAGCGAAGGCAAGCGCAGCACGCCATCCGTCGTCTTCGTGCATCCCGATGGCACCCTGCAATCGGGCCCCGCCGCCTTGCGTCAACGTGCGCCTCATCCAGCGAGAACCGTCACCTCCGTGAAGCGCCTCATCGGTCGTCGTGCAGGCGAAGGCGAATGGCAGCCGCCGTATGATCTCGCCGCGCTGGGCACCACGCCGGTTGAGATCTCCGCCGCTATCCTGCGCCATCTTCGTGACATCGCCGAGACCCGCATGGAGACCAGCATCACCCGCGCCGTAATCACCGTGCCCGCGTTCTTCAATGACGCGCAACGCAATGCCACCAAGCGCGCAGGCGAACTCGCCGGCCTCACCGTCGAGCGCATCCTCGCCGAACCCACCGCTGCGGCTTTGGCCTACGGCCTCAACAAGCTCGACGAGCAGAAGAAGATCGCCGTCTTCGACCTCGGCGGCGGCACCTTCGACGTGTCCATCCTCGAGATGCGCGACGGCGTCTTCCAAGTGCTCGCCACGGCAGGCGATACCCAACTCGGCGGCGACGACATCGACCGCACCATCGCCGCGCAGGTGTGGGACAAGTGGTCGGCTAACGGCGGCGTGTGGTTCGATCAATTGCCCGCCGAGGTGCGTGTGCGCCTCACCACCGCAGCGGAGGCCGCGAAGATCGTGCTCTCCGATCATCCGACCGCGCGCATCGACCTGCCTTTCCTCTGGCAAAACCAAAGCCTGAGCATCGAACTCAGTCGCGAGGACCTCGACAAGCTCGCCACGCCCTGGGCCGAGCGCACCCGCGCGCACTGCTGGCGTGCCATGACCGATGCGAAGATCAAACCCGCTGATCTCGACGAAGTCATCCTCGTCGGCGGCAGCACGCGCATGGGCATCGTGCGCCGCATCGCGGCCGACATCTTTGGCCGCGAGCCTAACACCTCGCAGAACCCCGACGAAGCCATCGCGATGGGCGCAGTCATCCAGGCAGGCATCATCGCTGGCTCGCTGCGCCAGATCGTGCTGCTCGATGTCACGCCGCTCTCGCTCGGCATCGAGACCTTCGGCGGCTTGATGAACATCATCATCCCGCGCAACACCACACTCCCATGCAAGGCCGGCGAGATGTTCACCAATGCCGTCGCCAATCAGGAGTCCATGCTCATCCGCGTGCTGCAAGGCGAACGCGAACTGGCCAAGGACAACTGGGAACTCGGTAGCGTCGTCGTCCCCTTCCCGCCCGGAGCCAAAGGCAGCGCACGCGTCGGCGTGCAGTTCAGCATCGACGCCAACGGCATCCTCGAAGTGCTCAGCCGCGACACCGCCACGAGCCGCGATACCGTCTTGAAGATCGAGAACACCGCTGTCGATGTCGATGACGCCAAGGTCGAAGCCATGATCAGCGAGAGCGTCGAGCACGCCTTCGAAGACATGAACGAACGCATCTGGACCGAGTCCGCACTCAAGGCCAAAGAACTGCTCCCCGCCGTCGATGAAGCCCTCGCGCAACTCGGCACCGAGATCGCCCCCGACGAAGCCCAGCGCATTCGCGATTGCGCCCGCGACGTGAGCGCACTGCTCGCCAGCGAAGTCCACGACGCACGCGCCCTCAAAGCCGCCGTCGCCTTGCTCGACGATGCCACGCAAACGCTCGCGGTGATGCTGGTCGAGAAGGCGATGGATGAAGCGCTCGCAAGGCGCGGCTTCTAAACGCGCAGCAAGATCCCACGTCGATACAACCATCGGGCGGTCATGAGCATCAAGGCGAACACGGTGATGGCCCCAACCCATTTGAGGTCCTTCGGCAGCGGCCCGACGAGTCGTTCATTCACAGCGCGAAAGGCACCCATGCCGCTCGCTAGATAAAGGCTGAGCGGATTGGCACCCACCCACACGAACGGTGTGCACCAGGACCTCCATCCTTGGCCATCGACGATCCAGTAAAACACTCCGAGCAGGATCGCGCTCCAACCTCCGGCGACGAGCACGAAGCTTGATGACCAGAGCTTCTTCACCACTGGGAAGAACGGATGCCAGGCCCAGCCCAAGGCCAGCAACACAGCTCCGGCCACGATCAGTCCACCGCTCTTTCGCAGCACCGGCATCTCCTTTTTGAGCCAGCCTCCGGCGAGCAGACCGAGCAACGCGGTCGCAATCGCGGGCAGCGTGCTCAGCATGCCTTCGGGATCGTGATCACCATCATACTTCCGGCCCGGCAGCCAGATGGAGTCGAGGTAATTGGTGAGGTTCTTGCCCTCGTCATAAATGCCCGCGCCGATACCCGGCACCGGCACGAATGCCAGCAGCGCCCAGTAGCCGAGCAACAAGCCCACTGTCCACAGCACAAGACCACGCACGCCGCACCACATCGAGAGAATGCCCGCGATGGCTGAGGCCACGCCGATGCGTTGGATCACGCCCAGCCATCGCACCTTGTCGATGCCATCACGAAAGCCACCCGAGAAGATCACGCCGAGGAAGAAGATGATTGCCGCGCGTGCCAGCAGATGGCGCACCGTCGCTGCCTTGCCCTCACGCTCCACACGACGTGGCACAGCGATGGCCATCGACACGCCGGAGATGAACAGGAACAAGGGGAAGATCAGATCTTCAAAATGGAAGCCTGCCCAGTCCACATGCTCGAACTGCGTGTTGATGAAGGTAGTTAATGATGAGCCAGGAAGGAATCGCTTCAGCACTGCCTCCACGGCTCCGGCGAGCCCGAGAATCCAGCACATGTCGAATCCACGCAGGGCATCGAGTGAGACGAGACGTTGGGAGGCAGCAGGAGCGGCTTGGGTTTCCATGGGAGCAGGCTAGCGACTTCTCAACGCGCTCGACAAGCTCATTCACTCTCCGCTTCCCCACATTCGACTCCCGTGCTCTAAGACAAGGCCGCCTGTGAACGCCAACTCCGCCCTTGCTCAGACTCTGCTCCTCCATCTCGCCCGCCTCGGCGTGCGTGAGGTTTGTCTCGCCGCCGGAGCGCGAAACACGCCGCTCATCACCGCGCTGCTGGCGAGCACCGGCGTGAAGCTGTGGAACTTCTTCGAGGAACGCAGTGCGGGCTTTTTTGCCCTCGGTCGAATGATGGCCGACCGCGCTCCCGTGGCCGTGGTCACGACTTCGGGCACAGCAGCTGCGGAGCTTTTGCCTGCGGTGATCGAGGCGCATTATCAAGCTCTGCCACTGATCGTGATCACGGCGGACAGGCCCTCGCGTTTCCGTGGCAGCGGGGCTCCGCAGGCAATCGAGCAAGTGGGCCTCTTCGGTGTGTATGCGCAGCGCACGCTCGACCTCGAAGGCGCAGCCCATGATGTTGTGTGGCCCACCTCGGCAGGCACGCGACCACTGCATTTCAATGTCTGCTTTGATGAACCCCTGGTCGGTGAATCCACCGGCATCGACTTCTCAGCCTGGGGCGATGCTCTCGCGACCAAGCCCGCCCCGACGGATCAGCAGCTCGACATGCTTCAGCGCTTCCTGCGCCAGCGCGACGGCCTCGCCGTGCTCGTGAGCGGGCTGCACCCTGATGAGGCGAGACGATTGAGCCCCGTGCTGCATCGCCTTGGAGCCCCCATCGTCGCCGAAGCCACCGCCAATCTGGAGCCGAGCGACCTCATCGTCCGCGGTGGTGAAAAAGCCCTCACCGCGATGAACCCTCGTCGCGTGCTGCGCATCGGCGGCGTGCCTTCGTGGCGATGGTGGCGCAATCTGGAGGACGCCGCCGATTCGATTCATGTGCTCCATGTTTCGAACGCACCCTTCGCCGGACTATCACGCTATCAAGGCATCTCCGTGCTGCCTCTCGCTGCACTTGAGCAAGCCACCTTCCCAGCTCCCACGACAGACGGGCTGATCAATGCCTCGCGTTCTGATCAAGCGTCGCGCCTCGACAGCGTGCTCGATCAGCACTCGCTCAGCGAGCCCGCCTGGATACGTCACCTGGCCCGCGTGATTCCCGGCGGCTCCCGTGTGTTCCTCGGCAACAGCTTGCCGATCCGCGAATGGAACCTCGCGGGGCACGGCAGCCCAGGCACCTGCTTCTTCGCCAATCGCGGAGCCAATGGCATCGATGGTCTCGTCTCCACCTTCTACGGCATCGGCTCAGGCATCGCCGAGTCGTGGATGATCGTGGGCGATCTCAGCGCGCTCTATGACTTGAGTGCACCGTGGTTGACGAGCCAGCTCCCGCCTGCGAATCGCCGCATCGTGGTGATCAACAATGGTGGTGGCAAAATCTTCTCCCGCGTGGACTCGCTGCGCGCGCTGAACGCCGATGCGCGGAGCGTGATCGAGAACCGCCACGAGATCTCGTTCGAGCCTTGGGCACGTCTTTGGAACCTCTTTTATCGCCGCGCCCAATCACCGTCTGATCTCTACGATCTGCCTGAGGGTGATTGCATCATCGAGGTGCTGCCCGATGAACACGAGACCGAAGCCTTCTGGGCGGCGTGGCGCTAGCAGGCCTCTGCGCTAGAGTTCCGACTTTCTTCTTTTCCGTCTGTCTCTGCCCGCTACGATTGCCTCATCATGAGCACCTGGACTTCCCCCGCCCTGACGAACCTCGTCGATCTTTCCTTCATGGACTCGAGGTTCAAGCTGATCGAACTCGCCGCCTTCCTGGATCGCGTGCAGAAGGCCGGACAAGACGACGATTACCGCGTTCAGCAGCTCAAGCAGGCGATCCAGTGCCTAGCCAATGATCAACCTGACCGAGCGAAGCAAGTGCTGCTCACCTTCAGTGATCCAACGACCGAGCCGATTGCCAAGGCCCACACCCAAGGAGCCTCGGGTGCTTTTCGATGAAGAAGTTCATTTCATTTCTTGGCGAACTCCTGCTGCACAAGTTGTCAAAACTGTTCGCGTTCGCTGTTCTTGGCACTCTCATCGCGCTTGTGTGCATGGCTGCGCAGTGGGCACTTCGGCAGTTGGGTTGGTCTGCGACAGAAGCCAAAACTCGAGTTTCCACTGCGGCTGACGCCTTCGGTCCGTGGCTCATGTTCGGACTGATGTTGCTCGGCGGCTATGTCATGATCAAAGAGGAAAGGAAGCGAAAGGAACAACTCAAGCACTCCAAGCCACCGCCCCTGCTAGTCTCCTCAGTCACTTCTGTCCCAAGTGCTCCACCTCTACCTCATCAGTCCTCCAATCCTCCGGCATCGCCCGTCCTCCTCCAACCCAAAGACATTTTCAAAGTCACCGAACTATGAACTACATTGAGCCACATGGACACATGGTGAGCCGCACCACCGACGACTACGAGAAGCTCGCGCTGGCGGGTTGTGTGGCGATTTGCGAGCCTGCGTTCTGGGCTGGCTTTGATCGCAGCAGCGCTGACGGGTTCTACGACTACTTCCGGCAGATCACCGAGTATGAACCGAAGCGCGCCGCACGCTTCGGCTTGAAGCACTTCTCCTGGCTGTGCATCAACCCGAAGGAAGCCGAGGACCTCAAGCTCGCGGACGATGTGATGGCCTTAATCCCCGAGTTCATCAACAAGCCGAATGTCCTGGGCATTGGCGAAATCGGACTCAACAAGAACAGCCGCAACGAGCTGACCATCTTCGAGAAGCATGTGCAGCTCGCCGAGGACCTGGATCAACTGGTGCTCATCCACACGCCGCACCTGGAGGACAAGCTCAAGGGCACCCGGCTCATCATTGATGCGCTGAAAAATCATCCAAAGATCAAGCCCGAGCGTGTCATCATCGACCATGTGGAAGAGCACACCATCGACCTCGTGCTCGATGCTGGCTTCTGGGCGGGCATGACCCTGTATCCCGAGAGCAAGTGCAGTCCTCATCGCGCTATCGACATGCTGGAGCATCGCCAGGCCGAGCGCATCTGGATGAACTCCGCGTGCGACTGGGGCGTGAGCGATCCTCTCGCGGTGCCGAAGACCATGCTGGAAATGAAGCGCCGGGGCTGGAGCGCGGAGATGATTCAGCGCGTGACCTTTGGCAATCCCGTCGCCTTCATGAGCCAGACCCCAAAGTTCAAGCTCGACTAGCGCACCCTCTTACCTCTCCCCATTTATGTCCACCATCGCAGTCCTCGGCACCCTCGACACCAAAGGCCTCGAGCACGGCTACGTCGCCGAACTCATCCGGCAGCGCGGCCATCAAACCTTGATCATCGACATGGGCACCGGTGCTCCGCCGCAGATCACGCCCGACATTCCACGCGAAGTCGTCGCCTCGACCGGTGGTGTCGATTTGGCCGGGATCGTTGCCCGTCAGGACCGTGGTGAAGCCGTGACCGCGATGGCTGGCGCAGGGGCCGTGTTGCTAAGCAAGCTGGTGGCTGAGGGCCGCATTCATGGTGTCATCTCCCTCGGTGGTGGTGGCGGCACGGCGATTGGCACCGCTGCCATGCGGGCGCTTCCCGTGGGCTTTCCCAAGCTCATGGTCAGCACGCTTGCGGCTGGCAATGTCGCCCCCTACGTGGGCACGAAGGACATCGTGATGTTCCCCAGCATCGTCGATGTCTCTGGCATGAACCGCCTTTCCCGCGTGTTGCTCGCTCGCGCGGCGGGAGCCATCTGTGGCATGGTGGAAACGGCTGTCCCCGAAGCGCAGGACAAGCCGTTAATCGCAGCTTCGATGTTCGGCAACACGACCACCTGCGTGAATGCGGCCAAGCAGATCCTCGAGAACGCAGGCTACGAAGTGCTCGTCTTTCACGCCACGGGAACGGGCGGCAAGATCATGGAGTCGCTGGTGGAAAGCGGCATCATCAGCGGCGTGCTCGACATCACCACCACCGAGTGGGCCGATGAACTCGTGGGTGGCATCCTCGGTGCGGGTCCGACACGTCTCGACGCCGCAGGCAAGGCCGGTGTGCCCGCCATCGTCACGCCAGGCTGCCTGGACATGGTGAACTTCGGCGAGCGCGCCACCGTGCCCGTTCGGTTCGCAGGCCGCACGTTTTACCAACACAATCCTCAGGTCACCCTGATGCGCACCTCGCCCGAGGAGTGCGCAGAACTCGGGCGTATCCTCGCGGAGAAAGTGAATGCGTATCGTGGGCCAGTCGAAGTGTTGCTACCGCTCAAGGCGATCAGCATCATCAGCGCTCCAGGCCAGCCGTTTCATGATCCGCTGGCCGACAAGGCGCTCTTCGATTCGATCAAGCAGCATCTCAAGCCCGAGGTCCCCGTTATTGAGATGGACTGCGAGATCAATGCTCCCGAGTTCTCCGCTGCCTGCGCGAACGCTCTGCTCCAGATGCTGGCCTAGGCCCCTTCTTTTTCCTCATCACCCTGCGGTTCAGGAGGGATGCGCCGGATCAGCACCTTATCGATGCGCTGGCGGTCCATATCGAGAATCTCAAAGCGGAAACCTCCCGCCGTGAAGAAATCCCCCTCGCTCGGCAGGCGGTCCAGCGCGTGAACGATGTAGCCAGCGAGCGTCTGGAAGGGCTCGCGCTCGGCATCGACGGCAGCCTGCATGTCGGGCAGTTGCTCCAGCACATCGTCGATCTCCATCAGGCCATCCACCAGCCAGCCGTCGTCACCGGAGGCTCGCAAGGTGGGGCGTGAGGCATCGCTGGCGGCCCCGCGCAGTTCACCCACGATTTCTTCGACCAAGTCTTCCAGAGTGATCAGACCACGAATGGTGCCGAACTCATCGGCCACCAGCGCGGCCCCGAGCGTGGACTTGCGCAGCGTTTCCAACAAGCTGAGCGCGGGCTGGTTCTCCGCCACGAAGACCGGCGGATGCGATACTTCCGTCAAAGCGGGTGCCTTGCCCCCGGCCGAGACCACATACAGGTCACGCAGGGACACCATGCCGATGATTTCGTCGCGGCTGTTTTGATAGACTGGAAACACGGTCTGCCGGCTGCCGGCCACCTTGGCCCAGAACTGCTCCGGTTTTTCATCCGCGCGCAGGAAGAGGACCGATGGCTTGGGCCGCATGATTTCTTCAGCGCAGACCTCACGGAGGTCGAACACACCCTCCACCATATCGCCTTCTTCGGGGCTCACCGCCCCTGTGACCATGCCCTCACGCATGAGCACCTGGACTTCATCCGGCGTGGGTCCGCTCATTTCCCCTGACGTGCCAAACAACCGCATCACGAGGCGCGTGCTGATGCCCAGGAGCCAGACGATGGGAGACGCCGCCTTGGACAGCCAGCGCATCGGCCCAGCCATGACACAGGCGATGGCCTCGGGGTTGCGGAGCGCCAGATTCTTCGGCACGAGTTCGCCAATGATCAGCGACAGGTAGGTGATAAAGGCCACGACGAGTCCGAACGAGATATTCTCAGCGACTTCGTGTTCCAGTCCCGGAATCGAAACGATCACCGGTGTCAAGTAACCAGCCAGACTCGCACCACCGAACGCCCCTGCGAGCACGCCCACGAGCGAGATGCCCACCTGCACGGTGCTGAGGAAACGCTCGGGCTGGCTTTGCAGTGCCAGTGCCATCTTGGCTCCGTGGCTTCCCTCTTTGGCCCGCTGCTGCAACCGTGCTTTTTTGGCTGAAACCAGAGCGATTTCCGCCATGGCGAAAACCCCGTTGAACACGAGGAGGAGGACAATAATAGACAATTCGAACATAGATAAATACCACCTCGCCGGAGCAGGGCGCGTGCCTTTTAGCCGAGTCTATGCGCGGCATCAACCCTCCTTTCATCCGCCCAGGCCTGGGCTATTGTTCGCTTGCGAAAAAAATATTGCGCAAAAACGCACCACCTGTGCTATCACCCGCGCCGCAGTTTCCCCGGCGCTCTTGTGAATAAGTGAGTGAAGTGCCGCAACCCTGCGGGTTTGTGTCACGAAAATATGAGCCAGAAACTGTTCACCGAATTGGGGCTGTCCCCCGAAATCCTGCAAGCCGTCGAAAAGATGGGCTTCGAGCAGGCCTCCCCCATCCAAAGCGAAGCCATCCCGCACCTGTTGCAAGGCCGGGACATGATTGGCCAGAGCCAGACCGGCTCCGGTAAAACCGCCGCCTTCGGCATCCCCGCTGTCGAAAAAGTCGATGCCTCCCGGCCAGAGCCACAGGTGCTCATCATGTGCCCCACGCGCGAACTCGCCTCCCAGGTTGCCGAGGAAATCGCCAAGCTCGCCTCCTTCAAGCGCGGTGTCCGCGAACTCCCCATCTACGGCGGTGCCAGCTACGAGCGCCAGTTCCGTGGGCTCAAGGCAGGGCCCCAGATCGTCATCGGCACACCCGGACGCTTGCTCGACCACGTCGGCAATGGTGCCCTCAACCTCTCCGCCGTGAAAATGGTCGTGCTCGATGAAGCCGACCGCATGGTGGACATGGGCTTCCGCGAGGAGATGGACAAAATCCTCGAAGCCATCCCCACCGAAGGCCGCCAGACCGTGCTCTTCAGCGCCACCCTCCCGGCAGGCATCCAGAAGATCATCGAACGCTTCACCAAAGATCCCGTTCGCGTCCGCATCGAAGCCACCGCAGCCAACATCCCCTCCATCGAGCAGAGCTACGTGGAAGTGGACTACCGCTCGAAGACCGAAGTGCTCTGCCGCCTGCTCGACCTCCACGACGTGAAATACGGCATCATCTTCGGCTTCACCAAGATCCAGGTGGACGAACTCACCGAAGCGCTGATCGCCCGTGGCTACTCCGCAGACAAGCTGCATGGCGACATGACCCAGGCCATGCGCGAACGCGTCATGAAGCGCTTCCGCGAGCGCCAGGTGGAACTCCTTGTCGCCACCGACGTAGCCGCCCGCGGACTCGACGTGGACGATCTGGAAATCGTCTTCAACTACGAGCTGCCGCACGATCCCGAAGACTACGTGCATCGCATCGGCCGCACCGGACGCGCCGGCAAGAGCGGCAAAGCCATCACCCTCGTGAGCGGACGCGAGTATGGCCGCCTCATGCAGGTCATGCGCTTCACCAAGATGCAGATCCCTCGCGACAAGGTCCCGCGCCAGGAAGAACTGCACGAGAAGCACACCAATAAGCTCATCGAAGAAATTCGCGGCACCATCGAAGCCAAGGAGTTCAAGGCTCAAGACGAACTCGTGGACAACCTCCTCGAGAACAGCACGCCTACCGAAGTGATCTCCGCCCTCCTTCACCTCCTCACCGAAGAGAAAGTGCGCCCCGTGGAACGCATTCGCGAAGATGATCCGCGCATGGCCGATCGTGGTCAGCGAAACGATCCGCGTGCGCCTCGGGAACCTCGTGCCCCACGCGAAGCCGGAGGCCCATCCACCGATGAGAACGGCACCTGGATCAGGCTCAATGTGGGACGCAATGCCGGCATCCTTCCCGGCGATGTCGTCGGCTGCATCGCAGGTGAATCAGGCGTGGATCGCTCGGCCATCGGTCGCATCGAGATCCTGCCCACCATCACGCTCGTGCAAGTCGGAGCCGAGTTCGCCGATCAAGTGCTCCAGGCCATCAACGGAGCCAACCTGCGCGGTCGCCGCGTAGGCGCATCCCCAGGCCAGGCACCACAGCCCCAGTTCGAGCGTCGTGGTCCTCCCCCCACCCGTCGCTTCCGCGATGATCAGGGTGGCAGCGGTTACGGCCCCGGCCCCGGCGCAGGGGGGGGCTATGGCGGCGGAGGCGGTTACGCAGGAGGTGGTGGTGGCTACGGCGGAGGCGCTGGTGGTGGCGGTGGTCGCAGCTACGGCGGCGGAGGCAGCGGTTACGGCGGTGCCGGAGCTGGAGGGGGCTACGGCGGACCTCCACGTCCACCTCGTCGCCCCTTCGGCGAGGGCTTCCGTCAAGGCGGCGGCGGACCTCCAAGTCGCCGCCCCGAGCGCGACTTCGACGAGTAGTCGCTGAGTAAGTGTTTCAGAGCCGCGTGTGTGATCCGTCACCACGCGGCTTTTTCGTGTCGCTCTCGCCACTGTCCACCGCTGAGTGCCTGCCGACATAATGCCCGGCATCTGCCTTCCCACGGATGGCGCGTGGTGGCCCACGGATGACTTGGCGCGTCCGCCAGATGACTTGGCGCGCACGCCAAATGACTTGGCGCGTCCGCCAGATGACTTGGCGCGCACGCCAGATGACTTGGCGCGCACGCCAGATGACTTGGCGCGCACGCCAGATGACTTGGCGCGCACGCCAGATGACTTGGCGCGTCCGCCAGATGACTTGGCGCGTCCGCCAGATGACTTGGCGCGTCCGCCAGATGGCTTGGCGCGCACGCCAGATGGCTTGGCGCGCACGCTAGATGGCTTGGCGCGCACACCAGATGTTGGGCGAGGCCTTGTGAGCGGCATCCGGGAGCAGGGGCAGATGCCAGGAGCAGATGCCCGGCATTTTACGCCACGCCGAGGCGCAAAGACGCTCCCTGAGGCTGACAGGGGACTTTGCGGCTTTGCGCCTTGGCGTGAGGCTCTCCCCCGTTTTCACAAAGCCTGATGCGGCGGGGCTTCACTCCTTGTCAGCCCGTGGTTCCCAATGCTTTCATCAGCGCGTCCTCAGGGACGGGTGGACTCGGGTGAGCGGTAGAGGAAGGGCTTGCGCCGTTGCTCGAACATCTGGGCTTGCTGCTGCCAGAGGGCGTGGATCTCGGGCCAGGGCTTCCCGGCTTTGAGCATCTCGATGCTGGGGCTGTGATTGAGGAGGGTGTTGAACTTGGTGAGGTCGAAGTCCCTGGCGTAGAGACGGTGCAGGGTGTGGCCGATGGCGAGCCCGAGGGCGACGGATGGCAGCGCATCGCGGTCGGTGATGAGGAGCCGCACGCCGCCGCAGGCTTGCTTGGCGAAGACGCTGGCGGTGGGGGTGAACTGCACGGGCTGGAAGCGGATGCCGGGGAGGTGCATCTGGTTCAACTCATGAGCGAGCAAGCGGTCGTCGATGAAGGGTGCGCCGATGACTTCAAAGGGGGTGTCTGTCCCCCGCCCCACGCTGATGGCATACTCGAGGAGGCCGATGCCAGGATAGAGGGTAGCGGCGTTGAGGTTGCGCATGTTGGGCGAGGGGTTCTGCCAGGGCAGGCCGCTGGCATCCATCCACTGATCGCGCTGCCAGCCTTCTACCTGGATCACTTGTAGCTCGGCATGGAGGCGGGACTCGACATTGAACATGCGGGCGAGTTCACCGGCGGTCATGCCATGGCGGAGGGGGATCATGTGAATGGCGGTGAAGACGGGCTTGTCGAGCATCACGGGGCCTTCGATGCGGTCGCCGCGGATGGGGTTGATGCGGTCGAGCACGATGAATTTCACCTTGGCCTTGGCGGCGGCTTCGAGGCAGTTCTTGAGGGTGGCGATGTAGGTGTAGAATCGGCAGCCGATGTCCTGGATGTCGAAGACGAGGGCGTCCAGCCCTGCGAGGTCGGCGGCGTCGGGGGTGCGCTTCTTCTCGGCATACAAGCTGACGACGGGCAGGCCGGTGCGGGTGTCCTTGGTGTCGTCGATCTTTTCCTGATCGAGTTCGCCCCGGATGCCGTGCTCGGGGCTGAACAAGCGGACGAGCTTCACGCCGGGGGCCTTGGCGAGGATGTCGATGGTGGCATTGCGCTCGCTGTCGATGCCGGTGTGGTTGGTGATGAGCCCGAGGCGCAAGCCTTTGACCTGGGCGAAGTGGTCGCGCTTGAGCACGTCGATGCCGTTGAGCGCGGTGGGGACGAAGGGGCGGACATTGAGCGCCCGCGCGACGAGGGTGCCGGTTTCTTCGTAGAGGTCGCGGACGTTGCCTTTGCCATCGGGATGGAGGCGGGTGGTGAGCAAGATGTAGAAGGCGTCGCTGGCGGGGTCCATCCACATGGCGGTGCCGGTCCAGCCGGTGTGGCCGAAGGACCCAAGGGCAAAGGCGGTGCCGCGCGGGCGGGAGTAGCGGGTGTCGATGTCCCAGCCGAGCCCGCGCTTCTCGGCGAGGGTCGCGGGCGTCTGGGCGCTGGTCATGAGCGCGAGCGTTTCCGGCTTTAACAGGCGGATGCCATCCACCTCGCCGCGCATGATGGCCTTGGCATACCGGGCGAGGTCGCTGGCGGTGGTGAACAAGCCTGCGTGGCCCGCTACGCCACCCATGCGGCGCGAGGTGGGATCATGCACGACGCCACGCAGCATCTTGCCCTCGGCATCTCGTTCGGTGGGAGCGATGCGCGGGAGGAGGGCTTTCGCGGGCTTGTAGCCGGTGGACTTCATCTTGAGCACCTCGAAGACCTTCTCCTTGGCAAAGGCATCGAGCGTCTGCCCGCTGACGCGATGCACGATCTCGCCGAGGAGGATGAAGTTCACATCGCTGTAGCGGAACATCGTGCCCGGCGCGGGATCGGGAGCGCAGGCGAGCGCTCGCTTGATGCCCTCGTCGTAGCCGGCCCACTCGGGATTCGCTGCATCCTTCGGGATGCCGGAGGGCAGGCCGGAGGTGTGTGTGAGCAGATGCTTCACCGTGATAGCGATGTGTGGATAGCCGCTGAGGTAACGCTGCACGGGGGCGTCCAGCTCGACCTTGCCCTGCTCGATGAGGAGCAAGACGGAGGGCGTGGTGGCGACCACCTTGGTCAGGGAGGCGGCGTCGAAGATCGTGTCCTCGGTCATGACCTGCTTCACTGGCACGAGCGAACGATGCCCCTGCGCCCAGTGCGTCTCCTCGCTGCCGCGCGCCATCCACAGCACAGCACCGGGCGTCTGGCCTGCCTTGATCGCGGTCTCCAGCGCTGCCTTGATGGTGGTGACGCCAGTGCTATCAGCGGCAGAGGCGAGCGTGTGAATGAAGAGGGTGAGTAGGAATGACCAGCGCATGGCGACGATGCTAGCGGGGAATGGTAGCTGAACGCAACCCCTTCACGATCACGGCCTGCGTGTGAAGGGGGGAAGAAGGGTGAAGGGAGAAGGATTAGAGCGCAATGACCGCGAATAGGTGAGCATCGCTGCCGTTGTTTTCACTCGCATTGAATCTCTTGGATCGTGTTGGGGATGCGCAAGCTGTGCTTCACGATGAAGAGAATGCATTTAGCAGTTTTCAGACGGGTTTTTCGTTCCAGCTTCCGCGCCCCATGTCTGTCAAAGTTCGCTACACCTCCGCTCTCGTCACCGGCGTCGTCCTTGCCAAGGTCGGCAATCC
>CAUJJC010000255.1 GCA_963204975.1 Verrucomicrobiota bacterium | reverse complement strand
GTGGTGCAGCCGTCTCGGCTGCGGGGAGTCAGTCAACTGCCTGAACTGCGTGCCCAGATGGCTTCGAGGCTGTAGCGCCTGAGCTTACGGGACCTCTCTTCCCCCTTCGAATCGAACTTGTAAGTAATCCTTACAGGTTGTCTCCTCGACCAGCTCTCCATCGGCAAAAATGGCCCTCAAAAACGGCGTCACGTTCTGCGGTGTGACCTGAAAAAGCTCAGCCGTCTGCGCTTGCGTCAGCCGGAGCGCCTCCGCTGCAAACCGGCACTGAATGCGCGTCCGCTCGTCCTCTGTTTGGTAGAGGATGAAAGAGAGTTAGGGTTGCGAAGTTTCGCTCATTTACCTCTTCGGTGAGTTGTTTCAGGCAGATGGAAGCACATGATTGTTACCACCAGTGGCAAAGACTCGTCCTGAGCGTTCCGTAGGACAAACCGTAACTCCCCTGCCTGATTGGTGTTCTCTTGCTTCGTGAAGAGCCGATGGCTGGCAACCAGTTGCGGTATCTGATCGAGAACAGGAGCCACATCAGCGTTTCGCACAAACAGCAAGATGGCTGTCTTCGAATCACGCCAAGTCAGGTAGCTCGTCAGTTGATCAATGATTTTATTGAAGCCTGCTGGCCCACCCCAAAACTTGCATTCCGCAATGAATACGGGTCGGTCTTTGACCTTGAGCATGATGTCTGTCTTGCCATTGACCGAAAAGGATTCGCCAGTGCCTTGGCCTTCAAACGAACCGTTCAACAAAGCGAGGAACTGAGTGCGCAGGTGTTCTTCGTGCAAACTGGCATATGCGGCAGGATCTCTCTCAATGGTTCGTCCGGTCCAGCGAATGGGGCTCAGAATGTCTTGGTAGCTCTGTTCATCAAGGGACGGGTGGGGTGAATACTGTCCCGGAGGAACGGTGAGAGGTGGCGTTGGAGTTGAAATATTGATCCTCTTTGGAGGCAACCCAACCGAATAGGTGCCATTCTCGCCTCCCCGACGTCTGATCGGAAGCCCGATCGAAGCGACAAGTTCGTTCTTCTTCAGATAGCGCTCCTTCGTGGCACGAAAATGCCCGCTTATTAGCTGCGCCAAGTTGTTAGTCCAAGCCTCTATATGGGGCCGCTGATCATTGATGTGACTTCTGATACGTTGCTCCCAACGATCAATACTTCTCCGTGTAGATTCTGGCGTTTCACCCTGCCCTATAGTGAACGTTGCACAGATATCATTACCGGAGATGCGTCCTTTCGGCGGCTCGTTATAGCGGTTTTGGCGCATCTTAAAGAGGTCCTTATCGCCAAAAAATCGCAAGGATACGTCTAGGCAGGGAACTCGCTCGATGTATGTGTTGAAATTACCTTGGCGGGTTCGCGGTTCTTCATAATCGCGGACCACTTCGACGCCAGATTCGATGGAGAGAGGCTGAAGAGTTTCACTGGCAACCTTCTGTTTGATATACTCCTCTTCATTGACTTTAAGCACATAGTCCTCGCTTAGACTTTCAATATCTTCACCAAGCTTCTTTCGATGGTTCTCCAGTATTGCGACCAAATCGCCGGGGTGAAAGATATATTCAGACATTGGACTGAGCAGTTGCTGAGTGAAGTATTAATGAGGACAACCAACTAACGTCAAAGTCCTTGCCGTCACCTCAGCCGACAGACGAGCGGAGACGATGAGTGACTTCAACTTAGAGACGAACCTTTTGTAGTCCGAACTCAGAGTCAGGGAGGTGTCGCGAGACTTTTTCATGGGATCAAGATGGGCAGATGATTTCAAACGCTAACGCTTCCTCGCATAAAACACCCCGCGTCCCTTCCCGTGCGCCTCCACAAGCCCAGCGGCGATGAGTTCGGCGAACTTGGTTTTGAGGGTGGAGCGGTTGGCACTGGTGAGGGTGACGGCTTCGGCGTTGGTGAGGGTTTCTCTTGTCTCGAAGAGAGCGGCGAGCTGGCGGGCGAGCGGGGAGAGTTGCGGACGGCTGGCGTCGAGGCGCTGCTGGAGGCGGGTGATTTGCTGGCGGATGCTGCGGAGGAAGAACAGCAACCATGCAGGCCAGTCGGCAGTGTTTTCGCGCCAGGTCGTCTGCGTGCGGCGGAGGGCGAGGTAGTAGGCCTCTTTGTTTTGCTCGATGATGCTCTCCAGCGAGCTGTAGGGCACATGGCCGTAACCGGCGCGGAGCAGCAGCAAGGTGGTGAGGATGCGTGACAGGCGGCCATTGCCGTCCTGAAAGGGATGAATGGCGAGGAAGGCGACGACGAAGATGCCGATGCGCAGCAGCGGGTGCAGTCCGGTGTCAGCCTCGGCGCGGCGGTGCCAGTCGAGCAGCGCGTCCATGTGCGCAGGTGTGTCGAAGGGGCTGGAGGTCTCGAACACGATGCCTAGCTCGCGGCCATCGGCATCGAAGGCGGCAACGTGGTTCGCCAGCGACTTCCATTCGCCACGATGGCGCTCATCTTTGGTGCTGTATTGAAGCAGGTCGCGATGCAGCTGCTTCAGCATGTTCGCAGTGAGCGGGATCTCGCTGGCATGGGCAAATACCTGCTCCATGACGAAGGCGTAGCCGGCGACCTCCTGCTCATCGCGGGTGGCGAAAGACTTGGTCTCAAGTCGTCCGAGCAACGACTCGACCTCGCGGTCGCTGAGGCGTGAACCCTCGATGCGTGTGGAGGAACCGATGCTCTCGATGGTGGCGACACGGCGCAAGCCTTGGAGTCGGTCCGGCGTGAGCGACTGCCAAGTGCGCCAGTGGCCCTTGAACTCGTCGATCTCACTGACGAGCCGGAGCATCTCGGCGGAGATGGGGATGGAATCGGGCAGAGGCGGAAGCATGGCAGAGTTTCGGCCTCAAAAGTCCATTTGCCAGTCCATTTGCCAGTCCAATTCAGTCCATTTATGTCCAATTCGGGCCATTTGTGGCCGATTTGAGCTGTTTCTGGGACCAAGGAGCGGCGCTTTTCAAGCGCCTGGGCGGTTGCAAACCGCCCCTCCATGATCACAGCCGACTGCGACCGGTGGTTTTCGATTGTTCGAGCAAGGCGTGAAGCTCCTTCACGATCTCTGGCTTCTTGGAGTAAAGATTCGTCGTCTCGCCGGGATCATTCGCGAGGTCGTAGAGTTGGGCGGGGGCTTCGGGATCGGCGTCGGGCAGGGCGAAGGGTTTGAGTTCGCCTTTGTCGTAGTTGTTTCCACCGGAGCCGCGGTGGGCGATGTATTTCCACTGGCCGCGACGAATCGAAAGGGTGCGTTGCCCGGCAAAGGCTTGGGTGAGCAGATAAGGCCGGATGGGAGCGGTGGCGGTGCCTTCGAGGGCGGGGAGCAGGTTGAAGCTGTCTTCGGCGGCATCGTGCGGCAACTCGGTGCCGGTGATGGCCGCGACGGTGGCGAGAATGTCGGTGAGGCAGAGGGTTTGATCGCTGGTGGTGCCCGTTTTCACCTTTCCGGGCCAGCGCACGATGAAGGGCACGCGGTGGCCGCCTTCCCACGCATCGCGTTTGATGCCGCGCCAGGGTTTGGCACCATCGTGAGCGTGATCGGCGCGCATGTGGACGACGCTCGCCACTTCGGGGCCGTTGTCGCTGCTGAGTAAAACGAGCGTGTTGTCGGCGAGGCCGTGCGTTTCGAGTTCGCGCATCAATTCGCCGACGATGTGGTCGAACTCGGCGATGAAGTCGCCATGCGGTCCGACCTTCGATTTTCCTTGGAACTCCGGCGCGGCGAACGACGGCAAATGCACGGCCTGCGTGGCATGGTAGAGGAAGAAAGGCTGCTTCGGCGAGGTGCGTGCGTGCTGCGCGATGAACTCGCGGCTCTTCTTCAAGAACACGAGATCGACCTCCTCCATCGGGAAGTCGGGCGCGATGAATCCGGCGCGGCAATCGTTGGCATACGGATGCTTGGGGAGCTTCGATTTGTCGATGGGACCGGTGGGCGGCACGGGGATGTGATCGCCGTCGATGAAGGCGTAAAGCCACTCGGTGGTGGGGCAGCAGGCGGTGCCGAAAAACTGGTCAAAGCCATGATCGAGCGGTCCGCCCTCGATGCGGCGCGAGTAATCGATGCGCTGCACGGCGGCGCGTTCGCCCGAGTGGATCGCCTCGCCGGCCTGATCGCGAAACGTGAGCCCGATGTGCCATTTGCCGACCGCTGCGGTGGCGTAGCCCTGCTTCTTCAACATCCCCGGCAGCGTGAGCTTTCCCGGTGCGATCAACGATGGCCCGCCCGTGCCCTGAAACACCGTGCCGCCGCTCGGCACGCGAAACGCCATCTGCCCCGTCATGAGGCTGTAACGCGACGGCGTGCAAACCGTGGCCGGACTATGAGCATCGGTGAACCTCATGCCTTCGCCAGCGAGCTTGTCGATGTTTGGTGTCGGGATCTTCGCCTCGGCGTTGTAGCAACGCACATCGCCGTAGCCTAGGTCATCGGCGAGGATGATGAGGATGTTCGGTAAAGTGGCTGCGGCTTTAGCCGCATTCTTTTCGGTTCCCCAGAGCTTCGTGAGCAGCTCAAACATCTCGGGGTCGTGCTTTTTCAGTTCATCCTTCGTGAAGGGGTAAAAGTCGTTTTTGGTAAAGAAGGCCTCAGAGCATTCGGCGAAGTATTCTTTGGCGTTCGTCATGGCGTATGCGCGGTCGAGGCGCCTGCGGCCTTCGCTGTCTTGGCGCTGCACGCGGTCGTAGAGGCCCGCAGCCTTCGCCTTTTGATACGCGGCCTCGATTTGCGGATGCTCGAAACCGAGAACGCGATCGTGAAACGCATGCGCCAGCTCGTGAAGGGCAAAGTTGGGCATGCGACGTGTTTCGGCCTCAAAGATTCGCATGTTGGTGAACTCGACGCCCTTCGCCATGGCGGGATCGCGACCGTTATCCTTCAACCAGTCGGCACCGGGATGGTATTCGGCGCGGGGCGGCACTTTGGGATACTCGGGATTGATCCACAGCGGCACCTTTTGCAGTTCGGCGACGGCTTTGGCAGGCACGACGCGCACGATCTCCTCAAGCTGAGCCTGAAGCAGTGGCAGGGCCTTGTTCAGCGCGGCGGCGTCGATCTTCGGGCTGATGTGCAGCGTCCAGCCGACGAGTTTTTTGGTTTCGTGCGCTTTGTTGGCGGCATCGGATCTCGCGCGGGCTTTGGCGCGGATGAGTTCGCGGGCTTTTTCGAGATGCGGCGGCCAGGTGAACTTGGGCGCTTGTTTGGGATCGTAGCCGTCGAGATGGCTGGTGAGGCGGGTTTGAGGCTTGGTGTATTTGAGAACGGTGTCGCCGAAGACCTCGCGACACAGCGCGGCGAGACCGGGATCGTAGTCGAGCAGCTCGGCGCGGGTGTTGACGTGGTTGTGGTCGTGATCGGGCTCGCGATTGTTGTCGAACCAGCTCTGCACGCCCTCGGCGAAGTATTCGTGATGGTTCACGCTGGCGTATTTGCCTTTCCAAAGGCCCGCCTTCATCGCGGCGTTGTAGCTGGCTTTCGCGCGTGAATCAAAGGTCGCGTCCACATTAATCATGCCGCGCAGGTGGATGTTGTGCGCGAGTTCGTGGATGAGGATGTTTTCCGTGCTGTAGGGATCGCCTTCGTAAGCGAGCAGGTTTTCCTCCGCGCAGGAGCAGTAGGGATCGGTGAGGCTGCCGCCCATGCCGCGAGCACGCGCATCGCGAAAATCACGGGCACTGATGTCCTCAAAGCCTTCCTCCTTTTCCTCCGCAAGCCACGCCCACTCCGGTTGATCGCAGGTGAACTCATTGTGCGCGAGGATGCTGAGCCGAGCGCCGCTTTTCACCATCGCCTCGCGCACGTCGGGTCGCTTCGAGAGCATCATGTCGATGATGTAAACGGCCTCCTTCAGCGCATACGGACTCACTTTGCCCGATGCGACGACCGGAAAGCCACCCGCGCTAGCCTGCTGCGTGTAAAACGTCGGCACACCACCCACGCGAAAGGCCTGCACCCGCACCTCGGCCGTCACGAGGCTCTCTTTTTTGTCCTCGCGACCCACTACGGCAAAGCGATGCCCGAGCGACGTGCTGATAATCGTATCCTTGCCCGGCGGCACGCTGCCATTCGGCACGCGCTCGCCTTTGTCATTGATCCAAAACACGTCCACGACCTGCGTGCTGCCATTGATGATCTGGAGCTTCGGCCGGTCCAGCGCGGCGTGCAGCGGCGTCAGAAGGAACAGGCAAACGAGGATAAAACGAGACATAAGCCAAGTGTGAGGATGGAAACACGCGCTGTCTTGACCTCGACAGCCCGCCGCGACGTGAAAAGCCGCACAAACGCGAAACGCACTGGAAGGCCGGACCTTGTTGCTCAATGATGAGGCCCGACTTTTTCATGAAACCGGCCTTCTCAGCGCTTCCGGGCCTCCTTTCGCCAAAAGGGGCTTTGATGATGGATGCTCGATTCGTCGAGCAGGTGGCCGATTTGATGCACGACACGGCTTTTTTCATCAAAGACGCCTCGGGGCGTTATTTGGTCGTGAATCAGTCGCTCGTGGAGCGGCATGGTTTGAGCGACAAATCGCAGATGATCGGCAAACGGCCCTGCGACGTGTGCCCCGGCGACTTCGGCCGCATTCCGACCGAGCAGGACGCGCAGGTGCTGCGCACCGGCAAGCCGATCATCGAGCGCCTGGAGCTGTTCTGGCGTCGTCCGCATGTGCCCGTGTGGGGTCTCACGAGCAAACTGCCTAACCGCGATGAAACCGGCCGCGTGACCGGCCTCATCGGCATCTCGAAAGACCTCACCGCCCTCGTGAATCGCGAAGAAGTGCCGCCCGCCGTCGCGTTGGCATTGCGGCATCTCGAGCGCTCCTTTGATGAAGCCGTGAGCCCATCCTCACTCGCCAAAAAAGCCGGCATGAGCGCCGCCCGCTTTGCCCGCGTCATCAAACGCATCCACGGCATCAGCCCGATGCAGTTGATCACCAAGACACGCATCAGCGCCGGCTCGCGGTTGCTGCTCGAAAGCGATGCTTCGATTGCCGAGATCGCACTGAACTGCGGCTTTGCCGATCACAGTGCGTTCACGCGAGCGTTTCGTGCCGTCACGAGCTACTCGCCGAGCGAGTATCGGCGGTTGAAGCAGGGCTAACAAGCCCGGAGATGGGCTGAGATCCGCAAGGCTTATGAAAAACCATCCAGTCCGGTGGCGACGGCTGGGGCCGCTATGCTTTCCTCTGTGGCCAGAAGCAAAAGGTGCCATGGCCGCCAAACGGCCAAGCCTCCGTGTTCGCTATGGCCTCGTCACCAGGAGCCGCACAAACCGCCTGCCATTGGTCCCAGCGGGCATGGTAGCCTTGATTTGCTGGGTGGTGCCGTTGTCGCTCAAAACGGCGCTGGAGACGCCTGCGGTGCTCCAAACGGTGAAATCATCGCTCCATTCGACGGTGAAGGTCACGTCGGTGGCGGCTTTGTTTTTCGTGTAGGTGTATTCGAGCACGCTTCCGGCTTTTTCGGCGCTCATGGGCACTGGGTCGCCGGTGGCGGGATTCATCGCGGTGGCGTATTCGAGGAGGTTGGTGCTGCCATCGCCATCGGTGTCGGCGGTGTCGAGAGCGGGGCCGGAGTTGGTGTGGTTGTTGAAGTTGGGTTGCCGCCAGATCTCGATCGGGGTCATCGCCGTGCCGGTGACGGCCACGCTGATGGTGCGGCTGGACTCGCCGTTGGCGTTCGTGCCTGAGAGGCGCAGTTCATGCACGCCGGGGGCGCTGAATTTGATCGTGGTGGGATTGATGAGCCAAATCGGGCCGGGTCCGCTGACGAGACTCCAGGCGGATGACAGCGCGTTGCTTGTCGAGCCGGTGAGCGGGATGTCAGTGCCGACGGTGGCGCTGGGAGCGGTGCCGGGATTCACCGTGGGCAGCAGGTTGTGCGTGAAGTTGATCGTGAGCTGCGGGCGACGAGCGACGGTGGTGCTGTCATCGCTGGAGAACCGCGTGAAGTTGTTCGCGGCACCGGCTTCGGTGAGCGGCGAGAGGATCGTGAGGTTCAATGGCGTGCCGCTGGTGATGGCGGTAGTCACGGCATCAATCAGCGCGGGGCTGCTGGCGAAGGTTTGCTGCGTATTGATCGTCGTGGCGGCATTGAATCCGGGCACGCTGGCGAGCACGGTGCTGCTGAAATCGCCGCCCGCGGTGCTCCAGGCCGTGGTGCCATCATGCGTGGCCCAATCGGCCCCGGTGCCGACGCCGTTTGTGGCCACGCTGCCATTGCCGGTGCCTTCGATGAAGCTGCGAGTCAGCGAGCGCAGCTCGAGCGTTTGCACCGTGCCGGTGGCGGCGAAATCGGTCCACACATCGAGCTGGGCACCGCTGATCGTGTAGTTCGAAGGCACGCTGCTGAGGCCAAAACTCAGCAGCGCTCGAAACGCGGAGTTGGTCTTCCCGACGAGCATCTGGTCGCGTGCGCCGCTGTTCCAAGTCGTCGTGTCGGCCCGGATGAAAGTCGCATCGTGGCTGTAACCATTCACACCTTGCCGCAAGGCGATGCTCGAAGGCGGCGCGACATCCACCGTGAGGTCTTGCGTCACGCT
>CAUJJC010000254.1 GCA_963204975.1 Verrucomicrobiota bacterium | reverse complement strand
AGGTCAGCGCCGTGCTCGTGACGCTGGCAGATGGAGCCAATGCGGAGGACGTGCGCGCGAAGCTCTCCGCCTGGCCGGACGTGACCGTTTATACCACGCAGGAGCAGCGGGACCTGCTCGTCTCCGGCATGGTGGACAAGGCGCGGCGCCAGCTCGGGCTTTTTCGCGTGCTGCTGCTCATCATCTCCACTGTCATCATCGCGCTCATCATCTACACGCTCACGCTCGACAAGGTGCGCGACATTGCCCTGCTGAAGCTCATCGGTGCGCGCAACCATGTCATCGGCGGGCTCATTCTTCAGCAGTCCCTCATCATGGGCGCAGCCGGCTATGGCATCGCTTGGTGGCTCGGGCGCTATGCGTTTCCTCGCTTCCCGCGATTGGTCGTGATCGAGAGCAAAGACTTGGTTTCTCTCGCCTTCATCGTCCTTGCTATCTCCACGCTGGCGAGCGCGCTGGGCATCTGGAAGGCACTCCGCGTTGAACCCAACACCGTCCTCTCCGCATGAGCACGCCCGCTGTTGAAGTCGCGCATCTGCGCAAGGTCTATGGCAGCGGCCACACCGAGGTGGTCGCCATTCGCGATGCCACGCTTAGCATCGCGCGCGGCGAAGTCGTCGGCATGTTGGGACCCAGCGGCTCCGGCAAGTCCACCATCCTCACCGCGATGGCACTGATCAATCCACCCACCAGCGGCCAAATCTCGATCAATGGCACGCCGGTGCTCGATGGGCCGAAGGAGCTGGTGAACCTCCGCGCCTTCCGTCGTCAGCATCTCGGCTTTGTGTTTCAAAAGGCGAACCTCATCCCCTTCCTCACGGCGCTGGAGAATGTGCAAATCGCGCTCGAAGTGAACGACGTGCCCTCACGCAAAGCTCGCGCTCGCGCCATGGAATTGCTCGACTACCTCGATGTCGGTGCCCGGGCCAAGAACCTGCCCGTGGCCTTGTCCGGTGGCGAGCAGCAACGCGTGGCCGTCGCCCGTGCTCTGGCGAACGAACCCAGCCTCATCCTCGCCGATGAACCGACCGCCGCACTCGACAGCCAGCGCGGTCGTCAGGTGATGGAACTCTTCGCCAAAGTCGCGCACGAACGCAACGCTGGCGTCCTCGTCGTCACGCATGATCACCGCACGCTCGATATCTTCGACCGCATCCTGGAAGTGGAAGACGGCATGATCAGAGAACGTCCTCTAACCCAACCTGCCTCCAACTCATGAAACGCATCGCCTTCCTCCTGCTTGCCATTGCCTCAGCCACCATCGCTCAAGAGCAAAGCGTCAAACCCGGCATCAATGACAAGTTCCTCGATCCGAAGCTCAACGTCGAAGAATGGACGAAGAAGTTCGAGACCGAGAGCCGCGAGATCTTTCACCAGCGCGAGAAGATCGTCGCCGCAGCCGGATTGAAGCCCGGCATGGCCATGGCGGACATCGGCGCAGGCACGGGCCTCTTCACCCTGCACTTCGCACAAGCCGTCGGAGCCAGCGGCAAAGTCTATGCCGTTGAGATCGCGAAGAACTTCCTCGAACACATCAAGGCTCGCGCCTCCAAAGCCAGCGCGTCGAATGTGCAAACCATCCTCTGCACCGAGAAGAGCGTCGAGCTGCCCGAAGCAGCCATCGACCTCGCCTTCATTTGCGACGTGTATCATCACTTCGAGTTCCCGCAGGCGACGCTGGCCACGTTGCACAAGGCCTTGAAGCCCGGAGGCGAGATCGTGCTCATCGACTTCAAACGCATTCCCGGCGAGAGCAGCGACTTCGTGATGGGTCACGTCCGAGCAGGACAGGAAGTGTTTGAATCCGAGGTCATCGCCGCTGGCTTCGAGAAGGTCGGCGAAGTGAAGGACGTGCTGAAGGAGAACTACTTCGTGCGGTTCAGGAAGAAGTGAGCGTCACGCTTGTCGCATCCACGCAAGCAGTTGCGGCGCTGGCTGGAAGCCGGCGGTCTGCGCGATCAGCTTGCCTCCTTTCAGCAAAGCGAAGGCCGGGATGCCTTGGATGCGGAACTGACTGGCGATGGCTTGTTGCTCGTCGGTGTTCACCTTGGCGAAGATCGCTTCGCCAGCGGCGAGTGCGGCGGCCTTGGCGAACTCGGGGGCCATCATTTTGCAGGGGCCGCACCAGGGTGCCCAGAAGTCGATGACGATGGGCAGTGGTGAGCCCGCGACCATGGCTTGGAAGGCGGCGACGTCGTCGATCACGACGGGCGCGGAGGGCTTGGGAAGATCAGCTTTGCAGGAGCCGCAACGGCCTGCTTTGTCGAGGTTCGCATAGGCGATGCGGCTGGCGGTGCCGCAGGCAGGGCAGGAGAGGATCAATCCTCGGGCATCGGATGACAGGTGGAGGGACATAAAGTTTGAATCTTGTGTTTGCATATACGCATACACTCATATAGTAACAAGCAGAAACTCGACGCACTTCCATGAACAAGCATCTTCTCATCCTCGGTGGCGGCACGGCGGGCACCATGATGGCCAATCACCTGCGCAAGCGCCTGCCTGCGTCGGATTGGAAGATGACGGTCGTGGATCGCTCGGATCGCCATCTTTATCAGCCAGGGTTGCTGTTCCTGCCATTCGGTGGCTACACCGAGGACCAGATCATTCGGCCCACGCGCGACTTCATGCCGAGTGGCGTGGAGTTCCTGCAAACCGAAGTGGAGCAGGTCCTGCCCGACCAGCATCAGGTGAAGCTGAAGGATGGCAGCGCGCTGACTTACGATGTGCTGATCATCGCCACCGGCTGCCGCACGGCACCGGAGGAGACGCAGGGCATGCTCGGGCCGAAATGGCGTGTGAATGTGCATGACTTCTACACGCTTGATGGCGCGCGGGCGCTGCGCGACAAGCTTGATAAGTTCCAAGGCGGTCGCGTGGTGGTGCATGTGAACGAGATGCCGATCAAGTGCCCGGTCGCACCACTGGAGTTCACTTTCCTCGCTGACACCTTCTTCCGCGAGCGCGGCATTCGCGACAAGGTCACGCTGACCTACGTGACGCCGCTGTCCGGTGCGTTCACAAAGCCGAAGGCGTCCAAGAAGCTGGGACATCTGCTCGCGGACAAAGGCATTGAGGTCGTTACCGACTTCGTGGCGGAGCAGGTCGATCAGGAGAACGACAAGCTCGTGTGCTTCGATGGTCGCGAGGTGCCGTATGATTTGCTGGTGACCACACCGACCAACATGGGCGACCACGCGGTGCGTCGCTCGGGGCTTGGCGATGATCTCGACTTCATCCCCACGCACAAGCACACGCTGCAATCGCTGAAGCATCCCGACGTATTCGTGATTGGTGATGCGACCAATGTCCCGGCATCGAAAGCTGGCTCGGTGGCGCACTTTGAATCTGAGACACTGGCCGACAACGTGATGCTGCACATCGAAGGCAAGCCACTGAAGGAGGAATTCGATGGCCACTCGAATTGCTTCATCGAGTCCGGCAACGGCAAGGCGCTGCTCATCGACTTCAATTACGAGTATGAGCCGCACGAAGGCGGATTCCCGTTCAGCTTCGGCCCGATGAAGCTGCTCGAGGAGTCGCGCTTGAACCATCTTGGGAAGCTCGCGTTCCGGCATGTGTATTGGAACGTATTGCTGAAAGCCTGGCCGATGCCGGGCATCAGTCGGCAGAAGAAAAAGCCCGTCGAAGTTTGAATCTACCCACCATGAAAAAGAACATCGCAGGAACAGAAGTGGACGTGAACGACGAGGGCTACCTCACGGACATGTCGCAATGGAATGAAGCCATCGCTGCCGCCATCGCGGCTGAGGAAGGCATTGGACCGCTCACCGACGCGCACAACAAGGTGATCAACTACCTCCGCCAGCAGCAGGCCGCTGGTGCCGCGCTCACCATCCGAAGCATGGGCAAGAGTGGAGTGGTCACCACCAAGGAACTCTATGATCTCTTCCCCGGCGGACCGCTGAAGAAGTCGTCGAAGATCGCCGGCATTCCGAAGCCTGGTGGCTGCATCTACACAAAATAGTCCAGTCACGCCGTGACTGGAGCATCTCGCCCAAAGCATTGAAGCAAAACAACCAACCAACACACCAGTCGCGGCGCGACTGGGCTACCTTATGAAAGACCACCCTGTGAAAAAGATGTCCATCATCGTGAGCCGAGGCTCGCTGGATGGAATTTACCCCGCATTGATCATGGCCAATGGCGCACGCATGGAGGGCATCGAGGCGTCGCTGTTCTTCACCTTTTTTGGCCTGAACGCTCTGGCGAACAAGACGCTCGACAGCCTCAAGGTGTCCACTGTGGGCAATTCCGCGCTTAACATGGCCATGCCGATGCTCGGCCTGCCGATGACGATTCCATTCCCGACCGTGATGGGCGCGATTCCTGGCGTATCTGCCTTTGCGACTCACCTCATGAACAAGGAGATGGAAAAGCTCGATATTCCGCCCGTGAGAGAATTCCTCGAACTCATCTCCGACTCCGGCGGCAAGATCTATGCCTGCAAGCTGGCGATGGACATGTTCAAGCTGAAGAAGGAGGACCTCATGGACCGAGTCGATGGCGTGCTCACCGTCGGGCAATTCTATGAAGAGTCTGCGGGTGAAGGAACACACATCCTCTTCACCTGATGTCTGCTCTCTGCAATGACCCGGCGCGCTGCGAGGTGATGAACCTTGGCTGGGGACTGCATGGCCACGGACCATACCTGGTCCGCCAGGAAGGCTATCCGCCGGGCAGTGTAGAGATGCGCTCGCAGCCGTTCATCCTTCAGCGCGATGGTCGCTGGCTATTGAATCTCGTCTTTGCCACCTTGCCGGAGCATGTGCAGGAGGCGCAGTTGTTTCATGATCTTGCCGATTTGAGCAGCTTCATTGATGCGCTGGCGACAAGTGAGGTGCGTGCAGAGGTGATGCTGCCATCAGGGATGAGTGTGACCGAATTGATGCATCAGTTCGAGAACTGCACGCATCGGATTTTGCGCGGGATGCGGTCGTGTGCGGCGACGCCGTTGAAAGCCTGAGGCGGCTACAAGCCAGGACCGGTCGAGGGAGCGTGCTTTTTCCCTTTGAAAAACAAGCCTCCTGCGCCTCATTCGCGCCCGCTATGAAACCCATGTTCAAGTCTCTTGCCGTTGTTGCTGCGTGCCTTGCTGGCTTCGCAGCGTCCGTTATCGCCCAGGACGCCAAGCCTGCGGCTGAAGCCAAACCTGAAACCAAACCCGCACCTACCACTGTGAAAGTCACTATCGAAACCTCCAAGGGCACCATCGAACTCGAACTCGACGGCGTGAAGGCCCCGATCTCCACCGCGAACTTCGTCAACTACGTGAAGAAGGGCCACTATGACGGCACCATCTTCCATCGCGTGATCCCCGGCTTCATGATTCAGGGCGGCGGCTTCACGGCTGACATGCAGCAGAAGGCGGTCGATGCCCCGATCAAGAACGAAGGCCAGAACGGCCTCAAGAATGATGTGGGCACCATTGCCATGGCCCGCACCTCGGTGCTCGACAGCGCCACGAGCCAGTTCTTCATCAACACGGTCAACAACGATGGCCTCAACTATCCGAATAACGGTGGCTATGCCGTCTTCGGCAAGGTGACCAAGGGCCTGGATGTGGTGAAAGCCATCGAAGGCGTTGCCACGGGCAACAAGGGCATGCACCAGAACGTGCCGACCGAGCCAGTGGTGATCAAGAGCGCCAAGGTCGTCGAGTAAATCATCGGTCTGATTGTTTCAAAGCCAGCCGTTCGATTCGAGCGGCTGGCTTTTTCATTGGTCGAGTCCACCTTCTGCCATGCGACACTTCATCTTCTGGACCACGGGCGTGCTTGGCCTCATTGCGCTGAGTCTGGGCTGGTGGTTGAGCCCCTGGTGGGAATTGCTCATGCTGGCACCTGCGGCTCTGTGGTTGTGGGCTTCGGTGGTGCCGGGCTGCGAATGGTGGGGGCCGCAGATGAAGGAGTTTCCCACGCGCAAGCGCGAGGCACTGCTCACCTTCGATCACGCGCCGCATCCGCTGGAGACACCGGTGGTTCTCGACTTGCTCGAGGCCGAGGGAGCGAAGGGATTGTTCTTCCTCACTGGCGTGCAGGCGATGCGCCATCCAGAGCTGGTGAAACTCATCGTCTCGCGTGGTCACGGTCTCGGCATTCATGGCATGTCCTACCAGCCAGGACGATTCTGT
>CAUJJC010000253.1 GCA_963204975.1 Verrucomicrobiota bacterium | reverse complement strand
CTGGTCAAGGAGCGAAAGGAAACAGAGGGATCTGATGTCTTCGTCGATAGCGCTGATGGGACCTTCCAGGGCATTGGAAACAAATTCACCACCAAGGAGAAGAACGACAAAGGCAAGTATGTCGAGGTGACCAAAGACCGCGATAAGACGTTCTATGCAGAAGACGCGAAGAAGCTCTACAATGTGAATGAGTTTTACCGTGTGCGTGGTGAAACAACCGACCAGAGACAATTGCTGGAAGCTGCCCGTCTGGACGTTCTGCTAGCGCTGCTCAATACAGAAGACAATGTCGAGACGCAGCGGCTTACAGCACAGCTCAACACCATCAACTCTCAACTTCTGGCTCTCGGCCAGGACGTTTCGAATGCAAGCGACGAGCTGACGGTCAATGAGAAGGCTATGGAATTGCAGCGCCAGATCGATGGCAAGGCAAAGGTTGAGGCTGCTGGTGGAAATACCATGCGATCAGATTCCGCCATCGCGGCGATGCAAGCCAAGGTGGATGCGCTGATCAAAACAATGAAGGATGGCGCAGCCTCCCGCGCTGCTGCGAACAATGGTGATGGAAACAAGGATACCAAGACCAATGCTCGTGGGCGCATCCATGACAAGACTCCTTAGCCCTTGCGTCCATTGTCCTTCGGACAACCAGTCGATAGCCAACGCTCTTCAACCTCTCAATTATGAACGCCATTCTAGCCATCACCCTGCCTTACGGTCTGGGCCCGGGCTTTGATCCGATGTTCGATGAGTTGGAGTCCATGCGTATTGATGTCTATGACACGCTGACCTATTTCGTTTATGTGCTCGCTTTCGCCGGACTGCTGATCTGCGCGTATCGCCAGCAGACGGGGGGCGATCTCAGCCAGATGGGCAACCAATTACTGATGACTGCGGTCGTTGCGGTTTGCCTGCACTTTGTCACTGATTGGATTCTTGATGCCGAGGAGGTTCTAGGCTGGGCCTTGCTCGACGATATGAATATCGATATGGAGAGCATCACCACCGAGTATATCGCGGATGTAGGAATCTACATCGCAGCGGAAGTGGGGATCGTGATTGCCGCTCTCACAGCCGCAATCGCAGCCGGGACAGCTACTTTTGGTGCGGGAGCGATCGTTGGCTGTGTCTATGCCATTATCGCCATTCTCTGCATCATTATCGTAGCGATCTTTGCTGGATTTGTCTGGCTGATGCTTCCGGCGGCATACATCATTCAGGCGGTCTCTATTGATATTGGGATTGCTACTTCGCCAGTGTTCCTCGGCATGTTTCTCTTTCCCACGACTAAGGAGACGGCGATCCGCTACTTCACAGGTCTCATTGCCATGATGTTCTGGCCTTTGGGCTGGGGGTTGGGCTACAAGCTGATCGAGTATATCAATGAACAGTTGGCAATAGCGATGCTTACCGTCGCCCCGCTGATTTCACTGAATCTCTTGTTTGCGGGCATGGTCGATGGCTTGATCTTGATCGTGGAAGCCATGCTTTTCTGGGCTGTGATAAAGAAGGCTCCGCCTCTTGTGGCCAAGGCGCTGACCACGGGCACCCAGATTGGTGCGGGGCTGGTTTCGGCAGGAGTAGCAGCAGCCGCAAGCACGGTAAGCTCCTCTGTCTCAGCCGCCGGATCGGTGGCATCGTCTGCCATCTCGATGGCCGGCACCGTTGGCGGGGCTGCCATTGGCGGGGCCATGAGCGGAGGCACGGGCGCAGGCGTTGGAGCGTCGGTAGGCGGTGCGATGGGTGGTGCTGCTGGCAGCGCTGTGAGTGGCGGTGCTAATGCTGCTGCGGCGGGTATCAAGGGTGCTGGCGAGGGCCTGGCAGGCATGAGTGAAGGAGCATGACACGACTCGATCCATGAAAGCGAAGACACCACCGATAGAAATTTTCATCAGCAAGGAGGACATTGCCTCCTTCTGGTTCTTCGTGGCTTCGTTGACCTTGCTCGGATCGGCGATTTACGCCGAACGTCAAGCTGCAACCAAAGGGTTGAATCCCCAGTTCATTGGCATTGGCACCTCGGTGACGACGGCGAAAATTATACCACAAGGGATGGAAGTAGATCAGCAGAAGATCGAAAGCACGCGTCTCGCCATGGTCAGGCTCGTGATGGACTCCATCTTCAATCGCTCGGCCATAGGGCTGGATGCGCCGGATCGTTGTGAACGTTTGCTGACGGCGGAGGCCTGGACGGATGTTATGACCAAGCTGGTGGAACCGCAAAAGCAGGCTTTCGAAGAAGGCCAGATGCATCAGAAAGTGACGCTTAATTCCATCAAAGTCTATGAAGAGGCTGAGAATGGCGAGGTTACGTTCGAGATCGAAGGGCAGCTCATCCGCACAGGCATCGCGGACCGCGAGATTTTCAACCAGGTATGGGCGCTCATGGCTTACGTCACACTGGAGCACAATTACAGTCTGCGTGACTGCGGACGCTATCCGTTGGTTTGCAGCCATATCGGCGTGAATGAGAAGCCCATCTCGAGCACGCAGCGCAGCCTCACTCTTGAAGAAGAGGGTTCCATCCGCGCGCGCATCGAAGCCGCAGAGAAAAAAGATGGTGAGCCGCCAGCGCCTGCCGACACGAAACCATGAAGAACGTCGTCGATCTATTCATCGCCAAAGACCGGACCTCCTTGTTCTGGTTTACCATGGCCTGTGCCAGCATTCTGCTGAGTTCGGTCTATGTGTCCAAGATCATCGCTGATGTGAACACGAAGCCAGTCTATGTGATCATGGATCGCAATGGCACTTACTACTATGCGCCGAGTATCGAGATCAAGCAGGCAACACCCTTGCACGAAGCGCAAACACGACTGGCGATGGAAACGATCTATACGCGTGAGCCACGAGCCCTTAAGTTTAAGACGCGCCTTCCCATGCTGTTCGCAGGAGGTGCGGTCACCAGTGTCACAGCGGAGTTTGATCGGGAGTCGGCAAAGTTCATTGAGGAATCCCGAAGCCAGACCGTCGAGGTGCAGTCAATCGAGATCGGTGAGCCCGTTCCTGGCACAGCGGTCGTGACGAGGGCCAAAGGCATTCTCACCCAGACCCGCACCTTCGGAGGCAAGACGGAGACGACCCGCTTTTCCGTCTCGGCTGGATTTGGCTGGGGCATCAATATGGGGATGGGAACTGATAACTCGAACCCGCCGACGATTTGCATCGCTGCAAGGCTCAGTCCACCCACCAAACTGGAGGAGGAGCCCTGAACAGATGCGTGCCGTCGCCAATCTCTTCATCGCACGCAGCCGGTCTGCGGTTTTCTGGTTTGCAGTGACTTGTGTCGCCCCTCTGGCTGCGGGCTGGTATGTTCAGTCGGTCATCGCTGATGTGCGCACCTTGCCTCAGTTCGTCATGACTGGACTTCCCACCTGCCATTACCAGACGGCAGATCTTGAGTTTGAGTCCATGCAGCAGATGCATGCGATTCAAACGCGTCTAGCAATGGAGACCATTTTCAATCGGAGTCCTGGAGGACTCGATCATCACGAGAGGCGCTTCCATCTTTTCAGTGATGCGGTGAACGAGATCATAAACCGTGAACAAGTCACTCCCCAGGTGCTGTTTTTCCGTGACACCAAATCTTATCAGAAGGTAGAGATCGAGAAGATCGACACGAACGTCGAGGAGGGCAAAGGAGTGTCGTCCACTCTCGCCTATGCCCAGCTCATTCGAACGGGCATGGAGAACGGCATGTTCGTCAACAAGTCCTTCTCTGTGAAGGTGTTCTTCGAATGGGAAACGAACCCCAATCCTGTGGAGCGTCCGATGTATCCCACGATCTGCACGGGGGTAACTTTTTACAGCACCATCCAGACCTTTCCATGAAGTCCGATCCTCATTTCACGCTCCTCTTTTCCATGGTCATCATTGGGATGATGTGGACTGCCCCCCTGTCCGCCCAGGTGGCTGAAGGCAAGGAAATCGTGACTCTGCCGGGTGATGGACGGGTGCAGGAACTGGTCTTGAATTCCCAGGTGGTCACGACGGTCACCTTTCCTTCTCCTGTAACACTCGTCACCGGGTATGGCATGGTGCTCAACGCCGAAGCCGCACAGGCGCTGGTCAATGCCGAGAAGCAATCGGTAGTGATCTCGCCCGAGATGGTGATGAAGCCTGTCACTATTGTTCATTATGCGCAGGCTTCACCAGACACGCTTGCACTGCGGGGTGTGCGACCAGGGACGCCCTGCTATCTCACCGTCCGATGCACCACAACGGTGTTCTTGTTCAAGCTCACCTTCGGTGACATGGCAAACTTGGCCGTCGTGATGCAAGACCCAGCGGCAAGCATCGCTAATCCAGTGCGCGAGGTGAAGATAACAGAAGTGGCTAAAACGCGCACAGTTTTCAGCTCGGCTGAACTGGTCGGCATTCTGTCCAAGGCACGCCAGCGTGAGTTTTTGCAGACTGTCAATCCGGGCATCTACTCCGGCTGGAGGGAACGCCGGGGTGTCGCCATGATGTCATCCCATGGCAACATCGTCAGCACCATCACTGAGCTTCAGCAATGGCCACAAAAGGATGCGCTGGTGTTGAGAGCACGAGTGCAAAACAAGGGTGCGAAAGACATTCGATTCAAGCCCGTCGATACCAAGGTGCGCGTGGGTGATCGAAGCTATGCCGTGCAACTGGCAGACAGCTCTGGCGTCGTTCCCGCAGGACAGACGACGCTGCTAGATGTTGTGCTTCAAGGCAACTCCCTCGGAGGCAAGGAACACTTGTCGATCGAGAATGACTTTGCCCTCGAGATTGCCGAAGATCATTCTTCTCCGCCGCCTAACGACCTGCTGCCACCACCTCAACCACTGTTGCCCACGGTCGAATACAAACACGCGTCTCGGAACGATCCTCCTCCGCAGGTCTTCTATGAAGGCCGGAATGTGCTGATGCCGGAGGATCCTATCGATCGTGTGGCACCGCTGCCGAATTTATACCCAGGCAATTAACTCCCGTCCCCTGCCCTGAAAATGGTCGCCTACCTTCAGAAACCCGCCGTGCAAATGG
>CAUJJC010000252.1 GCA_963204975.1 Verrucomicrobiota bacterium | reverse complement strand
ATGAAATGCTAGGCACTTTGCGGACTTTGCGCACGACCGCGTAGCGGTCACGGAAGGTAGCCGTGGGTTTTACCCCACGGCACACAGGACGCAGGTCACCGTCGCGTAGCGACGGCGGAACCCGTCTGCAAGCGGCCTCCTTTGGAGAAGTCTCAAAGACTAGGTTCCGGTGTCCCGACGCGACACAGATCAATCCAACATGTTTACGTGGGTGGAAACCCACGGCTACCTTCCGAAAGTCGCCCCGCCAAAAGCTGCGCCACATGCGGTGTTGATCGGGCTACTAAACGCTACACCATCATCGCCTCCAGCTTCTTCGGCGACACACTCTGGGCGGTGCCCAGCTCGGGGGCGAAGACTTGGACGCGATACTCTTCGAGCATCCAGCGGAAGGTCTCGTGCTGCGAAACGGGGACGTATTGCTGCCAGCCGTCGAAGTCGCGGATGAGGTCGGCCTTCGTGGCGTCTTTGTCCGGGGCATACGAGGCACGTTCGGCGCGGACCTGCATGGCGCGGAGGTAGCGCGGGAGATGCTGCAACTGCTCGTGCGGGGTGACGGCGATGAGGTTGGCAGGCATGAGGCGCGCGAGGTCTTGGTCGAAGCCGGGGTAGCGCTTCGGCGAGGCGATGAGCTTCTGCTTCCAGTCCTGCGCCTGCTTCATCAGGTCGCCGACGCGATGGGCGAGCGCGGGCAGCTCGCGACGCACCTTGTCGCACATCTCGGTGAAGCGCTTCTGCGTCAGCGGCAGCAGCGGATTCAGTCGCAAGGCAAAGCGGACGATGTGCTCGTGGGCGTCCTTCTGGAGTTGATCGGGCGCGGCTTTCACCGGGGAGACGGTGAGGGATGACAGGGCAGCGAGACCACTGAGCGGCGCGGCCTTGGGCGCAGCGCCGGAGCCGAGGTGCTTCAGTTCCTTCCACAGCCAGGCGAGGTCTTTGCTCAAGGCGGTCTCGGCGAGCTTGCGAACGGCGGCGGGCGTATGTTTCTCGACCTCGGCCTTCGTCTTGAACAAACGCAGATCGACCTCGTTCTCGCGCACCATCAAGCCGGGGTAACCGAGCACGGGCACGCCGCCGCCGTCTTCGATGAAGAGGGACTCGGGCAGGTCACCGAAGGACCACGAGGACAAGGCGTAGCGCTCGACGCGTTGCACGGTTTTCTCCCACGCATCGGACTTGGGCGCGGCTTGCTTCACGGCCTTGCGCACCTCGTCAAGGTCGCGGCTGGCGACGACGGAACCCTTCTTGGGATCAATAACTTCCACGCGTGGTTGCAGATGCTTCGGCACGCTCATCGGCGGCCAGTCGCTGTGCTTCACCTCGATGCGATAGCGGCGCGTGAGATGCTGGGCGAGCGCGGGAAGGAAGTCAGCACGACCGGGATTGAACTCGGTGGCGATCTCCTTGGCGCGCTGCTCGATGGGCATGAACTGACGGCGGAACTGCTTGGGCAGGGCACGCAGGAGCACCTCGATCAACTCCTCGCGAATGCCGGGCACCATCCACTGGATTTGGCCAGAGGTGAGATGTTCGGCCACGGCGGCGGGCACCTTCACGGTGACGCCATCGCTCTCTTCGCCGGGGTCATACGCATAGCTCAATGGCAGAACGGTGGTGCCGAAGGAGACCTGATCGGGGAAGGCATGGAGATCGACGGCGAACTCGGCGTCGCCAATGAGGTCCTGCTCGGTGGCGCAGAGGAAGTTCGGTTCCTCCTTCACTCGCTCGTTCACCAGCTTGTTGAGGTCGTGAATGGAGGACACTCGCTCGATGCGCTTCTCATAGAAGCGATACAAGGCCTCGGCCACGTTCCACGCGCGGGTGCTGCGGACTCGCGTCAACGAGGTCTCGATCTTCTCGCGCAGCTTCTGATTCTGCTGGTAAAAGCGATGCGTGATCGGCGTCTCGTTGTCGATCAGCGCGCCGCGAATGAAGAGCTGCGTGGCAGCGACGGCGTCCACCTTCACGTAGTCGATGGACTGCCGCTTCACCTCCAGCCCATGCAGAATGTGGCGCTGCAGCACGAGCACGCGCATCGACTTCTCATCGTAGCGTGGCTCACTGTATTTGAACTGCATCAGGTGCGCGCCGAGTTCCGCGATCCAGTTCGGGTCCACCTTCGCCACGGTGCGCGCGAAGAGCTGCGACGTGTGCACGATCTCACCTGCGACGATCCACAGCGGTTGCTTCGACTTGTCCTGCCCAGGCTTGGCCGGGTTCTTCTTGTCGCGGCGCTCGTAGAGGTTCGAGCCGGGGAAGAGCGTCACCTCGCGATTGCCGCCTGCCTTGTAGAGATTGCGATCCTGCTTCATCGCGATGTGGCCGAGCTGGCCGGACAAGATGCTGCGATGGATGGCGTCGTCGTTGGAGGCCTTCGATTCGTTCGACAGCGATTCGTCTTCGTCACGAATCGTGTCGCTGAGTTGCTTCCACACATCGCGCCACTCGCGCATCCGAGTGAACGAGAGGTAGCTCGCTTTGCAGAACTTGCGCAGCGCATTGGCGCTGCCCTTGCCACCGCCTTCGGGCGAGGCCTGCCAGATGCGCAGCAGCGTGAGGAAGTCGGAGTCGGGGCAAGCAAAGGCCTTGTGCGCGGCAGCGGCGCGTTCACGGCCTTCCTCGGGTCGCTCGCGCGGATCGGGAATGCTCAGGCCGGCGGCGATAACTAGCATCTCGGGCAGCGCCTTCTCCTTCTTCGCCTGGATCAACATGCGACCCAGTGTGGGATCCAGCGGCAGGCGCGCGAGTTCGCGACCGAGCGGCGTCATCACCTCCGTCTCGTCCAGCGCGCCGAGTTCGTGCAGCAACTGATAGCCGCTGCGGATGGACGCATGCGCGGGTGGATTGATGAAGGGGAAGCTCTCGATGTCGCCGAGCTTGAACGCCATCATGCGCAGGATGACCTCGGCCAGGTTCGCGCGCTGAATCTCAGGCATCGTGAACTTGTCGCGCGCGTCGAAATCTTCCTTCGTGAACAAGCGAATGCACACGCCGTCCTGCACACGACCGGCGCGACCCGCGCGTTGGTTGCAACTGCTCTGCGACACCGCTTCCACCGGCAGCCGCTTGGTGCGCGTGCGGGGATTGTAGCGGCTGATGCGGGCAAGGCCGGTGTCCACGACATAGCGAATGCGCGGGATGGTGATGGAGGTCTCCGCCACGTTCGTCGCGACCACGACTCGACGTTTGCGCCCTGGCGCGAAGATGCGCTGCTGCTCGGCGGCAGGCATACGACCGAAGAGGCCGAGCACTTCGTATGACGAGCCGAGCCGGCCTTCGAGCAAGTCGCAGGTCTCGCGGATGTCGCGCTCCGTCGCCATGAAGACGAGCACATCGCCCTCGTTCGTTTCGATCAGCGCATCTTCCACACTGCTCGCCGCAGCATCGATCAGGTCGGCGTCATCATCATTGGCCACCGGTGTATAGCGCACCTCGACGGGATAAAGACGACCCGAGACCTCGATGATCGGCGCGTTGTCGAAGTGCGCGGAGAAGGCCTGCGTGTCGATGGTCGCCGAAGTGACGAGCAGCTTCAGATCGGGGCGCTTCGGCAGGAGGGTGCGCAGGTAGCCGAGCAGGAAGTCGATGTTCAGCGAGCGCTCGTGCGCTTCATCCAGGATGATCATCGAATACGCGCGCAGCAGCGGATCGCTCTGAATCTCCGCGAGCAGGATGCCATCGGTCATGAACTTCACGCGCGTGTCGCGGCTCGTGTCGTCATTGAAGCGCATCTTGCACCCCACCTCGCGGCCCCACTGCACGCCGAGTTCTTCCGCGACGCGCTTCGATACACTCATCGCCGCCACACGACGCGGCTGCGTGCAGCCGATCTGCCCGCGCAAGTTCTCGCCCGCGGCTTCGAGACACATCTTGGGCAACTGCGTCGTCTTCCCCGATCCCGTCTCGCCCGCCAGAATGACGACCTGATGATCGCGAATGGTCGCCACGATCTCCTCACGGCGGGCCGTGATGGGCAGGTCGGCGGGGTATTGAATGGGGGGCATCAAGGAAAGGATGAAGGCGGAAAGGTGAAGGATGAACCAGAGCGGCGGTGCGATGAGCAGCGTCCGCCTCGCTTAAAGGCAGGACACCCGCCGCGACAAGGAAGTCTTTGCATCATGGTGTTGCCACAGGCCCTCATGTTGGATGGTTTCCAGTGCCCCTGCCCTGAAGGCCAAGGGCCTTCTTTCTCATAGCGAAGGGTTGGCGCGCAGCGCCTACCCTGGTTCACACCGTTGACAACGATCTTGAACTCCGAAGGAGTTCCGTCAACGCTTCGTCCCATGCCACAATCTCTCGCCAACCTGGTGACACATCTGGTGTTCTCTACCAAGGACCGGACGGCTTGGTTCCAGGACATCACGGTGAGGAACGAAGTCTTTCATTACCTGGGCGGCGTGAGCGCCCGACTGGACTGTCCCACCCTCATCGTAGGCGGCCATGTCGATCACATTCATCTCTTGGGCCGAATGGCACGCACGGTTTGTGTTGCGGACTGGGTGAAGGAATTGAAACGCGCCTCCAGTCTTTGGGTGAAAGAACGGTTCCCCGCACTCACCCACTTCCATTGGCAGCAGGGATATGGTGCATTTTCAGCCAGCCAGTCATCCATTCCCAGTGTGGTGCGATACATCCAGCACCAAGACAAACACCACGCACGGCTCTCATTTCAGGATGAATTCCGCGCCTTGCTACGTCGGCACAGGATAGCTTGGGACGAGAGGTATGTGTGGGATTGATGGAGCCGTTGATGCAACTCCTTCGGAGTTGGGATCACAACCCGCCGAAATTCCAGGGTAGGCGCTGCGCGCCAACCCTTCGCTATGAGATGGAAGCCCTTCGGGCTAGCTACACAGCCTCCCCACCGACTCAACCGGACAGATTGAAGCCTGAACTCCAGCACCGATGCGATGACTCAGCCGCCGGTTCGTGTCGGAAGACGTTTTGCCACTGGCTCTCATGTTTGATGGTCTCCAGTGCCCCTGTCTTGAAGGCCTCGGGCCTTCTGTCTCATAGCGAAGGGTTGCGGCGAAGCCGCTACCCTGGATATGGCATCCAAAGACGATCAATGAACACCAACGGTGTTCCGTCACCGACCACGCCTGTTGTGACGCAACTCCTTCAGAGTTGGTGAATCCATCCATCGGCAGCTACCAGGGTAGGCGCTGCGCACCAACCCTTCGCTATGAGACGAAAGCCCTTCGGGCTAATCACACGTATGATGGCGCGACGTAGGATGTGAATCACAAATCAACGAGGCCTCCGATGAGTCACCTGTCCGGGCAACCGCAGCCCTGAATACCGCATGGACTGTTCCTGCTCGCCTAGAAAGCACCGTGAGTCGTCCCGACCTCTCCCCACCGACTTAACCCGACAGGTTGAACCGTTCCTGAGTCTCTCGACCGCTTTTCGGGCGATCCGACACTCGTCCCGGAGACTCCGAACCCATTTTCCGGCGACCCGAAACTCGTCCCGGAGACTCCGAACTCGTTTTCCGGCGACCCGAAATGAGGTCATGGCCGAGGCCCCCCATGAACGCTTTTCCAGCCCTGCCACCCCGGACCACTCCACCGCAGCTTGACTTCCCGTTCCCATTTCCATTAGATCGGGCATCTCCTGAAAGTCGGCCTCCCAACGATGAGATCCTCCCTTTCCTCCTGCCTCACCCCGATTCATCCACCAAAAACGGTGGTAGAATCTGATTCGCCCACAATTAAGTGTGGCTAGACAACGTTCGCCCAAGAAACGTAGGTCCTCGACCCGACCACAATGAGCCAGCCTCCCCCAATACAACAACCACACAAAGGCTGCTTCGGATGTTCTGGCGGCTGTCTGAAGATTTTCGGAATCGGATTCATTGTTATGATGGTGCTCGGTTTCGCGATGCGGCACTTCGACCAGCAGAGCTTTGAGCGTGATCGCACTAAGATCATGGCAGACATGAAGGCTGCCAGTGACGCCGCCGATCACTCGAAGGTTGTCGAGATTGGTCGTCGGTATGAATCCGTCGCTGACTACGAATTCAAGAAGCTTTACGAAGCCTCTAAATTTGTTCTCGATGCTGAGGCGGCTAAGAGGTCAGCGGCAGAAACAAAGAAGCAGGCTGCTACGTCTCCTGGCCGGACGGCGTCTGGTGCTCACATCATTAACGGCGATAGTTGGTTTGGTGCGAGTTCCAAGGAGCTGTTCGAGAAACTTGTTCAGTATTCAGTTCAGGGAGATAGCGCCGCTTTTGGAAAGTTGATGACTGCTGGGCTATTGACCGGAGAAACGACGATGTTTAAGAACGGAGAAGAGGTGTTGCTCGCCGATACGGCAATTTTTTCCGGGATGATTAAAGTTCGTCGAAAAGGTGACACTCAAGAATACTGGACCAACATCGAAGCGACCAAATGAACCAACAACAGACGAACAAGACGGATGCAGGCAACGGCTCGAAGGCTATCTGTCGTGTCAGTAACGTCTTGCACTCGCCGTCGCCTGATCCGGGTCGTTCGGCCAAATAACAACGCCATCCGTGATGCCCGAGTTCACCATCAACCGTGTCACGGATTATCTGAAGCACATTCCATCCAGCAGCCAGATGGAGTGCAGAGTTGCCTTCCGCGGTCAGGGATCTGATTGGCCTCTGGTGCCTTCCCTTTGCCGAAGTCCTCACGCTTGCATAGGCCCCAAGGCCAATTGGCAGTCATACGAGCAGACTATTCTGCGGATTTTCCAGAGAGAGGCGCCACCGTGTCTAGCACAGCCACCTTCTGACATTATCGAGTGGATAGCTCTGGCACAGCATCACGGAGTTCCCACACGCCTTCTTGATTGGTCATTCAGTGCATTACATGCCCTCTACTTTGCAGTTGAGGATTTAGATGCCAGCAGAGACGGCGTGGTTTGGGCATTCTCGCCACCTGGATTCTATTTCGGGCGGATAGAGCATTACAGGGACCTCTACGAGCTGGACGACGTTTGGTTATACATGCCACGCCATCTAGATCAGCGCATGACATCACAGTGCGGTTGTTTCACCATCCATCCACTACCCAAGGGAGGTGAGGCATTCACACCATTTTCACCCGCCAAGGGCCACTTCTTTGACTGGAGCAGGTATCGTATACCGGGAGCCGAGAAGGATGACATTTTGCATCAGCTTGATGATGTCGGCATCAATGCTCATTCGATTTACCCAGATTTGGATGGACTAGCCAGAGAGATCAGGCAGCGCATTCGCCGCCAATCGCTTCTAGGACCAGATCACCAGAACACGACCTGGACACAGAAGATTATTTGACTCCATGAGCAGCCACCACCGAGGCCGAACCAAGGGCGGCAGGCAACCACTGGGGCTGCAGTGTCGGACATACTTGCCGTTGCTCAACCGTATTTGTCACGGTATGTGCAGCCCAACCCCTTCGCCCCGGCCCATACCGCGCCAGATGCTCGCCCACCCTGCGATCAACCCGCCACTCCGCCTCAGCGGTGCCTGCGCTAGGTCGTGCACCCCGAAAACCGGCACAGCATTCCATTTGTAAAGGCTAAACGCCTTGGCTGATCAGACGGAGAGAAGTTGCTTCCAGGGGACGCCTGTCCGATGAATCCCGACCATGTCGTGCCCCATCGAAAACATCACCGTGCGCGAGCTGGCGACGGACGAGTTGCCGCTGATCCTGCCTTTGATCGAGAAGCACAATGCGAAGATCGCGCCGGAGGAGTTGCAGCGTCGGCTCGATGCGATGATTCCGCATGGCTATCATTGCATCGCTGCGTTCATGGAAGGCCGCGTGGTGGGGGTGGCAGGCTACTGGCTGGGTGCGCGGTTCTGGTGCGGGGAATACATGGACGTGGACAATGTGGTGGTGGACGAGACGCTGCGCTCGCGTGGCATCGGCGATCAGCTCATGACGTGGCTGGAGGCCAAGGCGAAGGATCTAGGCTGCCAGTGTGTGGTGCTCGATAGCTACGTGACGCTGGATCGAGCGCACCGGTTCTACTTCAAGCGCGGCTACCACATTCCCGGCTTCCACTTTTACAAGGCGGTCGAGTAGTGTCGCGCGGGTCGCTACAATGCGAAGTTGAACCTTGGGTGAGTTGTTACAGGCATTTCACTGTCAGAACCTGCGATTCGAGACCAAGGTGCCCTCACCCCCCATGAAAACACGTTCCCCCATCGCCACGATCCGGTGTCTGATGCTTCTCACAGCGTTCCTGGGGGCGAGCCTGTTCGCGGCCTCGCAGCCGATGGTGGTTCGCCTGAACGAACCCGTGGAGCTTCAAGTGCCAGATACCGAGCCGCTGGACCTCAACACGGAATCTTTTCAATGGCTGAAGAATGGACTCGCGATCCCTGGAGCCACCTGGATCAGCTACACCCTCCCCGCGGAGGCGATGACTGAGGCCGGCAGCTATCAGCTGGCGATCACCGGGCCGATGGGGCGACGCCTCGTGAGCGTGGCGACGGTGGCCATGCTGAATCCCATCGTGGTGAGTGCTGGCAACTTCGCCGCCCCTGGCAAGCCTTTCACCCTCAAGGCGCAATCCTCAGGAGCCGGGCTGACTTATCGGTGGTTCGTTGACCAGGTGGAATTGCCCGGCAAGAAGACCGCCTCGATCTCAGTCGTGCAGCCATTGCTCGGCACGCACATCTATCGCTGCGAGGTCACGCTCGGCGATGCCACCGCCGTGACGGAATGGCTGACCATCGACGTCATTGACGCGATTCCCCTGATTCAAAATGTCCCGGAGCCCCTCGATCTCATGATGGGCATCCCCTTCTCTCACCTGCTGGGATCGAGCCCTGAGGGAACGTATTTCATCAGCGGTGTGCCAGGGCTGAAGGTGAACCCGGTTTCCGGTGAGATCTCCGGTTTCCCCACCCGGACTGGGCGCTTCCTGCTGCGGATGTGGGCACGGAATGTGGTGGGCGATGGACCTGCCGAGGAGGTGCCGGTTTTTGTTCGCGCCGTGCCTAACGACATCACGGGCACTTACAGGGGCACCATTCCTCGTTACACCGAATTCAATGACGACCTGGGCGGTGCCTACGAGATCACCGTCACGCGGGCAGCCACCTATTCGGGCAAGGTGGTGCTGGGCAGGCGAACCTTCCGCATCACCGGCCGGTTCGACATTGGATTTCAATCCACGCTTGTGGCGAACTCCGTGCCATTAAACGACGCGAACGGCTTCGCACTCGCTGCCGACATCACCCTTGGCAAGGCCGACAGCGATTACGATCCTTACGCGATCATGCTGCTCAATGGCGAGCAAGGCAGCCTGTGGGCCTCCGCTGGCTACAAGGCATTGCGTCCGCAAGGTGCGCTGGTGGGCCGCTACAACACTGCCATCGGCATCTGGAGCCCCAGCGATCAGACGGACACCACGCCCAATGGCTTCGGCTTCGCCTCCTTCGCGCTCTCGGCCTCGGGGCAGATCACTGGCTCAGGACGATGGAGCGATGGCACGCCGTTTACATGCTCCACGATCTTCCAGGGTTCCTTTGGTCCCTGGTTCCAGGCCACTCATGGGAATACAGGTTCGATCCTGGGACTTGTGGGTTTCGATACCGCCGAGGGTAGCCCTCCCGTATGCAGCGCCATCGTTGACAGCCTCAAGCAAGTCAACGCCGATGCGGTGAGCTACCCTGATGGCTGGCCGCTGATCGACTTCCTCATCACCGGAGAGAAGTATGTGCCCCCCGCTGCCGGACAACGTCTGCTAGGTCTCCCCGCTGGAGCACCGAACGCGCAATTTCGCTTCGTCCAGGGCGACCTCCAGGTTGTGGACGAGTTGGCCATTCCGCTCACGATCACGCCGATCAATTATCGCCTTGGCCCTGGTGACAATCTTGGACTCACACGCGGCTTCTGGCTGTCGCTGAACAAGAGCACAGGGCAGATTTCGGGAGGCTTTAGCACCTACTCACTGGTCGATACGCTGGAGTTTCCGCCGCCACCGGCACCGAAGATCTTCTTCGAAGGCATGCTGCTGCCAACCCAAGGCATGGGCCTCGGCTACTTCACGGTATCGCGCCCAGGGCAGCCAGCTTTCAAGACAGGCCAGATGTGGTTCACGGCGGCGCCGTAGGCTGGGATTGCGTGTTCCGAAAGCATCGGAGGCAGCGCCTCCAGTGGGCAAGCCACAGGTTGATTCTTCAACTGCTTGTCCCACCCAACACGCGACCGGCGAGCGGATGGAAGGCAGCGGGGGTATTGTGAAGAAACAGGGGTTCCTGTGGCTTGCCACTCGAGTTGCTGAACTTTCGCCACGATTGGTCAGCTTCTCTGGAGACGGTGCCGATGCTATCCCGCTCGCTTCTCTTTGTGAAATTAACTCCGTGTAATGAATGCGTTGCAATGAAAGCGAGGCTTCAGCGCTTGCTCAGTGCTCGGTCGAGAATCGCATCGAACTGATCCTGCCAGGCCGTCACGGAAGTTTCCTTCAGCAGCCAGGCTCGTCCTGTTTGTCCCATGGTCGCACGAGCCTCCGGCCCCATGGCTTCCATCGCCAGCACGTCCTGCATGATCGCCCTCGCATCGCCCGGAGGATGCAGCCGTCCAGTGGCACCGTGGGCAACCGTTTCGATCAGCCCGCCTGAGCGCGCCGCCAGGACCGGCTTGCCGAAATCATACGCCTCGTAAACCACCAAGCCCAGCGGCTCCCACCATGTGGAAGGCACCATCACGGCACGGCATCGGGCAAGTGCTTCATGTTTCGCATCGCCACCAATCATGCCGAGGAACTTCACACTGGGATTCGCTGCCGACGCCGAACGCACCATCTCCTCCAACGGACCTTCACCACCGATGCGCAGCTCCGGCGTCAGCTCCCCGAGCTGTGCTCTCAGCATCGCCCACGCCTGCAACAAGGGTTCCACACCTTTCACCTCCACCAGCCGCGCCAGGAACAAGTAGTAGCCAGCGTCTTCGCGCGAGGGCACCTCAGGCATCGCATCCCAGGAGTGCCGAAGGGCAAAGATTCGATCCTGGACCACGCCAGCCTGCACCAGTCGATCCCGCATGAAGTCCGAGATCGCCACCCAGGCCTTCACCGAATGCAGCCACCCGCTCGCGTGCAGCCATTTCAGCATCAGTGCAAACAAGGCCGACTTTGCCCTGCTGTCCTGCCAGCTCGCATGAGTCACCTCACGCCAGTAGTTCCCATGCAAGGCCTCGGGCAGCAACTGCCCTCGGGCATACACCGTCCCGCTCACGCAGAAGGGCCTGAAATTGTGCAGATACTGGATCACGGGCAAACCCTGATCCAAGGCCGCCCGATACAACGAGGGCGAAGCCACGGGATACAGGTTGTGAAACAAGGCTACGTCCGGCCTTGCCTCCCGCGTCGCCATCTCGAATCGCACTCGGGAATCCGCATTGTAAAAGAGCCTTCGCGCCTGCCCCAGCAGTCCAGGTGCGTCTGCCCCCTTCCATTCCGCACTGTCAAAGAAGCAGCGTGAGACCTCATGCCTCGCCTGGAGATGGGCAAAGATGCGGTCCACAGACTTCTCCTCCCCACCCATGTGGAGATAGCGATTGAAGACCTGGAGAATGCGATGTGACACAGTGACGAATCGGAACGCGCAACTATGCAGCCCGGTCGCTCGGCTGCCAAGCCGTCCCGCGAGTTTCACCATTCATAATCATGGCGATGTATCGGCTTTCAGTTCCGCTTCGGAGCCTTGCCGTGATAAGTGAAATTGTCCCAGTCGTCATTGGCGGGATCAAGGCGTGGATCGTTCGTTTGCTTCATCCAGGCATCCACTCGGGCACGTAATGGATTCAGCGTGGAGCCTTGCTCAGGCTGGCTGGCGATATTGACCAGTTGATGCGGATCATGGCGCAAATCGTAGAGTTCTTCAGCGGGGCGTTTGCCAAAGATGAGGGCGATGTGCTTCGCGTAGGCGGGATCGTTCTGATGCGCGAGGAGGAAGTCCTTCACCTGAGTGGTGTCCACATCGCCGAAAGGACGACCATGCAGGAACAACACATCGGGATCGCCCGCAGGCCAGCGGTCAGGACGGAGGTTGCGAATGTAGAGGAAGTCGCGGGTGCGAATCGCGCGCACGGGATAGCTTTGATTATAGTGGCGCACGTTGGCGTGGCGCTCGCGCTCGATGAAGACCGCATCACGCGGGGATTCGTCCGGCTGCCCGAGCATCAAGGCCTTGATACTGCGCATTGTCATGACTGAAGGAGGGGTGAGACCCGCCAGCTCGAGAAGGGTGGGACCGAGATCGGCGACATTAACAAACGATTCCACCTTACGCCCGGCGGTCAGATGCTTCCCCCATCGAATCGCCAGCGGCACGCGTGAGCCCGCATCGTAGCAGTTCGCGAGCCCACGCGGGAGCTGCCAGCCATTGTCACTCGTGTAGATGATCACCGTGTGGTCGAGTTCACCGCTGCGCTCCAGCACCGCGATGGCAGCGGCGGCTTCTTCATCGAGCTTCATCACGCCCCCGTAGTAATTCATGAGATCAGCACGGACCTCAGGGCAATCGGGCAGCTCTGGTGGCACCGTCAGCTTGGTCGCGTCGAGCTTTGCTTTTGCCTCCTCAAGGTAAGGGAGTTTGCCAGCCTTGGTCGCAGTGTCCGTATTGCCCAGCCAAAAAAAGAACGGCTTTGATCGGTCGTGCTGGGAATGAAACTCATCGAAGCCTTTGAACTTCGTGCCCACGGGATTCTCCGTCCATCCCGAGGCCTCGAAGTTGCCAGGTCCCCACGGCTTGCCTGCGTAACCCACCCGATAGCCCGCGTCGCGCAGCAGATCGGTGACGATGGGGGTGTCCTTCGGAAAGTCGCTATACAAACTCGCACGCGCACCAAGCTGATGCGCTGCCTTCCCTGTGAGCAAGCACGAGCGTGTGGGCGAGCAGGAAGGCACGGGATTGAACGTGTGAGTGAAGAGCACGCCTTCGCTCGCCACACGGTCAAACGCGGGCGTCTTCGCCATCGGATCACCGAGGATGCCCGCCGTGGGATAGCGCCAGTTGTCACCGATGATGAAGAGGATGTTCGGGCGGTCCGCTGCGTCGGCGAAGCTGGTGAGCAAGAGCATGATCGCCAGCAGGCGTGCAGGAGAGAAGGGGTTCATGGTCGCCGAGTGTTTCAAAAAGGCAGCCCGTGGTCAATGGGTTGCTTTTGCGCCAGCCATCACGTCACCACTTCGTGATAGCTGATGGAGGCAGCAATCGTTGACGCCACCCATGATCCGCCTTTTCGCCTGCCTCTTCTTCATCACCCTGGGTTCGTGCCTGGGGGCCGATATTCACGGTGCCAAGCCCAACATCATTTTCATCCTCACGGACGATCAGGGCTACGGCGATGTCTCGGCCCATGGCAATCCGGTTCTCAAGACTCCGAACTTCGACCGCGTGCATGGCGAGAGCCTTCGATTCACCAACTGGTTCAACAGCCCCACCTGTGCGCCCACGCGTTCCGCCTTGCTCACCGGCAGGCATGAGTTCCGCAACGGCATCACGCACACCATCCTCGAACGCGAGCGCCTCGATCCCAAGGCCACCACCTTGCCTCAGGTGCTGAAGCAAGCGGGCTATCACACGGGCATCTTCGGCAAGTGGCACCTGGGTGATGAAGACGCCTATCAACCGGGGAGCCGCGGCTTTGACGAAGTCTTCATCCATGGCGGCGGCGGCATCGGCCAGTCCTATCCTGGCTCCTGCGGCGATGCGCCAGGCAACCGCTACTTCGATCCGGCGATCCTGCACAATGGCACCTTTGAGAAGACCCAGGGCTACTGCACGGATGTGTTCTTCAATCAGGCGGTGAAGTGGATGGATGCACAGCGCAAGCAAGGCCCCTTCTTCTGCTGGCTGGCCACCAATGCGCCCCACGGTCCCTACATTGCCAAACCTGAGGACGCGGCACTCTATGAAGGCAAGAACCTGGGCAAGGACACCGAGCACTTCTTTGGCATGATTCACAATATCGACGCCAACCTGGGACGCCTGCTGGACATGCTCAAGCAATGGGGCATCGAGCAGAACACGCTCCTCGTGATGATGAACGACAATGGCGGCACCGCAGGCGTGAAAGTCTTCAACGCCGGGATGCGCGGTTCCAAAGGCTCGCCATGGATGGGGGGCACGCGCGCCTTCTCTTTCTGGCGCTGGCCAGGAACTCTGGAGCCTCGTGATTGCACGGCGCTGACCGCTCACATCGATGCCATCAAGACCTTCGCAGGCATCGCAGGTGCCCCGCTTTCGCCTGCGGTGCTAGAGCAGTCCGCCGAAGGGCGAGACCTCGCCCCGCTCCTGCAAAACCCCCAGGCCGAATGGCCGGACCGCCACCTCTTCTCCCACGTTGGCCGCTGGCCCAAGGGCACCGATCCCGATCAGGCCAAGCTGAACAACTGCGCGGTGCGCAACACCCGCTACACCCTCGTGCGCGAAACGGCTCGTCAGGCCAAAGGAAAGGCCAAGGGACCGCAGGCCGCCCCTGGCTGGCAGTTGTTTGATGTGATCGCCGATCCCGGACAGACCACCAACATCGCGAATGAGAAGCCCGAGATCGTCGCGGAGCTGACCAGGACCTACGATCAATGGTGGACCTCGCTGAAGGGACAGGTGTCGCTCAATGAAGAAGCGCTGGGACCCAAGCTCAATCCGTTCGCGGAGAAGTATTGGAAGCAGTTCGGCGGCGGCCCCACAGAGCAAGACTTGCAACGCATGGACCCGAACAAGGCGAAGTCCTTCGAGTCCGCTCGCAAGGCCCCCCGTTGATCGCCTGCGGCCCTCAATCAATGCGGCTGACGAGGACCTGACGGCGCAGATGTGGCACAACTTTGCTGATGATTGACACAGCTCCTGGTCGTATTGGAAGGCATCACTATGAATCTCCAGGACACTCTGAATCGTCGGCTCTTCCTCAAGCACAGCACGCAGCTCGGCGCGGCGGCATTGGGATCATTGCTCGCTGACGAAGCTCTGGCGGCGACACCACGCGCCTTCCCCAACTATGCGGCGAAGGCCAAGCGCATCATCTACCTGTTCCAATCAGGTGCGCCCTCGCAGATGGATCTCTTCGATCCCAAGCCGCAGATGGCGAAGCGTCGTGCCGAGGACTTGCCGGAGTCCATCCGCCAGGGGCAGCGACTCACAACGATGACCTCAGGGCAGAAGTCCTTCCCCGTCGCGCCTTCGATCTTCAAGTTCTCGAAGCGTGGGAAGTGCGGCATGGAATTGAGCGACCTGATGCCGCACATCGGCGGCGTGGCGGATGAGCTGTGCCTGATCCGTTCGATGTTCACCGAGGCGATCAATCACGACCCCGCGATCACGTTTTGCCAGACGGGCTCGCAGCTCGCCGGGAGGCCCAGCATTGGCTCCTGGCTGAGCTACGGCCTGGGCAGCGTGAACAAGGACCTGCCCGCCTACGTGGTGATGACCTCGTTCGGCACCGGTCGTCGCGATGACCAGCCGCTCTACGACCGTCTCTGGGGCAGCGGCTTCCTGCCCACGCAGCATCAGGGCGTGCGCTTCCGCAACGCGGGCGATCCCGTGCTTTATCTCTCGAACCCCGCCGGGGTGGACCGCCCGATGCGCCGCCAGATGCTGGATGAACTCGCCGCCCTCAATCAGCAGGACTTCCAGTCCTTCGGCGACCCCGAGACGCAGACCCGCATCGCCCAATACGAGATGGCCTTCCGTATGCAGACCAGCGTGCCCGATCTGGTCGATACCAAGAACGAGCCGCAGCACATCCTCGACATGTATGGCCCCGATGTGACCAAGCCGGGAACCTATGCGGCGAACTGCCTGCTCGCCCGCCGTCTGGCCGAGCGGGATGTGCGTTGCATCCAGCTCTTCCACATGGGCTGGGATCATCACGGCGGTCTGCCCAAGGCGATTCAGGGCCAGTGCAACGACACCGACCAGGCCACCGCCGCACTCATCAAGGACCTGAAGCAACGCGGCCTGCTGGAAGACACGCTCATCGTCTGGGGCGGCGAGTTTGGCCGCACCATCTACTCCCAGGGCACCCTCACGGAGACCAACTACGGCCGCGATCACCATCCGCGCTGCTATTCCCTCTTCATGGCCGGAGCCGGGGTGAAGAAAGGCCACGTCCACGGCGAGACCGACGACTACAGCTACAACATCACGCGCGATCCCGTGCATGTGCATGACCTCAATGCCACGATCATGCACATCCTGGGCATCAACCACGAGCGGCTGAACTTCAAGTTCCAGGGCCTCGACATGCGCCTCACCGGCGTGGCCGGGAATGTGGTGAAGCCCGTGCTTGCCTGAGCTGGCGGGAGTCCTGCGGTAGCGTCCTGAGGTGCGCCAGTCCTCGGGCGTCCTCAGGCCTGCGCAGCCCACCCCAGAAGGCACCGACGAAGGTGAAAAGCCCGTGAGCTAACGCATCTGCTGATGCAGGTCCCTCGACCCATGCAGCACGCGCCATATCTGAATGCGATCACCTTGCGGGCGGTAGAAAATGAGATGATTGCGAAACCCCTGCACCCGCCAGGAGCGAAGATCGAGGTGGTCAAACTCGGGGCGAGCACGTCCGATCAGGGGATTGTCAGCCAGGAACTCGAAAGTGTCGTAAGCGGCTTCAAGAAAACGCCGGGCGCAGGTTTCATCATCCGCACGGATAAAGCGGTAGAGTGCCTGCAAGTCGCAGAACACATACTCGCTCTCATCGTATCTCGCGGCCATCAGGCAGTGGCGATGATGCGTTCGATATTGCTGCGGTCACCAGGGGCAAAGCGTCCGGCAGCAGCTTCGTCGAGCCGGGACTGGATATGCGGCGGAGTGTCCGATTCATCGGCCATCCAGCGAAGCAGCGCCTGACGCGCCACTTCCTCTCCATCCCTGTAGCCTTGGCTGATCTGGCGCTCGATGAATGCCTCTATGGGCCCCGTGAGTGTGAGTTGCATGGCACATTGTTTCTATACTGAATGCCATGTCAAGCGAGTGGAAACGCAACGGATAGCAGGGGGTGGCGCAGCCCTGCCAGTCGCTCTCTCCTCCGATAGCCACCCGCAGGTCCACCCCACGGGAGCGCGAGGTCTGGCAGACGAGCGAAGGTGCGTCAGCGTCCTGGACTGCGGCGGTCCTCGGGCGCTTTCGGGTGTCCGCAGGCCTGCGGAAAGCTCCAGAGGGCTGGAGCAGTCCAGGACGCTGACGCGGCTGCACCGTTCCCGCGCCGTGCGGGTGCCAAGCTCCCTCGGTGGCCCTCAGAGGGCGCGGTTTCACCTGCGGGGGCGATTCTCGGCCATCATTTGAGTCAAATGAACACCACCTCAGGGTCAGGGAGAGCTGTTCCTACCCTGACCCATCGCACTTCGATGGGTGACCCACCGGAGCGCTGTCGTCGCGGGTGTGGCGGGAAATGTGGCAGAGGACGGGCTGGCGTCGCTCCAGGGCGGTCAGGACTCGCCTTTGTGGATTTTCTTGGCGGGAATCATGCCGGCTTCGCCTTCGGGCCAGGTCGCGCCTTGCTCGATCCAGCGCTTGATGAGCGCTACCTCGGCCTGGGAGATGCGGTGCCCTATCGCTGGCATGGCTTTGCGTTCCGCGTCGGGCAGGGTGAGGCTGACGTAGAGTAAGCTTTTTGAGGGGTCACCCGGAACGATGGGCGGGCCGGACGCGCGCTCGACGAAGGCGGTGCCCTTGCTTTGCAGGATGAGTCCACCGGCGTAGGTCTCGTCGTTGTGGCAGGTGACGCAACGATCCTGGAGCAGGGGCTTGATTTGGGTGACGAAGTCCACTTTGCCAGAAGCGTCGCCGGGCTTGGAACAGGCGACGCTGAGGGCTGAGGCCACGAGGAGAACCAGACGGGTGAGGTGCGTTTTCATGGGGCTAGGATAACCCGGCGCGCTTGCGCCATGCGAACCCAAAGCCTGCGCATTCCTGGACGTGGACTTGGCGATTCTTGTCACGCGTCTCGGGGCCTTCGCCTGGGTGGGGACGGGGAAGTTGGTGCCGAGGTGAAACTTTCCCTGGGGGATCTTGTTTCACCCGGCATAACCCGATCATCTCATGAACAACCGCCGCGACTTCCTCAAGCAGACCAGCAATGGCTTTGGTTACCTCGCCCTCGCCGCCCTGGCACAAAAGGAGGCGCTGCGCGCGGCTGGCACGGCGGGCGGACCTTTGGCCCCGAAGAACCCGCACTTCGCCGCGAAGGCGAAGCGGGTGATCTTTCTATGCATGCAGGGCGGCCCCTCGCATGTGGATACCTTCGACTACAAGCCGAAGCTGGCGAAGGATGGTGGCAAGGGGGCGCCCTCATCCGCGGGGCGCTACGGTCGGGCTGATCTGATGCCCTCGCCGTGGCAGTTCACCCAGCACGGGCGCAGCGGGCTCTACATCAGTGAGCTGTTCCCCCATGTGGCGAAGCACGCCGATGAGATGTGCATCCTCAACTCGATGGCCACCGATGTGCCCGCGCACCCCCAGGCCTTCACGCAGTTGCACACGGGCACGACTCAGTTTGTGCGGCCCTCCCTGGGGTCCTGGACGGTCTATGGCCTGGGCACCTCGAACGAGAATTTGCCGGGCTATGTGACGATCAGTCCCCCGCCCCAGTCCGCCCGCGCCTTCGGCAGCGCCTTCCTGCCTGCCGTGTATCAGGCGACGAAGGTGGGCGGCAATCAGTTGCCTGGGGCGCTGGCACAGCTCGCCGGGCGCTTCGGTCGCGGGGGCAATGAGGCGGCGGTGGCGAATATCAAGAATGACCGCCTCAGCCCCGAGGCCCAGCGCACCCAGCTCGACCTGATCCAGGCGCTGAACAAGGATCAGCTCAAGCGTGAGGGGGCGAGCGATGAGATCGAAGGCGTGATCGAGAGCTATGAACTGGCCTTCCGTATGCAGGGCGAGGTGCCCAAGGTGCTGGACCTCAGCAAGGAATCCGCCGCTACCAAGGCGCTCTACGGCATCGACGAGGATGCCACGGCGAACTTTGGCAAGCAGTGCCTGATGGCGCGGAAGCTGGTGGAGGCGGGGGTGCGCTTTGTGGAAGTGTCCTTCGGCAACTGGGATCAGCATCGCAATCTCAAGGCTGACATGGAGCGCAATTGCGGGGCCATCGACAAGCCCATCGACGGCCTGCTCACGGACCTCCAACAACGCGGGATGCTCAAGGACACGCTCGTGATCTGGGGTGGCGAATTTGGCCGCACGCCTCACTCCCAAGGGGACGATGGACGCGACCACAACCACAAGGGATTCAGCATGTGGATGGCGGGCGGCGGCGTGAAGGGCGGCATGAACTACGGCATGACGGATGACTACGGCTACGAGGCGGTCTTCAACAAGATGCACGTCCACGACTGGCACGCGACGGTGCTCCACCTCATGGGCCTGGATCACGAGCGCCTGACCTTCCGCTACGCAGGCCGGGACTTCCGCCTGACGGATGTCTATGGCAGCGTGGCGAAGGAGATCATGGCCTAGCCCAGAGCAGGATAGCGCGGCTGATGGGCACAGGGCACGAGGGGACCTCCGTGCCGGAAAACAAAATCTCGGTCCCGCCCGTAACTCGCGGCGGCATCTGCCGAATTGCCCGAGCATCCACGCCCCGTTCTCATGCTCGCCCTTGTAAGACTCCTCGTTGCCTGCGCCGTCGCCATTTACGGTGTCCACTACATGATGCAATACAGCAGGATCACTGAGGTGACCGCTGCCGTCGGGATCGGCTGCATCGTCCTCGCTCTGATCATTCTGAAGTGGAATCCCAAATTCGACAAGGGTGACTACATCGTCCGCTACAAGCACCTGAAGTGGAAGCCCGGCGAATTCACCCGCCACTGGCTCATCACGGGTGACACAGGCGTTGGCAAGACGACTTCCGGCTTCAATCCCCTGCTCCATCAGATCAGCGTCTCGCGTCCCAACTGGGGCGGCCTCATCCTGGGGGCCAAGGGGGACGAGCATTTCTTCGCGATGGAGCACGCCGCCGGGCACGGACGCCCCGAGGCGATCTGCGTGCTGGAGGTGCGCCCTGAACGCACGATGACCGACTGGAAACCCAAGCAGCGCTACAACCTCATCTCTGACAAACGCCTGCCCTACAACACCCACGCGAAGAACCTCGTGGACACGGGTGCCTCCGTCACGGGCGGCGAGCAAAGCTCCTTCTTCAAACCCGCCGCGCAACAGGCCATCACCAGCGCCTGCCTCCTGCTCCAGGCCGTCGGCAAGCCCGTCAACCTCAAGCGCGTGTATCAGATCCTCACGGACAAAGGCACGCTGGAAGAGCACTTCAATGAACTGCTCGACACCGACGGCTCTGATGAAAATATCGCCCTGGCCAAATACTTCGACTCCACCTTCATCGGTGCCCAGGCGGCCGAGCAGAAAGAAGGCATCATCGGCACGATCAAAGTCTATCTCGGCTTCTTCATGGACCCGGACATCGCCGAAGTCTTCTGCTCCGATGAGCCGAACACCATCGACATCCAGGACGTGGACCAGGGGCGCATCCTCTGCACCGCGATGCCGCAGACCTTCCAGACCGAGCGCCGCTACATCAACACCTACATCAAGCTGCTCTTCTACACGCACGCGATGATGCGCTTCGACAAGCCCAAGGCGCTGCGCAAAAACGAGAACCTCCTCATTGCCCTCATGGATGAATTCCAGGCCCTGGCCACTGCAAGTGAAGACGGCATCTCGGATCACAACGTGATCGACCGTCTGCGTGCCGCGAATTGCTGCCTCATCCTCGGGATGCAGTCCGATGCCTCGCTCTTCCCCGTGCTGACCAAAGAAAAGGCGCAGGTGCTCACGCTCAACTGCCGCTCGCGCATCGCCTTCCGGCAACCCGATCCCGAGGGGGCTCTCGCGGTCGCCGAGTTCATCGCCAAGGTGGAGAAGAAGAAGAAGTCGAAGTCCTCCGGCTTCATGGGGGCCAATTCCTCCACCACGGTGAACAAGGAGTGGGACTATGAAGTGCAGCCCGGCGAACTCATGAAGATGCCCGATGCCACCGCCTGGATCATCCACCCGTCCAAAGACAAAGTGAAGTGGCGCATCCCACCCATGGATGGTGCCGGCAAGGTGCCTGACTGGTGGAAGTAAACCGCCTTCGTTTCCACGAACCCCATTGGCACCTCTCATTGACTCCAACCACTCATCGTTCATCACCTCATGGCTTCCCTTTCACCTCTCCTCAACAACTTCGCTCCCGAAGACGTCGCCCAGCTTTCCACCTTCGGTGAATCACATTGCTACACTGACAATGAAGTCCTGATCTCCGAAGGCGAGGACAATGGCTATCTCTACCTGGTGCTGCGAGGCAAGCTCGCCGTCACCAAGCGTGGTGACACGGAAGACCAGCAGATTGCGGAGATCGGGGTAACGGGCTCGCTCGGCGAGATGAGCATCTTCGATCCCGGCCCGGCCAGCGCCACCGTGAAGGCTCTCGGAGACGTGGAAGTGTGGCGCATTAGTGCCTCCAATCTGGAGCGCCTTCACGAGTCGCGCCCGAAGGTGGCCTTTCGCCTCGTGACGCGCATCTGTGCCTGCATTGCCCAACGACTCAGAAAGCTCAATCAGCGCTTTGTTGATGCGCCGTGATCATCGGCTTGGATGGGTCGAATGGATAAACAAAGACCGCGCCGCGCGCGTGGTCACGATCCGTCAGGTGAGGTTCCTCCAGAGTGCCTGAGTTCGCCGCGCCCACGATGATCTCCGATGGTGTGAGCGCCACGGATTGCCCAAAGTCAGAGGCTCCGGCCTCGGCACTCGCCACGAGCTGTGCCATCACCCGCCACGGAGATTCCGCTGAGCCATTCCGCTTGAACAATACCACTCTCCCCAGGTGTGGCGATGGCTCGCCATAGTGGTCAGCTCCGATCGCACACCAATCATTCAGCACGCTGACCGACTTCCCAAACTCATCTCCAGGCCTTGCATCGGCAGCTTTGAGGTAGCTATCATGGGCATAGCTTCCATCGGGCTGCCTCACCGCCACCCAGGCTGCGCCACCAAAGTTGTTCGCGCCCACGCTGCCTAAAACCGCATAGTCCCCGAAGGCACTGAGCCGCTTGAAACCTGGGACAAGAATCTCTGCACTCGCGGGCGCGTTCAGGACATTGGGCTCCGCCTGCTTCCCTTTACCGACAGGAACAACGACGAGCCCACTGCCCTGCTTTTCGGTGGATCTGTCATCTATTCGCGAAGCCGCCTGGAGCAGGTCGCCATGCGCGTTAAACGTCTGAGACAGGGTCATGTAGTCCTGTGCAAAGGAATCAATGACCACCCACGGCTGACCTTGAGCCGCCCTCTCATACACCACGGTTTCGCTGCGTCCGGCGCGGACTTCAGCCACGGCGAAACGGGTCTTTGCCACGGAAACGGAGATGCCAAAATTGTAACTCCTCTCCGTCGGCCATTCAATCGCGTCGGCGTTGGGCCGCCACTGCTGGTCAGCGCCCAGCTCATAAATCGAAACCATACCCTGAGCCTCGCGACGACGCGCAGGACTCCCGATGACCAGTAATCCATCACTGGCATCGATCATATACGGGAACTGAACGAGCGCCTCAGAGGCCGAGGGTGTGATGACTTGCACCTGCTTCCAGAGCACCTCTGGATCACGCCGAAACACATACACAGCCGCCTTGCTGCTATCGCTGCCCCAATCATAGGATGCAGTGACAAACATCCAGTCCTGCCAAACGGTCAGCCTTTCACCAAACCGGGCACCAGGCAGCAATGAAGTCGGCTGAAGCCGGAGCACATGATGGATCGAAGGCACCAGCGAAGGCGTCTCAGCGCTCGCACGGGCTTGGCTTGGAGCCTTCGGTCTGTCAAAGAATCGCTCCAGCCAGCTCTGTGAATACCACGTCAGCATGATGCCCAGCAGCAAGGCTACGAAAATGGCCAGCGCCATCTCAAACCATTGCCGGGCTCGATTGGCACGGCGGGCCGCTGCACGCTCAGCGATGACGACTGGATCCACCGCCTCACGCACCTTCTGAATGTCGGCGACGAGTTCGCGCACCGATTGATAGCGCTTACTGGGCTCATCCTGAAGTGCGCGCATGATGATCTTGTCCACACGCTTGTCCGTCTTGAACTTCTGCGACGGAGGACCGAAAACGCCGCGGGGCAGTTCACCCGTGATCATCTCATAAAGCATGACGCCGAGACTGAAGATGTCTGCCCGATGATCTTCAATGCCGCTGCCACTGGCCTGCTCGGGGGCGATGTAATGGGGCGTCCCCACTGCGAAGCCCTGCTTGGTAATCGATATCGTGCTCGGATCATTATCGCGGGTAAGCCGGGCTAGGCCGAAGTCTGCCACCTTGACCACGCCACGATGGTCGATCAGCACATTGCCCGGCTTGATATCGCGATGCACAAAGCCCGCCTCGTGAGCATGCGTCAGAGCAGAACAGACTTCGACCGTAATGGCGAGGATCTCCGGCAGCGTCAGCACACGCTGTTTCATCAGGTGCGCGAGGTCGGTGCCTTCCACCAATTCCATGATGAGGTAGCAGTGGTTGGACCTCGTTCTTCCGAAGCTGTGCAGGATGACGATATTGGGATGATGAAACCGCGCCATCACACGCGCCTCGCGTGTGAACCTATCCACGAAGGAACCATCGTGGTGGACATTGCACAGGAACTTGATGGCCACGCAACGATCCAGCAGCCGCTCACGTGCCCGCCATACCACACTCATCGCCGAGCGTCCGATCCGCTCTTCGAACTCGAACCCCGGCAGCTCGTCAGTCAGCTCCTCATCTTCGACCACGCTGCGGCTGGTCAGTGACTGAGGTTTCACCGGCTCATCATGCTCCTCGTCCACCCCAAGCAGCAAACAACGTGGGCAACAGCCCCCGGGAGTCACCGAAGCATCGAATGAAAAATTGCACTTATCGCAGAGCACCATGTTGAGATCGAGATCAGCCTGGGGCGATCCCAAGTGAGCTGCCTTTGACTTCGACATTGAGTGGTGAGAGTTACGCAAAAGGTGCAGGCTCAGTCGCTCAGGGCTTGGAGCAGTTCTCGCAGTTCCGCATCCACATCTGCCGGATCGGCAATGGTCTCCGCCACCTCCCAGCGAAGCAGTTCGCGGAACTTCTTCCGCATTCGAAACACGGCTTGCTTCACAGCATTTTCATTGAGGCCAATCTTCTCGCCAGCCTCGGCATAGCCAAACTCCGCGCTGTTCCACTCGAGCGCTCCCTGCAAAGCGAGGAAGATCTCTTCCTTGCCTCGCCTCCGGTAGTCCGCTTGCAGCGCCGTCATGACGCGTGCCAGCAAGGTCAGCACCCATCGGCGCTCGAACTGCCGCTCCGGCGTCAGATTGTGCGACATCTCTTTGAGGAAATGATTCTCCGCCTGCTCTTGATCGAGTGACAGGATCGCCTTGCCTCCGCCACGCTTGGCCGTTGAGCGCTTGGCCCACTGATCGATGAGGTATCGCTCGAATGCCGAAAGGAGGAAGGACCTCAAGCGCCCGCGCTCCTTGTCCACATGCTGCATCGAGCCTCGTGTGATGAGCATTTCGTAGAATCCCTGCACCGCATCTTCCACATCCGAAGGGGACTCTCCTCGCCTGCGAGCGTAGGCATAGAGAGGCTCCCAATACAGTTTCATAATCTCGCCAAGAGCAGCGAGAGCACGCGACTTGTCATCATCTGTCTGGGCACGGCGAACTAGGCTCCATCTCGTCTCAGGCATCAATCCAGGCTGTGGCACGGAACTGGGTTCCGCCGTGGGAGAGCTGGGAAAGGCAGGCGTAATTTCAGTAGTGGCCATGGTCTGGTAAACCGATCAAGCGCGAGACATTATGGAACGAGAGCGAGCATACAAGTGATTATTTACGGAACACAGTGACAGTAACGACATTAGGTTTGTAGCGGCAAGCAGGACGACGCAGGACTCGTGCAGAGAGCCTCGTGAATTTCAGCGATGCAGAGGAAACTTCGAGGTGAGCCAGACGGTGATGGTGTGATTGTTTTCCCAGATCTCTCCACCGCGCCGCTGAATCGTCTGCTCCATGAAGCCAACCTCCAGCTTCGTTGAAGGCGCTAGTTGTCGGCCAATGCCGATAAATGCACGATTCTGGTCAAAGTAGTTCTTCGAAACATTGGAGCCGAAATTGAAGAAGATCTCGTTCCAGACAGGCAGATACCACTTCTTGTCTGCGCAGAGAGGAATGCTTGTGCGCAACATGTAGCGGAAGCGGTTCTCATAGCGCCAGTTCGTTACATCATCCGTGGCAACATCGACTTCCCCTATGCGACGCTGCTCCAGGCGAAAACGATGAGTCCAGTCAAGACCAAGCGCCTTGTGCGTGACAGATGCCTGCTCGAAGAACCGGTTCTCAGGGAAATCTGCGGCAGCAGGAAATTCACCGTATTTGTATGACTCAATCCAGCCGTAACCAGCTGTAAGAGACCATTGCGGGCTGAGGGTGTAGTTGATGCCTGCTCGAAGCAGAAGCTGCTGCCAATCCTCGCCGAAGTCCGCACGCCGAATCTGTGATTCGAGATGAATGCCCCACGGTCCATCACCGAGGGGATGATCGCCAACATAGTTGAGCCAGAGGTTGTTGTTGGACTCGCTTTGATCGGCAGATGCGGAGACCGCCAGGGCGAGGGAAATGAGGCCGAGTAGTGTGTTTTTCATCATGGGAGGGTGGTTGAGTTTATAGCCAGAGAACGCGACCGGAGTGCAGATCATAAACAGCACCCACGATCTTCACTTCCCCTTCGCGCACCGCTTTAGCGAGCACGGGGTCTGCTGAGAGTCGCTTTATCAAGCCTGTCGTGAAGCATGAGTATGCGCAGCACCTCATCCATGCACTGCGGATGCTGGTGAGCGGGATGATGCGAGGGCACGATCTTCTCGGAAGCCGCGCTCATTAGATGACTACTCCAGTAAGGCACGAGACCATCGCTCGAGTTGGGTGCGTCGCCCTTGCCACGATCACCAGCGATGGTGTGATGAGGAATGCCGGGCGTCAGCGGAACTTTTTGAACGGCGAGAACAAAATCGTTCTTCTCAGACAGGCTGTCCACACTGGTCGGAATGCGTTTGAGATGCTGGTGGCCTGCCGGTGGCTTGCGGAAACTCAAGATGTCTTTGCCAACGTTCAGCATGTTTCCCGGCAGGCTCACCAGGCGCGCCCCCATGCGGCCCAGCCAGCCTGAGGCTAGGTCCGCACCTCGCAACGGAGCCGAGATGAAGATGACTCGTCCGATCTCGGGTCGATGCTGAAAGATGGTGGATTCCGTCAGAATGTGTTTGTGCTCGGGACTGAGGACGATCTTCTCTGGCGACACCTCGAACAGTTCATTCCAAATACGCGGCCCGCTATCGGTGATGAGCAGCCGACTGATGCATCCGCCCATGCTGTGCCCAATGACGATCATCTTCTTGTGCAGTGGGTAGTGCTTTTCCGCCTTATCAAGTTCCCGCCGCATGATGGCCGCAGAGTAGGCATAAGGGTAACCGCTGGGATAACTGAAGAACCAAAACTGATACTTGCGACGGACTTCGGCATTGCTCTGCAGATGGTTCAGCATGGGAAACCAAGTGGCTGGTGACGACATCAACCCATGGACCAGAAGCACGACGGTCTTGTTCGGATCATAAGGTTCCAATCGCGACACGCGAGCTGTGGCGGCATACTTGGCCGGGTGCAGCAGGCGAGGCAGTCCCAGCTTCTCCTTCTCCATCTCTGAGAGCATCATTGCCGCAGGCGCAGTGAGGTCCGCAGCCAGCGGATAACTGCGGCTGCCAAGGCGCACCTTTTCGGCTTCCATCGGGTCCTCCAGCGCCAGCACACAACGTTTTCCCACGAAACGGGCCACGCCAGTGGCAGCGAAGTGAAAGTGTGGCGTGGGCGCATACTCATGAACCTGATCCGCGCTGCGTCTCGCCACCAATGGAGCACCAAGGCCGGGCTTGATGACTCGCTGATCCACATAGCTGCCAGCAATCTTCATCTGGCTCGTGGGGATGAGATCGTATTGCGCGGGAGCCCACACGGGCTTGGCATGAGGCTGCCAGGCTAGCGTGAACGCTCCCGCTTTGATCGGAGCAGCCCAGGGCTTGAGCTTTGCATTGCGCAGCGTGGTAAAGATCTGATCCACGGAAGCATTATATTCGCTCTGCGCTTCAGCACTCGTGGGCAGACGCTCCAGCTTACGCCAAGCCGATTCAAGGGCGGCCACCTGGCTCTCAAGAGTGCCTGTGGTGCCACCTGCTTTCGTTTCCGAAATCTTGACCACTGAAGCACAACTGGCCAGCCAGATGGGTAAGGTGCATAACAGCAGGAAAGCGGAAAACGTATTGTTCATGGTGAGAGTGACTGACGCGCACGAGTGACATCTTTTGGAGCTTTGGGAACTACCAGACCAGAAGAAATCGAGTTCCACGGTGCCTGGAGCGCAGGTGAGCTTGGGACTCTCGTCACTGGCGGACGGAAGCGAAACTTTTGGGCCAGGGTTGTATGCTGCTACCTCGGCCACCAGCGATTGTGACGTCGAGTGATCCTCATCCTGCCAGAGACGTTCGATGCAAGACAAATGCAGAGCCTCTCCAGTCACGGCAGTTGGGTTCATCGTAACTATCGCATCGTCAGTCCGAATACGACAGGACCCGGAATCGACCGCCTATCAGCTTTAACGTTAATGACGACCGCCACTCTTCTGCCGACGATCTACTTCTCATTGCTGCCCGTCATCGTGGTGGCGATGATCTTCGGCCCGCGATTCACTCGTGTGCGGCCAGACGGCCTGGATCAATCCCCAAAGGGCCGCTGGGCACCTTTGGACACAGGGCTGACTTTGGTTTTGATCCTCATCGCCGGAGCGGGCTACTGGGTGGAGGCAGGCCCAGAGAAGCCCACGTCACAAGTCGAGATCAAGCCTCATCACCTGATCGCAGGGATGGCCATTCAGGCTCAGCTCGTCACGCTGCTGTGGCTCTATTTCAAAGTCATCCGCAACGTCCCATTCAATGCACGGCTATGGCTCGGGCGTCCTCAGGTGACCCACTGGATTCGTTACGGCGTGATCACCCTCTTGGTCACGATGGTTGCTATGCACTTTGCATCATGGCTGGTGCAGTGGTGGCTGAGCACTCACTCTGGAGACTCGGACCAAATGCTGGTTCAAGCCTTTCAAGCAAACACAGGCCACACCTTCCGAATACTCGTGATTCTTGCCGCGGGAGTCGTTTCACCGATTTACGAGGAGATGATCTATCGAGGCATCATCCATGGCGTGATGCGCGAACGAACCGGCCAGGTTTTTGCAACCCTTGCCTCATCTGCTGTTTTCGCTCTCGCTCATCAAACCCTGATTGCAGGTCTGCCATTGTTCATCCTGGCGGCAGGGCTTTCGATTGCCTACGAGCGCACGCGCAGCCTCGCGGTGCCAATATTGATGCATTCGCTGTTCAATCTTTGGAACCTCGCATGCATGGTAGTCGCGACCACCTCTGCCAGCTAAGCACGATCAAAGGCGATCTTTTCCGAGGTGAGAGGAATCACACAATGAGATCCTTGATCACCTTTGCATGATTCACACCAGTGAGCTTTGCATCAAGGCCCTGAAACTTGTAGCTGAAGCGGTCGAAGTGGAAGCCCAGCAGATGCAACACAGTGGCGTGGAAGTCACTGATATGGACGGGGTCCTTGACGATATTGTAACTGAAGTCATCGGTCTCGCCGTAGATGGTGCCGCCCTTGGCCCCGCCGCCGGCCATCCACATGGAGAAACAGCGCGGATGGTGGTCGCGTCCGTAGTTCTCTTTGGTCAGGCCGCCCTGGCTGTAGATAGTGCGGCCAAACTCACCGCCCCAGATGATGAGAGTGTCGTCAAACATGCCCCGCTGCTTGAGGTCCTCGATAAGAGCGGCACAGGGCTGATCGACGTCCTTGCACTGCGATGGCATGCGACCACCCACATTGGAGTGATGGTCCCAATTGTTGTGATAAATCTGCACAAAGCGCACTCCGCGCTCCACGAGGCGACGTGCCATCAGGACGTTGTTAGCAAATGAGCCCGGTTTCTTCGCTTCCTCGCCATAGAGCTTAAAGGTGTGCTCGGGTTCGCTCTTGATGTCAGTCAGTTCAGGCACGCTTGCCTGCATACGGAAGGCCATCTCGTATTGCTTGATCCGTGTCTGCGTTTCAGGATCGCCAGTGACTTCGTAGTTGAGGGAGTTGAGTTGATTCAATCCGTCGATGGTGCGTTTGCGGATGCTGTCCGGCACACCGGGAGGATTGTTGATGTAGAGGATGGGATCGCCGCTGCTGCGGAAGGACACGCCTGCGTGCTCGCCGGGCAGGAAACCGGATGACCACAGTCGAGCCGAGATCGCCTGCTCCTGCTCGCGGTTCGTCGGAGTGGCGACAAGCACGACAAACGTCGGCAGATTCTCATTCGATGAGCCAAGGCCATAGGATGCCCAGGAACCAAGGCACGGACGTCCGCCCACTTGATTGCCCGTCTGCATCGCCGCGATGGCAGGCTCGTGATTGATCGCCTCTGTGTGCAGTGTGCGCATGAAGCACATGTCGTCTGCCTTCTTCGCAAGATTGGGCAGCAACTCGGTATTCATCATCATGCCGCACTGGCCTGCGGCGGAGAACTTGTATTTGGAAGGCGCAATGGGAAACCGTGCCTGGCCGCTCGTCATCGTGGTGAGACGCTGCCCATTGCGAATGCTCTCAGGCAGATCCTTGTCATACCACTTCATCATCTCCGGCTTGTAATCAAAGAGGTCCATTTGCGATGGACCACCGACCATGTGCAGATAGATCACACGCTTTGCCTTCGGCGGGAATTGCGGCCCCATCGCATGGCCCGAGGAAGCCGATGCCTGTCGAATGAAGGCATCACCGAGGAGTGATGACAAAGCTGCACCACCGAGAAGATTGCGACCACCAGTGAAGAAGTCGCGGCGAGATTGAAGTGTGTTCAAGGGATTCATGGTGTTGTCGTTGGGATGAGCTTCAGAGGGATGTCAGTTATCAATGGAGCAGGGCGCTCGTGTCGCCAGACGGTGAACCAGATCGCAACCCAGACCACCGAGGCTCCGATCGAGTTGAGAGGTGTGACCTCGAAACCTTCCATATCCATATTTCCCGTGAGGCAGACCCCAATGAAACCGATCCAGAGCAGCACTCCCGCCAGCGCAAAGGGAATAAACATCACCTGAAGGATCATGAAGGCGCGCCGCAGAATGCTGAGCGAATCTGGCAGCCAGATCACAAGCAAGCCAATGACATGCATCAACAGGAAGACCACGTCGATGACAGCCAGTTTATCGAACCTTAAAGAACCATGGGCGAAGGCGAGGAGCATGTGCCCCCAAGTGAAGGGGCGATTGAAACCAAGCAGATGACCATGCCCATCGTCGATCTCGTCGGGTAGAGCATCAAGCCCTACGCTAAACCACAGAGCGACCATCACAAACACCACGTTCAACGTCACGAGAGCTGACAATCCAATGCGAAGTCGCGGATTCATGGTTCAACCTCCTGGTGGCAAAGTTGCTCTTGTTGCTTTGAAGTCGTCTTGTGATCGTCCATCACTTGTTCAAAACTTCGTCGAGATTCATCACCTGATTGCAAAGCATCGTCCATGCAGCGAGTTCAGACGGCGGCAGTTTCGCATCGACGGGTGATTCGCCCACGGTGAGCAGTTGTTTTGCTTCTTCAGCGTGGCCCTTGTAGAAGTCGCGCAGGTCCTTGAGGCTGGCCTGTAGGATGGGTTTTTCTTTGTCGCGCAACGGACGCACAAGCACTCGCTCGGCAACGAAGGCGAAGGCTTTATCATCATCGTTGCACCCACAGGCGATGGCCTTCTGCGCGAGATTGCGTGCGGCTTCGACGAACTGTGGATCGTTCAACGTCACAAGTGCCTGAATCGGTGTGTTAGTGCGTTCGCGACGCACACAGCTCGACTCACGGCTCGGCGCATTGAAGATCTCCATGTTCGGTGACGGTGCCATGCGCTTCCAGAAGTTGTAGATCGTGCGGCGGTAGAGGTTCTCGCCTTTGTCCTGCACGTAATTGCGCGTGTCTGCGCCGGGCAGGCCTACCACGTCCCAGATGTTGCTTGGCTGATACGGTTTGGTGCCGGGACCATACATCTTCGATGACAAGGTGCCGCTGGCGGCAAGGGCGTAATCGCGGAGCACCTCAGCATCCATGCGGAAACGCGGGCCACGACTGAGAAAGACATTGTCACGGTCCTTTTCGATCTTCTCCGATGTGGTGATCGCGGCCTGACGATAAGTGGCACTGGTGAGCATGAGCTTGAACAAATGCTGCACGTTCCAGCCGCTCTCGCGGAACTCCACGGACAGCCAGTCGAGCAGCGCCTGATTGCTCGGAGCGGTGCCCATGATGCCGAAGTCTTCCGCCGTCTTGACGATGCCCTGGCCGAAGACTTCCTGCCAGAAGCGATTCACTGTGACGCGAGCGGTCAGCGGGTTTGCCGGATCAACCACCCACTTCGCGAGGCCGAGACGATTCTGCGGTGCATCCTTCGGCATGGGATTCAGCCATGCAGGCACAGCGCCCTCCACTTTTTCACCCGGCTTGTCATAAGCACCGCGCATTAGGATGTTGGCCATCGGCTTGCTGTCCTTCATCTCCTCCTGGATGTGTGTGATGGGGCTGCGCGCCTTGATTGCATCACGCTCGCTTTCCAGCTTCGTGAGCGCCTTGTTATACTCCTGATACTTCAAATCAAACCCGGTGAGGTAGTAATCGTAGAGCGCGTTGATTTGCTCGGGTGTGCGCTTCGCTGCGGGGCGTGCCAGCATGGAACGAAGCGGACCACTGTTGGCAATGGTGGAGATCTCCTTCGGGCTGATCGCGCGGCTGTAAACGCGCGCATCTTGCACGGAGCCTCCTTTGAAAATCTGGTTCGCGCTACGTCCGCCGATTCGCGTGGGCGTCTTCGTTCGGATGCTACTCGTGGCCTTGAGAGCGTTAGGTCCGACCTTGGCCGGCTCCTCTTTGCCGTTTACGTAGATCTTCACTCCCTCGCCGCGCCCGCTGCCATTGTAGGTGACGAATACATGCTGCCACTGGTCAGGCTTGAGCACGTTCTTCTTTGTCGTCACTTTGAAGGCATCATCCGGCCACTTCGATACGATATGCACGGCCAGCGATTGATCGGCCTGGAAAAGGTCCCAGCCGCGATAGGCATTGCCTTCGTCCATGCGAGCGAGGATGCCGCCGGTGACGCCCTTGGCAGGCTTGATCCATGCGCCGTAGCTGAACGCCTGGTTCTTCTCAAAATCACCCGCATCACCGATCTCAAACGTGGAGCCCTTGGCGATCAAGGGAGCAGGGCCGAGCTTGCCTCCAGGAGCCCAGTTCACAGGGCCTGCTGCGGTGAACGTCTGGGCATCGCCACAGGTGGAACTCACGGCATTGCCTTTGCCCTCATTGAGCGGCACATGCGCCACAAGACCATCCGACGGCATGCCTTTGTCAATAGCGTCAGGCTTGGCCGTAAGCAGCCACTGATCGAAGTCCTTGCGCGCTTCGCCTTTGCGCACATCGCGCACCTTGGTCGCGGCGGCGATCTCGGCAGGCAGCGCCTTCCAGCGCGGCTTGTCATTATCGTTCGGGATGACGAGCACGGAGCTGCGTCCGTCCTTGATGTTGCCGTCCTTCGCAGGCTGCGTCGTGTTGCGGAAGAAGGCGGCCATGGAATAGAAATCCTTCGTGGTCAACGGATCGAACTTATGATCGTGGCACTGGCTGCAATTCGTTGTTAGGCCCATGTAAACCCAACCCATGGTGGTCACACGATCCACGGCGTAGTTCGCAAGGTTTTCCTCGTCGATGGTGCCACCTTCGTTGGTGGTGATGTTGCAGCGCTGGAAGCCTGTAGCAATGAGCTGATCATCGCTTGGATTTGGCAACAGATCGCCAGCGAGCTGATCGACGGTGAACTTGTCAAAAGGCTGATTGGCATTGAACGAGCGGATCACCCAATCGCGATACGGCCACATCTCACGGTAGTTGTCGAAGTGGAGGCCATGGGTGTCGCCGTAACGGGCGGCATCGAGCCAGTAACGTGCGCGATGCTCGCCGTAGCGTTCGGACTTCATGAGTTCGTCAATGAGTGCTGACAACTGCACATCCGAGAGCTTCGGCCCCGTCGCATACTTCTTCAAGATCTCGGGCGTGGGCGGCAGGCCGGTCAAGTCGAGGGCCACGCGGCGCACGAGCGTGGGTGCCTCAGCTTCGGGAGCGGGAGACAATCCTTTTTCTTCCAGCTTCGCAGCGACAAAGCGATCTATCGGCGTCTTCACCCACGACTCATCTTTGACCTTCGGCAGTCCCCCCTTCTCCGGCGTGATGAAGGCCCAATGCGGCTGCCACGGTGCGCCTTGCTCGATCCACGCCTTAACGAGCGCGATCTCGTTCGGCTTCATGTCCTTGTGCTCCTTGCGCGGCGGCATGATCTCGTCTTCATCGGTCGTGATCAGGCGCTGGTAGAGCGGGCTCTGGTCGAGGTTGCCCTTCACAATCGTCGGACTGCCATCGCTGCCGTCCTTCAGTTTGCGCGGCGCAAAGAATCCCGCCTCGGTATCGAGTCGCAGCGATGCTTTGCGCGATCCGGGATCGGGTCCGTGGCAATGAAAACATTTGTCCGCCAGGATGGGGCGAATATCGCGATTGAATTGCACGGGCGGAGCTGCCGACAGCGCGCTGGCAAGTGCAAGGAAGATGATCGAGGAGCGGAGCATAGGAAAAGTGAGTTTGATAAACAAACGCGGGCCGTGACTGCGTGTTTCCCACGCTGACCGTGTAAACCGGACAAACGGCATGTCATATCCTGTCACAAAGTGTGCTGTGCTTGAAAGAGCCCACCCTGCCATTTCATCCGTCGCAGCCCATCAGGCAGCGGGCTCGATCTCCGCACGCATGGAGCCCTTGCTGCCAGGAATGCGCGGATCGGGACCGTATTCGTGGATTTGCTCCTGCCGAAGCTCCGCCAGTTCTTTGTGGCAGGTGGCGACGATGACACGACCGTTTTCATCCACTTCCTTGGCCATCTTGTAGGCTTTGTCCACGTCGAGGCTGAAGATGGCGTTCAGCATCTCGATCACGTATTCATACGTGTGCTCTTCGTCATTGAGCAGAATCACATGCCACAGGGGCTCGGGTTCGACGGGAGCGGGCTTGGACTTGGTGGGCGGGAGCACGCGCGGCTTGGCAGGCTTCACTGCCGGAGCCACGGGAACGTGGACAGGGGCATTGGTGACGGCGACCATCAGGCGTTGCGGAACAGAGAAACTCACGTCCTCACGATGTGCAAAATTCGCCACGGAGCAAATCAATGCATGGCGTGGACTTACGCTGCCAGCAAGCTGCGCGTCGAATGAGGCAGCTCGGGGTCTTCGGGGAGATTGAGTTCGGGTGGCGGCTCGTCCACATGGCGCTGGGACTTCACCAACTGTTGCACATCGGTGTGAAACTCGGGAGCCATTGGATCAAGGAAGTGCCACTCGGCCATGTCGGCCGTCTTGGTGATCCAGGCGAAGGCTTGATGGTAGAGATTGAGGTAACGATCCAGCAAGGGCGCGATGATTTGAGTGATTCGTTTCGCGTTCTGCTGGGCCATCGCGCGAAGATCTGCCCTGGGAGCTGTGGCCGGACGATCAAAGTCGAGGGCTCCCTTTTCAAGCGCGTGAGCCGCGACGAAGGCAGCGAGCGTGATGGGCTCAGAGCCGAAGTTCGTCTGGAACGGATAAGGCCATTCCTTCAGCGGCTCGATGATGTCTTTGACCAACTGAACGAGGCGGGGAATCTGCTGCTGGACTGTGGTGACGTAACTCGCGGAGTCCACCACTCCGGCGACCGATGCACCCAGTGACTGGAAGGCATGGAAGTGCGTCATGAGTTCCCTCAGCACCGGCAGGTGAAGGCCGAGTGCTTCATAGATGAGCACCCAATGCGGCAGCGGAGCGCGCACTTCCTGGAGCTTGGGCGGCAGGGATTGAAGGTCGGCACGCCAAAGTAATTCAAGGGCACTGGCCAAACGAGTCTCCAGCTTCCCTTCGAACTGGCGGAGGATGCCCTCCATGTTGTCCATGATGCCGCGATGGCGATAGATCTCCTCGCGGTAACCTTCGACGGTGGGTGTTGCGACTGAGAACTGGCCCTTGTGAACAGGGAGCCCGGCGGCGCAGAGGAGGTAGGCCATCTCCAAATCGCGCACGAGTTGCCAAGTGCTTGTCCAGTCCGTCAGCGCGGAGGCCATACGCTCGCCATACATGTTGAGCCAGTCGCGGCAGTCCTGGAGTTCCAGCTTGATCAGCTCGGTTTCGCGCATGGCGGTCTGCTCCTCGGCGATCCCGCAGAAAGCGCGCTCGGGATGGGCCAGCCCGCGGAAGTAGCGATTGAGAATGGTGATCGTCTCCATACTCGCACGATTTTCGTGAACCGTCTCTTCCACGGCGACGAGGCGATGCTGATTCACCTGGAGTTCCCACTCATTGAGGTAATGGAAGTAGGTCACGCGGCGGGCCACCTCATGGAAGTTGCGGAAGAAGCTGGTCCCCTCGCCTTCGCAGTTCACCAAGCCCTCGCACTTGAGCTTCGCTACGCGCTTTTGCCGTTTGGCATCCGAGGGAGCCAGAGGCAGCCAATGAGTGCTGGACGGCAGGTTTTGCGCGGTATCTGGCGCGAGTTGCAGCAACTCGCGCATGAGCAGCAGAGGGATGTTGTCCGGCAAACGATCATGAGATTGGCTGCGAATGCGATCATGGGTCGTGGTCCAGGTGAGTGAGGCCAGGGACCGCCGGGTAA
>CAUJJC010000251.1 GCA_963204975.1 Verrucomicrobiota bacterium | reverse complement strand
CTCATGAAGGAATTGCAGGACGGCAAGTTCGACATTCATTTGGAGCATCGTCGCCTGGAGCCCGCCGTGAACCGCCTTGTCATGGGCATGGTCGTCAGCGCTTTGTTCCTCGGGTCCTCCATGCTGCTCAGCAACAAGGTTCCCCCTCTGTTCTACGATCATTCCATCCTCGGCCTCACCATCTTCCTCATCAGCGGTGCGCTCGGTCTGCGCCTGATCTGGAAGATCTGGCGGAATGAGTGACGTGGGCATGTGCAGATGACTCGCACATTCGCTTTCGCTAAAGTGAAACCGATGTCACCGACATCCCATGACCGTTGAACGACTGAAGTATGTGATCTGGGCTGCCGATATGCAGCGCGCGGTGGATTTTTATGTGAGCGTCTTTGGAGGCAAGGTGCTGAAGCACAACGAGCACATCGCCGAGGTGGAGATCGCTGGCGGCGTCATCGGCATCCACGGCGGTGGTGAGGGCCAGCGCACCTGGACGGGCCTCAACTTCCAGGTGCCAGACGTGATCGCAGGCGCAGCCGAAGTGATTGCCGCTGGTGGTCAACTCACCCGCGAGCCCGAGCCCGAAGACAACGAACCGCCCCACCTCGCCATGTGCATGGATCCCGAAGGCAACGAGATCATGCTGACCCGGAAGCGGGGCCGCTAGCTCAGCCGCCAGATCGGCTGGATAAAGCCCACCTGCATTTTCAATACCCACGACGGCGGGCTGTTGGCCTACGCGATGAGGCGAAGCGAGTGTCGCACCCAGGTTGAAGCCGGGGTCTGAGACCCCGGAGAGGTCAACTCCCTTCCCGCCACGATCCTCCGTCTCCTGCCTTTTGGAAGAAGCTCCGCGTGCTTCATCACGCAAACCCCTCCGGGCTCATAGAGCCCGGCTTCAACGGCCTGCCCTCACCACCGCAGCAAGGCAAAAGCCGAAGTCCACCTCCCAGCGGCCCTCGGGCGTCTGCACGGGGTGCAGGCCGGACGCTAGCGTGTAGCGCAGGCGACGCCGGTCCTCCGAGTCGGGCTGAGCGGTAGCCAGACCGGCATCGACGAGTTCCAGCAGTTGCTTCGAGTTCGCATCGGTCTTCAAGCGACTGCCGCCTGCAAAGTCCGACACGGTGCAGCTCCCCTTCGTGCACAGGTGCAGGAACAACTGCCGTCGGACCGGAAAGCCGAGCGCGGCAAAGACACGGTCACGATCAAACACAGGCGGTGCGGTCACCGGCACCGGGGAGTCAGGCAGCGTGGACATGCGCCGCATTTTGCCAAAACGCCTCTCCGACCGCAAGCCAGGACTCGCGCCCCAGCGATGCCGAGACTCCAGCCCGCGCACCACCAATCCCCAGCCAGGAACCCCACGCCACTGCCCACTCACAGGCGAGCCCCGATCCGCCCCCATCGTCTCCACCCCGCCTTCCGCCGTCTCCCAGAACCGATTCCCAGCCTCCGCTCCCGAAAAAGCCGTCGGCAAAGCTAGTTCCCGAGACTCCGAACCCGAAAAAGCCGTCGGCAAAACTCGTCCCCGAGAGTCCGAGCCCGAAAAAGCCGTCGGCGAAACGGGTTCCCGAGTGCCTGATGACATGGGTATTGAAGGCATCGTATTCTCTCGAGTGCCTTCTTCTGCGAGGCTGCACAAAAGACTCGCCAATTGGTGGGGCGGTGTGGGATATGAAGGACGGGGATGTGTCGGCCAACTGCCATGATGCCAATTCAGACTGCTCCGCCCAAACAAAAAGCCATCAGCCATGTCAGTCTCCCGCGATTTCATTGATCGGCTCATCGCTGACCGGACGCTTATCTCGGTTCGTCGGAAGCGTGTGGATAGCCATTTTATCCAGGGGTTCCCTTTGGCAGTTTCAGAGAGACTGGTGCTCCTTCAGTATGTCTATGATTTCCACATCGACGGGTTCATGCTTCTGAGGCTTCGGGACATCTCGGACTGGAAGATTGGTGACACGAACATGTTCCAGCGGCGACTCCTTCTGGAAGAGGGAGTCTTTGACCAAGTCCAGTTCGATTTCATGGCACCCATCGACAGCTTTCCCGAATTTCTTCGATCTCTTCCGCCGACTGAGCTTGTGATCGTTGAGTCAGAGCGCACCGATCCGCCTGCGATGCACATCGGCACCATCGCTAGCGCTGACAGCCGCACCGTTGCCATCAACTACATTACCGGTATTGCACGCCAAGAGGATACACCTCGGCAGATGGTCGTTCGGGACATTGCTTCCTGCCGGATCAGGACGAACTACATCAGCTTTTATCAGCGTCACTTTGATCGTCTGGACCAATGAGCACCGACACTTATCACGCAGTTACCGAGTATCCGGTCACCGACTATGAATGCGGAGCCCGCGCAGGCGACCAAGCTCGTCTGCGCCGCGACATCATTGTGCGCGCCCACGATGGCACTCCGACTGGTGAGGTCCATCAGGCAGGCGAGATCTGGACGGTTCTCCAGGGATCTATTGAGCAGCCTCCCGTCATCTGGCTCTGCCAGCCGGATGGCAAGTCGCACATATGGTCCGATGACGTCGATTTCCTTGCCACCTTTGAGCTTTTGCCGCGTTCGCAGCCCAGCTCGAATCCCTCACCGTCTATGCATCGCCATAGACCAGACGAAGGCCAACATGTGCTTGGCCTCGATTAAGCTCTTCCCCCTCCAGCCATGAACCCCGCCGACCGTCCCCCGGAACCGCCACCACAGAATGAGTTTGAGCGCTTGCTGGTGAAGATGCAGAGCGATCCGACGGTGCATGGGCGGGCCTTGCGGGCGCTGATGGCGCTGGAGCTTCATGCGTTGGCGGCGGGGCATCCAGAGCTGGTGGGCGAGCATGAGCTGACGGCGGAGAGTGTGCCGCAGTTCTTCAACTTCACGGTGGATGACAAGGGGCCCTTCGTCGCCGTCTTCTCCAGTGAAGCGGTGGTGGACTGGATACTCCCGCAGATTCCGCTGAAGGTGCCGGCGGGCGTGGTGACGATGGAGGCGCAGGCGCTGTTCTCGCTGCTGAACAATGGCAAGCGCACGGTGCGGGTGAACTTCGGCTGCGGCCTGAGCCTCACATTAAAGCCGGAGGCGATCCGCGATCTGGTTGCGGGTGAACTAACCCATAGCCGTCCAAAGCCGGGCGGGGAGAAGACGCAGCTCTTCCCTGTGGAGCTGGACTCGCTGCCGCCGGAGATGCTGGCGACGGTGCGGAAGTTCTGTGACCAGCGCCGGGTGCCCATCGCGGTGTATGCACTGGTGCCCGCGAAGCCGGAGTCGAACGAGCCGGACCTGACGCAACTGCGCTTCGTGCTGTGGCTGCGCTCGCTGGACAATGATTTCTTCAACGACTTCGGCCTGATGGTGGGTCGCCTGATGCCGGAAGGGATCAGTAGCGCCGTGGGCGTGGTGACGGAAGGCGACAAGGTCGGCATGGCCTTCCTCCAGCGCTGCCAACCGCTGTGGCCGGTGACGGAGTAGGGGGATGGGAAACGTGAGAAGGGGAGAGGTGGAGAGCTGGAGAAGTGGAGAAGGGATGGTCTTCGTCGCGTAGCGACGATGGAGGGTAGCCGTGGGTTTTAACCCACGGTTGGCGCGAGATCAGAGCCTTGTCGCGTAGCGACATCGGAACCCGAACCCCATGTTAGATTGAGTGCGGCAAGCTAGCCTCACGACCGGGTTCCTGCGTCGCGACGCGACGCCTTGATCTCTGCCGACCACCTTCCGTGGACTGAAGTCCACGGCTACCTTCCTTGGTCGCTACGCGACCGATCAGCTTCGTCACCTGGGGTGCTGTGCGACTGCACCGTTCTACCTCCGCATTTGCAATCATGACCTGGAGCTTGCCCGGTCGATTCACGACACGACGCCACCGAAGATGCCACGAGACCGACATCCCGCACGACGACCTGCCTTCACAAAAGTATCGGAACGTGTCACGTCTGATGATGAGTCGCTACGGTGCTGACCGTAGTGGTCGGCATGAAGTCCTTCCTTCTCTGTGCTCTCGGCGTTCTGTGTGCCTCATCGCTGATGGCTGCTGACAAGCTCAAGTCCAAATCCACTTACGCGGAGTCCTACGGCACCACGAAGAATGCGGTCACCGTCGATCCGGCCAAGGACCTGCCGCGTTATCCGGCCATCGAGCCGAAGGATGCCATCGCGACGTGGCAGGTGAAGAAAGGCTTCCATCTGGAACTCGCGGCCCACGAACCGCAGGTGCGCTCGCCCATCGCGATCAGCTATGACGAGCGTGGTCGGATGTTCGCGTGCGAGATGATCGACTACTCGGAGATGCGGGATGTGACGCCGCATCTCGGACGTGTGTCGATGCTGGAGGACAAGGACGGCGATGGTCACTTCGAGACGAGCACCGTCTTCGCCGATGACCTCGCGTGGCCGACGGGATTGATCTGCGCGAATGGTGGTGTCTTCGTCATCGCCACGCCGGACCTGTGGTTCTTCAAGGACACGAACGGCGACGGCAAGGCCGACGTGCGTGAGAAGGTCTTTACCGGCTTCGGCACTGGTCTGGCCAAGCTCAATGTGCAGGGCCTTGCCAACAGCCCGCAGTGGGGCCAGGACAATCGCATCCACATCCTCGCGGGCGGTGGCAATCGCGGGGTGATGACCTGCCTGAAGCGTCCCGACCTGAAGGGCATCGAACTCGGCGGCAAGGACTTCTGGTTCGATCCGCGCACCTTTGACTTCGGCCTGGAAGGCGGCGGCGCGCAGTATGGCCAGAGCTTCGACAACTACGGTCGCAAGTTCGGCTGCTCGAACTCGGACCACCTGCAATACTGGGTTTACGACGACAGGTATGCAGGCCGCAATCCTTACTTCCAGATGCCGAGCGCGCGCCAGAGCATCGCCGTCGATGGCGGCGCGGCGGAAGTGTTTCGCCTGAGCCCGGACGAACCCTGGCGCATCATCCGCACCCG
>CAUJJC010000250.1 GCA_963204975.1 Verrucomicrobiota bacterium | reverse complement strand
CGTGTCAGCAGTCCGATCACGATCCCTGACACCGTCCCTCTGAACATCCCCGGCGGCACAGGCGCTGCTACCAATGCCTTTTTTGACATTACCACCGGGTCGCAGCTCAACCTGAACAACAACATCTATACCAACACCGGCTTCACCAAGATCGGCAATGGTCGGTTGGTCCTGAATGCTCAGCAGACGAGTGAGAATCTGGTGGGAGACACGGGACGCAACGCGGGCTACACGCTGCTGGGTCAGATCAAGGTCAACGCGGGTGAACTCTGGCTCACGGGTAACAACCGTTCGGCAGGAGCAACTGGTGCGGGCAACGAGATCATCGTGGCGAGCGGAGCCACGCTCGATATTCGCGGCAGCAACATGAGCTACGGTGACGATCCCGACGCCGCACGCAAGATCATCCAGGTCCAGGGCATTGGGTTCGCCCAGCCTTTCGGGGCGGGCACGCTGACGAATGGCGCGCTTCGCAATACCTCAGGCACAGCCCAGTTGCCCAACGTGCAAGTGATGGGAGACCTCACGATCGGCACGGGTGGTATCGTCAACGGTGCTCGCCTTGACTTGCAGCCCTACGACATCAATGCCAGCACCGGTGCCTCGGTGGGCAGCTTGGTGAACTTTCAGCCAGCCATTTTGAATTCGAATGGTGGTGCTCGTGCGCTGAAGAAAATTGGCACGGGTGATTTCGTGATTCATGATGCCTTGGTCACTGGCTTCGGTCAGTTCAACATCGCAGAAGGTGAGTTCCGCTGGGAGCGCAACAACGCACCCAATGTGGGCAATGCGAACATGACCACCTCCGCCTTCCAGAGCCTGCTCCTGGCCTACAGCAATCAGTCACCTCTGGACGTCACTCTTGGGACGGGCGTGGGCGGACCGCTGGTGCTGGGCCCTGTCGTGGGCTCACGTCTGGAGTTCTATCGCAATGTCGATACCCATCACCTTGTGCCTATCACGATGGATGGTGGGATCGCTGCTGCAAACAAGGGCACCAACTACATCGAAGCGAACAGCGACGGCGGTTCAGGAACCTCCGTTCCGGCTTCTCGCGTGTATCTCGATGGCGGCATCACCGTTATTGGTGCAGCGAAGAACAACATCTTCAATATCGACGGCGGTCTAGGCAATAACGTCCTCGCCAGTCAGGGCAATCAGGCCCAGGACATTCTGCTCAAGATGATCATCGGCGCACCGATCACTGGCGATGGCGGCTTCTCGAAGGTCGGCTTCCGCGAGCTTCGTCTCACTGCCAACAACACATACATGGGCGACACCATCATTGCGAGGTCAGGGAGAATGGTGCTTCCAGGGCGCTCGGATGTGGTTTCTCTGAATGGCCAGAACTACACCACTCTTGGTGCTGCTGAGAGCTGGGGCGAGTTTGGTCTCACCTTGAATGGCAATGGTCGTCTGTCAGGCACGGCGAACATCATCATGGAGCGCTCCGGGATGCTGACCCTGGATAACTCCACGCGCCTGGATGCTTCATCAGCAGTGGTCACCACCAATCTTGCTGATCGCGTCAATAACGCTGCGAATGTGATCATGCGTCAGGGATGGCTGAGACTGATCGGCGCAGACAGTGGTAACACCTCGGAAGCAATCGCAACCGCTGGTGCAAAACTACAGGCGCAGGCAGGCACCAACTTGATTGACCTCTGGCCCAAGGAAGGAAGCAATCAGACCCTCACACTCACCATTGGTGAAATCTCGCGCTCGCCTGGTGCGGTGATTCGTTTCCGCAATCTTGATTCGACCTCTGGCTTCAGCTCCACGCTGGTGGGCAGCAGTGAGAACGTTCAGGTGGCGCTGACATCCCTGGGTTCGCTGAGTGAAGTAGGCAGCGGTGCCACAGCGACATCTCGGAAGATCATCCCTGGCCTGCTTGGCGGATCGGCACCCAACGCGATCTATCAGGACACGCGTTTCACCTCCGATCTCTACACTCAGGGCTTCAATTTGCAGAATGCCACTGGCAGCCACTTCATGACCTGGGACAATGGTTTCCTCCGTCCTTTGGATGATTCGGAGTATGCGGCGGCATCCAATGGGCTCATCGGATCAGCGCTCAATGGTCAGAATGTCAATGTCACAGACTTCAATCATTTCGTTCGTGAAAGTGTTTCTCTGAACTCCCTCCGCTTCGGTCCCACGATGGACAGCGATGCATCAGGTTCCGCCTTGCATGACGGTTCGCAAATCACCAGCTACACGGACAACTGGCAGCCCACGATTTACATCGATAGCAGTGCTGTGCTTTCGGTGGCATCGGGGATGATTTCTTCAGCCGCTTTTGCCATCGCAGGCACGGGGGTGAATGAGACGACTTATATCCGTGGTGGTGCCGTGGACTTCGGAAACCGCGAGGGCATTATCAACAATCAGAACTACTGGCTGCGCCTGACAGACGGCACCTACCAGACGAATAACTTCGAACTTCAGACAGCGATTCGCGGTTCGGGTGGACTGACCAAAGTCGGCAATGCCAATGTGGTTCTGGATGGCCTCAATACCTACACCGGCACGACCACGATCAACGATGGTGTTCTGTTCGCCCGTAATGGCCGCAATGCCTTGGGGGCCAATGGCCGTGCTAATGGAGTGATCAATACTGGAAACAATATTGTGATCCAGGGCTCGGGTGACTTCCGTCTCACCAATGGTGTGATGATCGGCGCTCCTGGGGCACCCAAAGACTTGCTGGTGAAAGCGCTCACCGGGGAAAACCAAATCCTCCGTGCCGAGAACGGCAACAACGCGCTCTATGGAAACATCACCCTCGACCATGTGGACAGCAATGGTCACGCCACACAGCTAGGCCGTCCTCGCATGAGCGTGAATACCAACCAGTCGCTGGTCATCAATGGCGACATCGCGGGTGGCGACACAGCGCTAACCGAAGATGTTTATTACACCGACTCGCGGATGCTCTCTCTGAATGGAGCAGGCTACATCTGGCTGCGGGGCCAGGTGGGAGACAAGTTCGATGCAAGCGGATTGCCGGTGCCGGTTTCAGGGGTTGTCACCAGCCTGCCTTCCAGCGCCACGGTGACCAATGAGAACCAAGTCTTCCGTCTTCAGATCACTGCGAACGACGATCTGAATGTGGCCTTCGACAAGCAATACAATGCGGCGGGACGTCTCTCGATGGATCGCGGTGTGATGCTCGTGAATTATGATCCCGCGACGCTCGGAGTAGGCGAAACCGGTTTCTGGACGCAGGCCGCACTGTCGCGTCTCACAGGTGATACAGCACTGGGCGGTTCAGCGACATCAATCACTTCCAACAGCACGAACGCCAACGGACAGACTTCACAGCACGGCTTCCTTCTGGCGAACAACCTGGGTGACGGTGGTGGATCGGCAGCGGTCTTCCTTACCCGTGCCAATCAGGTGTTTAACATGCCTGAATGGCGTGTGAGCAACAATCATGGCGGTGCTGCCTGGATCGGTGGCACCAACGAAACCGGGACAGTTACTTTCGGCGGTGCTCCTGGAGTGTTTACCCATGGCAATGCCAACCTGAGTCTGGACAAGTCTCCCCGCTTCTATGCCATGGCGGGCGGCAATGTGGTGATCAATCATCGTCTCAATGGCGGCAGCTTCATCAAGGTGGGGCGCGGCACGGTGACCTTGCGGAACACGGTGCGCAAGGAAGGCAGTGACACGCATACCTTTGAACTCGGCGGTGGCCAGTTGGTGGTGGACATGAACTCTCAGTGGACATCCAGCACGGCGACCTTGCCAGTGAACACGCCAGTGAGCCAAATCGGCAACCAGAACTTCACCAGCACAGGCGGCATCTTCCGCGCGCAGGGTGTTTCATCGACTTGGGCCGGTCTCGTGGGTTCTGATCGGACCAGTGGTAACAATGTCACCGTCAATGTCGCTACCGATGGTGGTGCTGATGGCCGTGTAACGAGATTCAATTCGGGCCACACCCAGATCATCGCAGAGGCCAGAGATGGCAAAAATTTCACCCTTGCGATAGGCAACACTCGCTCACAGACGAATCCCACATTGACACGCAATCTGGGCGCGACGGCTTCCTTCGTGTCTTACAACTCGACCGGTCCAGTGCCTTACACACAAACTGAGACAGCGGCGTCTGGATCGACAGCAGCCCAGGTGAAAACCATCTCAGGCGTGACTGCGGTCAATGGAACGGTGGCGGTTACAGACGGCACCTTCACCTGGAGCCAGGCCTCGGGGTCATCTTCCACGCTCTGGACGGTGAGCTACAATGCTAGCAACCAGCAGGTGAGTGTGACCTACAACCCTGCTCTCGGCGCTACCCGGACACTGACCATCACCTGCCAGGTGCTGGGAACTAGCCGCATCAATCTGTCTGTCAATCCACAGACTTCTGTTGCTCTCCAGAACGGTCTCATTCCATGGGCGGTGACGGGTTCGGCACCGAACCAGGCCTCGGAGTTCACCTTGATTGATGCCACGGATGGCAATCGCGTGAAGGGCTTTGGCCGTTCACCTGATGAGTTTAAAAATGACCTGACGCTCTGGACTCGCGGCGAGGATATTTCTGAAGACACGGAAGATGCTCGTGTGGGTGGTGCTGGGTTCTTCGGCACTCTGAACGCTGGAGGGACTGTTAGCACTCTTCGCTTCGATGCCGCCGCCGATAGCGCCATCAATGTAGCATCAGGGCAGTCGCTCTTCGTGGCGAACTCGGGTCTGTTGGTGTCCTCAGCAACAGGCACCGCGAACAAGGCGATCAATGGCGGTCGCCTCGTGGCCTCCCTCATCATGTCCGGTCGCGTGACCAAGGATCAGAATCTTGTGACGGGTCTCGACAACACTTCCGAGCTTTATGTTGGTATGCCTGTCAGCGGCACGGGCATCCCTGGTGGCACCTACGTGCAGGAGATCGTTTCACCGACCTCCGTGAAGCTCACGGCGAATGCGACGATCACCACCGTCAGACCTACCCAAGGCATCCAGTTCGGCACCGCCGAGTTGATTGTCCATCAGTATGGTCAGGGCGATCTGACGATTAATTCGGGAATGGGCAATGGAACGACCTCGGTCTCAGGAATGGTAACCACCTTGGGATCGACCACGGTGACCGTGGCATCCACCCTCGGTCTTGCTCCAGGCACTATCCTCGTTGGCAACAATATTCCTGCGGGTGCGACGGTCGTGGAAGTCACGGGTGCGACGAGCTTCACCATGAGCCTGCCTGCTTATGCTGGTGGCGACGCAGGCAGCGTCTTGCTCGTGCCGGCCAGAACGATGCCAGCGACCATTGCCGATGTGTCGATGACAGCAAACAGCAACATCATTTCCGCAGCTACAATTGAACCCGTGGTTGAGGGCATGGTTATCACTGGCCCGGGCATTCCGAACGGCACTCTGGTGCTGACCAAGAATTTCAACACGCAGGAACTTACGCTGAGCAACAAGGCTACGACAACGCTGAATGGGCAGGTGCTCTTCGTGACCATGCCCAATGACATCCCGTCTGCCGCAGTAGAGTTTACCGGTGGAGCGACCACCTTCGACTCCACGACAGCATCTGTGTCCAATACGGGTCCGATGTTTGAAGGGATGGGTATCGTGGTCATTGGTGGCAACCAGATTCCTTCCAATACGGTGGTGCGCACTTTAGCCAGCAGCGCAGATGTCAACAACACCACTTCCTTCCAGTTGAGCCAGAAAGCCACAGCCTCGGCTAGCGGACTTACTTTCACTGCGATCAAAGGAGCGGTTGCATTGAACAACGTAACCGTCACCGCGAACTCGAATGTCGTTACCACTGCCTCAACGACTGGCTTGATTGCCGGTATGCCCGTGCTGCTGCCCAATGTGCCTGCGGGTGCTGTCGTGCAGGGGGTGACCAACTCGACGACCTTCACCATTAGCATCCCCGTTCCCGCCGTGACGGTGGGAGCTACCACTGGGCTCACAGGCTTCGCTCAGTATCCGGCTTCGATGCCTTCGTTGCTTACTGGTGGCCAGACGGTGAGCACTCCAGGTAATGAGCGCAAGCTGGTGGTGAGCAATACGGCAGGCATCACGGTAGGCCTCCCTATCATCGGGCCGAACCTCCAGAGCGGCACGGTGGTCGAGCAGGTGTTCAATGCTACCACGCTCATCGTTAGCAAGAATGTGACGGGGGCAGGCTCCAATAATAATTACCTCATCGGAACCAAGAGCTTCCTCCCTGTCGTCTTGCTTAACGCTATCATCACGAGTGGCTCCAATGTGGTCCATGTGGCGAGCACCGCAGGATTGAGCGAGGGCTTGGTCGTCATCGCTCCTGGCATCGCTGGTGGTGCGACGATCCTTGAGGTCAATAGTGCCAATGCCTTTACCGTGAGCAGCAATGCCACGGCCAGTTCGACCGGCAGTTCGATCACCGTTGTTTCCCCGATGAGCTTGGTGGTCAGTGGCCCCATGACGACGACGGGTGAGCCCGTGACCACGGGAGCTGTGGTGCTGACCAACACCGACAATAACTACGGTGGCAAGACTTACATCAATGGTGGGGTGCTCAGCATTGATGATGACAGCGTGCTTGGGCCTGACCCAGCGAACGAAATTACCGATCAGGTCACAATCAACGGAGGCACTCTGCGCTGGACGGGTCCGAATGGACTGTTCTCACAGACGCGCGGCATCACGCTGGCGGGTTCGGGTGGCGTGATCGACGTGGTGAATCCTTCGACGAACCTGATGATTCAGAAGGGAATCGTCAGCCAGGAACTGTATCGCGGTGATCTGATCAAGATGGGTGCGGGAACGCTCACCTTTGAAGGAGACAATGGCAACATGGGCAGCTTCCAGGGCTTGATTGATGTGAAGCAGGGCACACTGCGTGTGGCGGGTGACAATCCAAATGCGGGTGCTGGCACATCTTCCATCTTCGGTTCCAACATCAGTTGGGCTGATGGAACGGTCATGCGCTCGGGAACGAACCTCATGCTCCAGATGGGCAATGCCAATGGCGGTGGCGACTGGAATTTCGAAGAGTTCATCACCTTCGAGGGTAACAATGTGGTGACCGTCGGCACACTCGGTGCAGCAGTGCGCCCGATGAACTGGAATGGTCCGATTGCCATGAACGGCACGACTACCTTCGAGGTCGTGCCTGGCCAGATCTTCCGCCTCAACAACGGTGGCGGCTTCATTCAGGGCAGCGGCGACATCATCAAGGACGGCCAGGGAACTCTGGAGTTCCGCGAGAATATTCCCGACTGGAAGGGTGGCCTCACCATTCTTCAGGGCCGCACCCTGGTCATCAATCAAGGTGACGCTCTCGGCAGCGGGAACCGGACAGCCTACACACCAACCCTTCTGAACCCCACACCAGCCGCTGGTATTGGTTCATTCATTGATGGCAACATCTTCACCAACACCAAATTCATCACACTGGGCAGCAATCAAAGCCAGGGTGTGGCTGAATTGCTCATCCAGCCAGACTTGGGCACCGCAGGAAGTGTTTGGGAGGTCAATCTGCCGATCAATGTCACCTACGGTCCCGCTCAGACCAAACGCATCGGAGCGGCCTACATCCCCAACGTGAATGGATCAATCCAGCGCTTCAATGGCGATATCACGCTCAATGACAATGTGGTCCTCTACTATGAAGACAACAACGCCAGCACAGCCGCAGGCGGTGAGTTTGTGAATGTGGAATACAATGGACGGTTCGTCGATGGTGCCGTGACCAGTGGGAACTTGGTCATTGATACCAATGAGGGGGCCAATGGTGGCTCTCGCACCGACAACACCAATGGTCGCACCTTCGTGACGCACTCCTTCAATGCGGATAACTCTGGCTGGAGTGGTGATCTGGTGATCAGCAACAACACGACTTACGGACACGATCAGACTTCGATCGCACGTCTGGGACACAGCTTGGCGACGACCGCGAAGAACGATGTGACGATGAACTACAATTCCATCCTGCAAGCAGGTGGTAACGCCGTCACGATTGGCTCGCTGCAAACCAAAGGCGGAGACGGCGCGTTCCTTGGCAATGTCGGAACAGTTAGTGCAAACTCGAATGCTAGCACGGAGATCATCGAGAACGCTGCCCTTACCCCAGGCACACTGCGGATCGCGCAGGCCACCCCCGCGAATGTGGAAGTGAAGTGGGATGCCTTGTTCCGCGATGGCTCGCCCGCCAGCACAGTGACGGCTCCAGGTTCTTCTCTGGGCGGAGCCAGCCTGAGCATCGTCAAATCTGGCGCTGGCTGGGCTTCCTTGACCCTACAGAATCAATACACGGGCACCACGGTGATCGAGCAGGGCACACTCCAGGTGGGCGTGGGTGGCATTGGCGATACGGGTGCTGTCAGGAATGCCAATGTCGCGGGGCTGACGCTGAATTTGGGAGGCACGCTGGCAGGGTCCGGAACCGTCCAGGGTGCTGCGGTCCTGAATGGCCTGATCAAACCAGGCGACGTGGGCGGCAATGCCATGGGCACTTTACACATCACTGGGAACGTCGAGTTCGGCGCTACCTCGGAGACCATCTTCCAGATCAAGCGCCCGAGCTTCAATATACCTTCACTGCCTAGCGCACAGGCAGGGACAGAGGTAGATGGATTGTATGCTGGCCTGCGTGATGCGCTCCTGTCGCTAAATGACTCGACCACCTACGGCAATGAATTGAACACAGCGATTCTCAGCACCCAGCATGATAGCCTGATGATCGGCGGCACGGTCAAGGTCACACCGAATGCCAAGTTCACCGTCCTGCTGGATGGCTACTCACCGACTGCTGGAGACGTTTTCCGCCTGATCAATCTGGATCCCAACCTAACGCTTGATGCCAGCGGTGCCGTTGGACCTTTGGCTGTCTCCACAGGTGGTGCTCTCCGCTTTGGCTCGACAGGTGCGGAGGATTTGATCCTGCCATCACTGGGCGAGTCGTTCCTCTGGGATACCAGCTTGTTCGCAACACACGGACTGGTGCTTGTCGTTGGATCGGGACAGATTAACGACGCTATCCTTCAACCGACCTCGTGGCCGGTGAACCGTCTTGTGCCGCTGAACACCTCGCTGAACATGAATGTCCAGGCGGTTGGCAAGCAGCCCATCGGCTACGTTTGGAAGAAGAACGGCACCGCGATCCCTGGGGGCGGCGGCACTTCTTACACCATATCGTCTGTCAACGCCGCGACGGTTGGCAAGTATTCGGCTTCGGCTACCAACAGTGTAGCCACAGTTGAGCGTCCTGCCGCTGTCATCGCAGCTGTGGACACCACCACCACATCGACGGTGCTCCTGAAGGCCAATGGCACCACCACACTCAAGGCCATCACAGCGCTGCCAGCGGCTGTTCCCGCCGGGTATTTTGGCTATGAGTGGATGCGCAATGGCGTGCCGATCAATGACACGGACACGTCGGTCAGTTCGGCTTCCATCAAGCCCTATGCAGGCACAACGACCGCAACGCTAACCATCAAGTCCTTCGCCGCAGAGTTTGAAGGCGTTTATACCTGCAAGGTTACAATGTCGAGGTCGATCCCTAACACGAGTAACCCGCCCACAGCGCCATCGCTTGTGACTGGGGCGAATACCGTTCTGCTGGCTGCCACTCCAGAGATTGGCAGCGTGGCCTTGCCATCAGCCAAGGTCGGAAGCCCTTACGGCCCGCCTTCCGGCTATCAGGTTCCTTTCATCAGTTCGCCCGCGAACAAAAAGCCTACCAGTTGGATTGCTACAGGGTTGCCTACAGGCCTCGCCATTCATCCAACGACGGGTGTGATCAGTGGCACGCCAACTCAGTCAACGACCTCCACGATCAAGTTCCAGAACATTCGGATCACCGCCACGAATGCGGCAGGCAGCGTCACAGCAGGACCATTTACGATTGTGGTCTCGCCGCTGAGCACGAACGTGGTGGGCACCTTCGTCGCACTCACGGAACGCTCTGGCACGGCTACAACGGGCACCTTGGGACTTGGCGCTCGCCTTGATGCAACGGTAGCTGTCACAGCCAAGTGGACTGGCAAGCTGATCATCGGTGGGACAACCTACCCTCTGTCGGGTTCCTTGAATTCCGCCGGACTCAATCCGACGGCAACATTTACCATCAAGCGCTCCACTGAAAAACCAGCCAAGAGCGATCTGACACTGTTCCTTGAATTCGATGCTTCCAATGGAGGTCTGGTCTCAGGAACGGTTACCGATGTCGGCGCAAGTCCAACAGTGGCCAACCTGAGCGGTTGGAGAGCTGCGTTTAGTGCAACAGCTCCCGCTACGACTCGGGCTGGCATTCATAACTTCAAAGCCTCCATTCCTGCGCTCCTGCAGGGTGATGAAGAGAATTATCCTCAGGGCGACAGCTACGCTTCAGCCAACGTTTCGACGGCAGGCTCGGTCGTGGTCGCAGGAAAAGCCGCCGACGGATCTGCCGTGGCTACGACAGCACCTCTCGGAGCTTCGGGTCAGTTCCTGATCTACCAGTTCCTGTATTCAGCAGCGAAACCAGGGTCCTTTGCTGGCACAGCGGTGATCGGTGACGTTCCCAATATTCATGCGGTAACGGGATCTATATCTTGGAGCCGCACAGGTGGCCAGCTTGCCACCACGCCATATCCCAACGGCTGGGCAGCACCGATCACATTGACAGTGATGGGTGGACTCTATGTGCCGCCGGTTACTCCTTATGTGGTCATGGCCGCAAGTCCGTCCGCTGCTACCAATGCACGGATCACATTCTTCGACAGCACGGGTATCGACACGACCGAATCCGTTCAGGCTGCGGTCGCCAATCTGGCAGCCTTCAAGATCAAGAGCCCGGCCATTTACACGGCACCAGCTACAAACCCCGCAACGGTGACGATGAGCATCGCATCGGCGACAGGATTGGTGACTGGAACATTTAAGCTCACCGATCCCGGAAAGGTTCGGACTGTCAGCTACTTTGCCATGATTGTTCCTGATACTACGACGCCCAGCACGATTGACCAAGTGGGTGCAGGCTTCTTCACGATTCCCGGTGTAACAACAGCGACAGGCATCCGATCCGGTCGTGTCAACATGGTAGCCGATCCGGTTCCTGATCCGGCATATGCCCCCGTGCTTCTTGCACCGACGTTCCCGACGGTCGCAGTTTCAGCCGCGTTCAACTATGCCTTCCCTTATGATGCAGATCCTGCCAAGGCTCCCACAAGCTGGTCCGCGACAGGGCTGCCGAAAGGCTTGACGATTAATGCATCCACGGGCGTCATTTCCGGCACGCCAGTGGCAACAAGCACTGGTCCCGTGACTTACAATGCGATCTACGTTACTGCCAAGGGACGCGGGGGAATCACAGTCCTCGGGCCATTCACCATGGTTGTGGCACCTCTGCATCCGCACTCGATTGGCACTTTTGTAGCGATTGCAGATCGCAGTGGCAGCACGCTGACGGGAACAGGGGCTACCACAGGGACGCTGGGTCTCGGAGCAAGGCTGGACATCACCACCACCTACCTCGGGGATTACACTGGCAAGCTGACCGTCGGTGCCACATCTTATACGCTCAAAGGTAAGCTGGACAATGCAGGGGCGAATCCTCGTGGTGTTCATGCTGTAACTCGTGTGTCACCGTTGACAGCTTTGACCGTCACGTTTGACCTCCTCACCTCGGGTTCGCGGCTCGTCACAGGAACGATCACTGACACAGCGGCGACCACTGCTAATATCAATGGATGGGGACTGGTGTGGAACACCAACAAAGTGGGAGGCAATCCTGCGACAACGCGTGTTGGGTTGCATAACAGCATGCTCTCCATCCCAGCCTTGCTGGAAGGTGACACTGCTAATCCTAATGTCCCGCAGGGTGATGGTTACATGTCGGCCAATGCAAGCCTTGCAGGGTCGGTCATCGTTGCGGGCAAGACGTCCGAAGGATCTGCCATTGCATCGACGGCTCCAATGGGTCCGAATGGTGAATTCCTTGTTTATCAGTTCCTCTACACGGCAGCCAATCCGGGTTCCCTGTATGGAACGCCATCCATCAGCAGCTCCAATCATGCCGTATCGGGCAGCCTGTCCTGGGCCAAGGCGCAACAGCCCGACAGCGTCAAGGTTTACAAGGCTGGATGGCCTGCCGCACCTTTGAGCCTGGATGTTTCTGGGGGCCTTTACGTGGTGCCTGTTAAACCGAACAATATTCTGGGTGCCCGAAGCGCTGACTCGCCAGCGGGAGTGGTGGTTAATTTCAATGATTATATCAATGGAACCGTGACCTTCTTTGGAGACAGCGGACTACCTGCCAGCTATTCGGCAACAAATCCTAACCACGATTCCAATAACGATGGGTTGACCACGCAGCAGGGGGTCCGAATCCTCAGCCCAGCCGTTCTTGGCACGACTACTACCCGGACGAATCCCGGTTCATTGACCATGACATTCACGACCGCTACCGGATTGTTCACGGGCTCGATCACGCTCAAAGATGGCACGACAACTCGTGTCGTTCCCTATTTTGGCATGATCATCCCCGATGCACAGACAGCTTCAGCTAATGATGCAATTGGTGCTGGCTACTTCGTCCTGCCTGCCCTTAGCCCAGCGACAGCCTCGAAGTCAGGTCGTGTGTCACTGTTACCGATCTTCTAGGCCATCCTAACACGGCCTCATCCATCTCAGAAAGAGGATGGGGCCGCGTTCATTACCCAATTGTAAGGAGCCACAGCATGAACTCCCATGTAATTGCATTGTAATTCCATTGACTTGGCGCAGTCATTCTGGTCAAATCTCAAATAAGATCAAAAATCAAACAGCCTTCGGTCATGAAAAAACAACTTTTCGGCTTTCTGAGAACTAATAGCAAAGGCCTAGCGCTCATATCAGTATTGGGCGTGGTCACCCTGGCGACGATCCTGATCTTGGCGCTCTTTTCTGTGAGTGATGCAGAATTTAAGGCGGCCAAGAACTACTCTGATGGCGCAACAGCACGGCACTTGGCTGACAGTGCTGTGAACTTGGTAATCTCGCAGATCCAGGCAGGTGCCACCGGTTCAGGGCTTCCTGGGGCGCAATCTGTGGCAGGTCGAACAACATGGGCTTCACAGCCAGGTGCGATAAGAGTATATCGAACGAACGGTGCGTTTGCACAAGGGAGACGTTTGTATTCCTCGGGCACTATGGTGGTCACGCAGACTGGATTGGCAGGGGAGATAGCTATGGCGAATGACACTCCCAGCACGGAGTGGGCGACGAATGCTGCGGAGTGGGTTGACCTCAACGAACCTGTAATCCGCGCTTCATCAGTTGGCGGTTCAGTAAAAACAATTTTCCCGATAGTTGATCCTCGTGCCAAGAGCCTTACCAACGGGCTCCAGCCTATCGAAGGATTTTCATATTCTGGAAATACGACCTCCGGAAGTCTCCCTGGGGTTGTTGAAAGTGGCGAGCCCGACGATCTACGTTTGCCGATGCCAGTGAAGTGGCTGTATGTCCTCAAAGACGGGACAATGGGGAGTGTTGGTTCGACGTCATCGCTTCAGGCCCAGTGGGTTACCGCGACTGGTTCCGGACAGCCAAGTGCAGACAATCCTATTGTAGGGAGATTGGCATTCTGGACTGATGATGAATCAAGTCGAATCAATATCAATACAGCGGGGGAACCAGGGCAGTTTGCAACGCCGACTGTGTTTCACAATCGTGATGCGGCGTGGAGCAATTTCCAGCCTGTCTTGCGTGAATACCAGCGCTATCCAGGACATCCTGCCACAGTCGCTCTGAGCAGCGTTCTTTCACCCAACCCTACCCACGATCCATCTCAATATGATGGCGATGGCTACCGCGGCGGCACCTCCCCCCATCCTCGTGAAGTGATCAATCTCAAGAAGTCTATTTCACTCCTAGTGCCCAAATTGGGCCATGGCGCTTCGGCTGATGGCACCATCCCCTATGCCCCGGATGACTTCAACAATACGGCTTCTCCAGAGATCAGCACGTTGGTCGCAGAGCACGCGGAAGTGTCCCAGAAACATCTTTATGCTTCTGTCGATGAGTGGATTTTTGCTAACCGTCAGAATAGCGATACCGTGCGAAATCTAGTCAACCAACAGACCGGCTCCCAGTATATAAAGCCGGAGGTTCTAGAGCGGGGTCGTTTCTTTCTCACTGCCAACTCAAAGGCGTCCGAACTGAACATGTTTGGTCTTCCCAGGGTGGCAATTTGGCCGGTTCCTGATGCAGATTTAGGGCCTAAATTCAGAACAACTTACGATGCGTCCATTGCATTTGCCGGCTCCCTGGGCAGCACCCTGCGTGACGCAGTTGGAATATCGAAGAACAGCTATTACTTCAGCAGGAGGGATGCGAACAGTGCCATTGAGGATATGGGGTATGGAACACCGAGCCACGGCCTCACTCGCAATCGCAAGCTCATGGACTATTTGGATGCATTGGTGAGCGGACCCGCGATGCCTGGGGGAGGAACATTCCGTAACAAGTATGGTTTAGACGACTCCAGGCAGATCTTGGTCCAAATTTTTGACTACATTAGAATCACAAATTTATACGACGCATTCCTCGAGGATTTGCAGGTTAAAGAAAAAGGAGGGCGCGCATTGTGGGATGATGCGAACAGCACAGTCGCTGGGGCTATCAAATTGACCAAGCAGCAAGACCTTTGGCTGCAACGCCCCGCTGAGTTTTCATATTATACTTACACGGCTCCGAGGTTCGACACGATTCGTAGAGTGGGCGATTTGGGGGGGATTGTCCCAGCGCAATATCGAGACCAATACACTGACAAGAGAATGACAACAGGAGCGTATCCTGGGCATGGTCAAGTCCGCCCGATCGAGTGGACAGTAGGCACAAAGACATACAAAGGCTTCGGGCGATTTCCCACCATTTCTGAGGTAGCCCTCCAGTTTATATGCACAGGGGACGGGAAGCCAGATGCGGGTAGTTTTATCATGAAAAATGCCAGCGGGGAAGACGTCCTGAGCGGAGGAAAAACCGCACAGCGTATCGATCCAGATGTGGAGTCTCCGGAATCTGAGCGAACTGGAGTTTCAGGAGGAAAAGATGGGCAAGGACTGCCCGTTCCACTTTACTGGTATTCGAATTTCCCCCCGTTTCCTTCCCGGTTACTTTTTGAAAAGTGGGGATGCGATTTTGCCCAATTTGGCAAAGGCACTGCGCGTGATCCTGGTCGCCATCCGGCCATGAATCCGATGAATTGGAATTGCACCTTGGATTGGAATCCAACCGTTGGGGGAATAGAACTAACGGACACACAAAAACGCATTCAGATCGTAATGCAGATAGAGCTGTTCGTTCCTGCTGTTGGCTATACGAAATACACTCCTGACTTCACGATCGTTTTGAATGGCAAGGAACTGGGGAATTTCAAAGTCGAGGCGATAGATAATACGGGTGCTACTACGCTGAGGTCCATTTTTAACACCACGACAGATCAGGTAATTCAATCCACGACCGGATACATGGGTAGCGCCCTTGGGGAATCGGTTACATCTCTTAACGTGAGTCCGCTTGGCGGAAGTTACGGCACGTCCCCGCTCATGAGTGGACGGCAAGCTAAGTCAATTGGCAAAATGCCACAAGATCCAAATTACAACACTTCTACTACTGGCGCGGTAAGTAGCGCGATGCTAAATTTTCCGCTCGTAAGTAGTTATTTCACTGTTGATCGGGCCAAAGTGATCAAGTTCAAAGCTCCCCAGAGTCCTTTAAGGATCGACATTTATGCCTCTCATGACTGGCGAGGAAAAAACTCACAGAAAAACGTTACCCCAAGCCAGACCATCATGCTTCAGTTTGAAGACGGCGAAGTCCCGCCACCATGGCTTGTCGTGTATTCGACCGAAAAGTGGAAAGAGATCGACAATAATGGGAACCTTTACGAGAGAAGGGCTGTTCATGCGCCGCGATGGTGGTCATTCAATGCTGGTGGGGCACTCCAGCGCTATGAAGGTGTTCCGACTTTTGTCGGTGGAAATCTCAATTGGAATGCTATCAAAGAGCACGCATTCAATGAGCAGCGTGACCATGATACCAGAGGACGATTCAGCGGCACGAATCATACTCTAACAAAGACGAGAAGAATAGATACTGGTAGCGTGGTCAATGTCCCGTCTCAGCTTCAAATCTATGGTTACTCGCCGCTCGGAAACTTTAGCGGAGTGAAGTCCGATCCACAAAAAGATCTCGTTAATGCGGATGTTTATCAAAAAGTTGGACTCAACCAACAAGGTAAATTGGGAATGGGGAATTATGGATACTGGGGCACCGACTCATTGCGCAGCATGGTCCCCAGGCATGGGGATTATCGAGTTTTGGCTGCTCGCCCCTTCGTTCCTGCAACGGTCTGGGTGAAACACCGTGTATGGCAGGAGCGTCCCAATGATTTGTTTGCCCACAGTTTGATGGGCTCAAGGTCCGACCTCGAAGTTGGGGTGGATATTGGAAGCGGACAAAATGAGCCATTAGCGCCAGTCCATGTGAACAGATTGGTTTCTGCCTGGTATCCTGCAGATCAAGTGCCAGACACTCCGCTTACACCGGCGGCACGGGCTATATCCTCTCAGCGGCGGGACTTTGATAATGCCATGGGGGATATTCGTGACGGAGCATACATCAATAAGGCAGATGATGGGAACCTTAGCGTTGACCAGGAGTGGTTCGGAAGCCTAAATAAATTCTACACAACGAGAAACTCGTATTTCAAAAGCAGTTTCCTCCAGATTCCTGCCACTGGTTCCTATTTTACGCCGAATCGAATGATATCGTCGCCAGTAATGTTTGGGTCCCTTCCGACGGGCGTCTATGGGTCTGGCGCATTGACTCCAGAAGATGCAACAAATGGCGTTCCATGGCGAACATTGTTGTTCCGCTCGGACCCAAGTCTCACACACTATGGCAATGGCATAGTGTCACCTGCCGATCACAACTTCCTTGATCTGTTCTGGATGCCCATTGTAGAGCCCTATGCGATCAGTGACAGCTTCGCTTCGGCTGGAAAGGTCAACATGAACTATCAGATCGTGCCTTTCACATACATAAAGCGCAAGACTGCAATGCATGCAGTTCTCAAAGGGGAACTCATGACCGCATTCTCTCAGAACCATGTGCGAACAGGCCAACCAAGCGCAACAAACACTTTGATTTACAAGAAATTCAAAAATGGAAGCACTGCACCACTACAGTTTTGGGGAGAGGGGGATGGATTTAACTGGCACCGGCAATTGGCCATTGAGGCCACTTTGAAGCAGTTTGATGAGCGCTTTGCTATGACAGGGGCACCTAGACCTGGAACGCAGGCAGGTCTCTTCCGAACAGCCTCGCAGATCTGTGAGATAGACTTGATCCCTAAAACAACAAGTGTCGGCGAGACTGCAATTGGTTCTCCTAACTCAGACTCCATACGTCGCCCAACGATGGCTCAGTTCTGGAATAGAAACCAAATTACAGGTGATAACACCAGAGAGAGGCCGTATTCAAACATCTATCAGAAGGTGACAACACGATCTAATACGTTCCGGGTTTATTTCATGGCGCAGGCGATTAAGAAGGCGAAGTCCGTGGCTCCTGATCAGATCGATTTAAACAAAGACACGGTTACAGGTGAGTATCGTGGCAGCGCGCTGCTAGAGCGTTTCTTGGATTTTTCTTCAGCTGAACGCGGATCAGCGGCTTCGCCATTTCTTGATTACGCAGATGGTTCATCACCATTCACAAAACCGTCATTAGAAAACTTCTATCATTTCAGAATTATCGAAATGAAACAATTTTCACCTTAGGTCTGGCATCATGAAAACCAATGATCTGAAAGTTCAACGCGTATTTCGCCACCGGCTTGTTTCTGGATTTTCTCTCATCGAGACCGTTTTGGCGCTGGGTATTATGGGGCTTGCTATCACGGCATTGCTTGGACTCTTGCCTCATGGCATCGAGATGTCGCGGAAGGCGGCGAATGTAAGCGCTATGAGTCGAATCCTTGATTCTGTTCAAAGCCGTCTTGCGATGAATAGCTTTGCGGCCCTTAAAAATCTAGGGGCAACAACTCTGCATTACGACGATCAAGGTGCTGTGCTGGAAGATGGGGGTGATCTGACCATGACTTCGTATGTTGTGAGAGTCCGTCCAGCTAGGTCCGCACCACAGGCCATTTTACCTGGTTCAGGTGCTCAGGAGGAGACGCTGCTTTGTTTCTCAGTTGATATAGCTGCCACCGCCAATGTGAATTTTAGCTTTGATGGCGCTGCGAAGAATGCGTTCGACTCCATGCCTCTACATATCGCCCCCCTAGTGCCTTGAATGTGTCTTATCCAAATTTCAAAAATATGAAGCAAGGAATCACATGGCGCGGCACTCATAAACCCGCTCAGCAAGCTTGCCAAGGCAAGGCATTCACTTTGGTGGAAGTGCTCGTTTCGATGGTGATTCTGGCGATGATGATGCTGATCATAACGACAGTCATCAGTCAGGCACAACGGAGCTGGAAAGCGGCATCGTCCAAAGTTAGCCAGTTTAGAGAAGCACGTTTAGCGTTTGACACCATAACCCGAAATCTTCGTCAGGCATCCATAGATACACATCGCTCATTTCTTTGGGATGGTAAAGTTTACACAACTGATCCACTAAAAGCTCCTGATGGAAGCGGACGGCTAGCACACTTAGGTATCAAGTTTGATACGGCTGCCCGCCTTGTTTCTGGCGGTGGAGGACCTCCCGAACTGCCTGGTCATGCCGTAGTGTTCCAGGCTCCTCTGGGGAAAACAGCTTTAGGTGAGGGTAATGCTGAAGGTGTTGACATTTCTGGACTCAAGAACTTGCTTTGCACCCGTGGATACTTTGTTCAGTTTGGAACAGACGCCAGTTTTTTGCCTTTCGGATTGGTTTCGCGGTTGCAGCCCAAATATCGGTATCGTCTCTATGAATACCAACCTAATACAGAGAACAATACGGTTTATAATTCGGCTAACGATCAAGGCTGGGCAACCATCAATTTAGATGATGCACCGAACACAGTCCGACCAATCGCTGACAATATTTTGATGCTTGGCTTTGCTGTGTCATTTGCCTCACCGGCGAGTGATAGTGTGCCTAGACTGGCGGGTCAGAGTTCGATCAGTCTGGAGTATGGATTTGATTCTTATGAGGCACCAGAAATGGCCAAACGTTATCGGCTTCCGCGCTACGCCCATGTATTCATGATCGCCATGGACGAAGAGTCTGCAGCACGATTGGCACAGATCCACAACACAAGCCCACCGGATTCTGTGCGCAGTTCTGGTGCAACTTTCACAAGTCCAAATCAACTCTTCGGCGAGGGTGGAGATCTATCAAGAGTCAGGGCCTATATGGACGGGCAGAGGTTGAACTATCGAATTTTTAACTCGGCAGTGTTGATTTTGGGATCGGAGTCCTGACCAAGTGTTGCTAACATGAAGCTTTCAAATCATATGCGTGCAGAACCAACCAAAGACCGTGGGTTCACTTTGATCGAGATGATGGTGGTGGTCGCGATGATTGCACTTATCGTTGCGGCTGTGGCCCCTATGGTGTTCGGGACCTTGATTTCTACCAGACTATCATCAGCTGGAGAAACATTGGCAGGGCAGCTTTCATTGGCGCATCAGATCGCGGTGTCTCGCAACATGACCGTGGAGGTAAGATTTTATCAGTATGAAGATCCCGAATCTCCGGGTTCCAAACCGGCAGTTCGTGCACTCGCGATCATGCAGGCCTCAGAAACTGGAACAGCATCGCAAATCGGTAAGCAATTGACGGACACTTATTATTTGCCATCCGGCATAGCGATTGGTCAAACACTGGCCATGTCTCCGATATTGGCATCAAATAACGTTCGTTCAGAGCCTGATCGGGAGAAGATTATCAAGAGATCACCGAATGCACGCTACAAGTCGTTTCAGATTCGAGGCGATGGCTCGACAAATCTGGAGCAACTGATGTTGAATCAATATCGTCCAAATCAAAGTTACATCACGCTGGCCGAAGATCGGGTGCTTAATGACGAACAGACGGTTCCAAAGAACTTCTACGCTGTGCAGATTGATCCGGCAACGGGCCGCACGACATCGTATCGCCCATAAGGGCGGGGTTAGTGGTTTTTAGGTCTCCCGAACCACGGGCTTACGGGCATCAATGCCGAAGGCGAGCACGATGGACAGCATCAGTGAACCAGCGCAGAACAGCATGGCCTCCTGGTAGTCGTGATTGGTGTCGTAGTTGGTTAAGATCCAGCCGACAAGGACTGGTTGCAGCGCGGCACCGAAGTTGCCCCACATGTTGCCCCAGCCGAAGAGTTGAGCTTGGTGTTTGCCGCTGATGTCTTGAATCACCGCCCACATGGCGGGCATACCCATATCGACGAACATGGCGAGGGCTCCAAAGGCGAGGGCCATCTCCAGCGGGGTGTCTGCCGCCATGACGGCGAAGTAGGCGGCCACCGCGACCACTCGCGTGACCACCAAGGGCAACATGCGGCCCATGCGGAGACCGTATTTCTTGGACCAGTAGTCCGTGAGCAATCCGCCCAATGGAAGGCCAATGATCCCGAGGAAAAGGGCCGTGCTGGAAACCATGCCGTTCACCCCGTCCGCCATGTGCTTCACGTCCTTGAGGTAGGTGGAGAGCGAGTTGATCAGGAAGGCCCATCCAATGTTCGTGGTGGTCTGATAGAGGCTGGCAAACCAAAGACTGCGGCTGGTGAGAGCGGCTTTCCACGGGAAGCTACGGGGCGGTTCTCTCACGGGCTGGTTCTCGCGCCCCTCCGCTAGCAAGGCACGCTCTGCGTCGTTGGTTCTGGGGTGCTGCGTCGGATGATCGCGGAAGACGATCCAGAATCCTATCGCGACGAGGATGCCTGCCACCCCATAGATCCAGCCCACCCAGCGCCAACTGCTGAACACAGCGATGACCACCGAAGCTGTGAGCCACGGGGCCAGCGCGCCGCCGATGCGACCGCCAGTGGAGATGATCGAGCTGCCCAGCCCGCGCCAGTTGATGTGCGCCCACTTTGTCAAAATGCTGCTGCTCGCGGGATAGGCACCGGCTTCGGTCAAGCCGCAGCCGATGCGCGCGATGGCGAGCGTGATGAAGCCCTGTGACAGGCTGGTCGCGATGGTAAATAGAGACCACAGAATAATGTAGATGGTCATCAGCACACGCGCGCCGTAGCGATCGCTCAGCCAGCCGGCGGGCACTTGAGCGAGTGCGTAGGCCCAGAAGAATGCTCCTTTGATCCAGCTTAACTCTGCAGGAGTGAGATGGACTTCACTCTTGAACGAATCCGAATCCACGATCCACGCGAGGCAGATGCGATCCAGATACATCATGAAGGCCACCATCGTGGCCATGCCGAGCACAGAGAATCGAACCTTGGTGGGAGCAGCGGTGGTGGTCATGCAGCGATGTTAAAGTCGTCCGCCGACACGCTGATGTTTCGTCGATTGCGAGCTGGACTACATCAGTTTGAGGAGCAATTCGCGCACCTGAGCCTGCCATTTGGCGAGGTAGGCGAATCGAGCCTGCGCGGCGGCAAGGGCTTGCCAGTCGCCTTCGATGGTTGTTAGCGAGGACTCTAGCTCAGTGCGCTTGGCATCAAGCGCGGTGCCGATTTCTTCCAGTGTCTCGCGCAGATTGAACGTCTGCCCTTCGAGTAACGCCTTGCTCAGAGCGGTTTGCGCCTTGCTGCGCTTCTCGATCAAAGCCTCCGCTCCAGGCCTCGCCTTGCCGAGAGTCATGAACAGCGACATGAGGTCGTCGCTCATCGTCACCGTGCGCCATTGTTTGGCGTCGTCGGGCGCGGCGAGGTCAATGAGGTGCCGCAGTCGCTTGTCGGGAGCGAGCAGCAATTCGAAGGCTGCGTTCAACTCCGAGCGATCAGCGTCTGCCGACTTCGACTTCTCAAAGTAAGCTGTGCGCACAGCCTCCTCGCACAGCGAGGCTTGCTGGGGCAATCCAAGGACTTCGAACGCATTCATCGTCATCAGGCCGCGAAGCTCTCACCGCATGAACAGGTCACGACCGCGTTCGGGTTCTTCACTTTGAAGCCGCCCTGCTGGAGGTCATCGCTGAAGTCGAGTTCCGATCCCGTCACAAACAACGCGCTCTTCGGGTCGATGACCACGCGGACCTCGTTGCTTACTACCATGATGTCGCGGTTCGCCGGGCCATCCACGAGGTCCATCTTGTATTGCAGCCCCGAGCAGCCGCCGCCCACCACCGCCACACGCAACGCCCCATTCTCGGTGCGCCCCTGCTTCTTGAGCAGGCTCGTGAGCTTGTTCGCGGCATTGGGAAGCACTTTGATGAGCTTCTCATTGCCGAGCTTGTAGTTGATCGCGGGGGCTTCGGTCATGGGTGTCAGGTAAACACAATACGTCTCGGCGCAAGGACAGCGACAAGCTGGCACGATTGCTGCAAGTTAGGCAGATCGAATGTCCATCCACGTCGCCCTGCATCACCGCACCAGCTATCGTTATGACCGAGAAGTGAATCTCGGTCCCCAAGTCGTCCGTCTGCGGCCCGCGCCGCACGCACGCACGCGCATCCTGGGCTACTCGATGAAGGTGCATCCGCAGCCGCACTTCCTGAACTGGCAGCAGGACCCGCAATCGAACTACCTCGGACGCCTCGTCTTCCCGGAGAAAACTCGCGAGCTGACCATCACGGTCGATCTCGTCGCTGAGATGGCGGTGTTCAATCCCTTCGACTTCTTCCTCGAGCCCGCCGCTGAGAAGTTCCCCTTCGCTTACGATCCTTCGCTGGATCACGAGCTGGAGCCCTTCCAGTTGAAGCAGCCGATGCAGCCCTACTTCCTCGCGTATCTATCGGACGTGCGGACTCAGATCCTTGGCGATGCCTATCTCTGGAAGCATCAGCCAGGCACGCATTCGGAGACCGGTGTCGATACGCATCATGATGGTGGCGTGCTGCCGGCAGAGCATCAGCTCAAGAAAGAGCCGGACGCCGATCCGCGTCCACGCACCATCGACTTCCTCGTCGCGATCAATCAGAAGGTCTGGAAGGACATCAGCTACCTCGTGCGCATGGAGCCCGGTGTGCAGACGCCGGAGGAGACGCTGACCAAAAAGAGCGGTTCGTGCCGCGACTCCGCGTGGCTGCTTTGCCAGCTCATGAGGCACTGTGGGCTCGCGTCGCGCTTCGTCAGTGGCTACCTCATTCAGCTCGCGCCCGATGTGAAGTCCCTCGACGGCCCGAGCGGCCCAGAGAAGGACTTCACCGACCTGCACGCCTGGTGCGAAGTCTATCTCCCGGGAGCTGGCTGGATCGGACTCGATCCCACGAGCGGACTGCTCGCTGGCGAAGGACACATCCCGCTGGCTTGCGCGCCTGACCCGTCCAGCGCAGCGCCGATCACGGGCGCAGTCGATGAGGCGGAAGTCGAATTCGACTTCGCGATGCACATCTCGCGCGTGCATGAATCGGCGCGCGTCACACGACCCTACAACGATCAGCAATGGGCCGAGATCGAGGCACTCGGCCATCGCGTCGATGCCGATCTGAAACGCAACGACGTCCGCCTCACGATGGGCGGTGAGCCGACGTTCGTCTCCATTGATGACTACGACGGAGCCGAGTGGAACACGGTCGCGCTCGGGCCGATGAAGCGGCGACTGGCCGATCAGCTGCTGCGTCGCTTGCAGGATCGTTTTGCTCCTGGAGCCTTCCTTCATCATGGCCAAGGCAAGTGGTATCCCGGCGAGCAGTTGCCGCGCTGGTCGTTCGGTTGCTACTGGCGCAAGGACGGCCAGCCCGCATGGGAAGACATCTCGCTCATCGCTGACGACAGCCGCAACTACGGCTACACCGAGCACGATGCCGAGCGCTTCATGCAGGCGCTGAGTGCCGCGCTCGACATTGATCCGAAGTGGATCATTCCCGGCTACGAGGACGCGCTCTACTACCTGTGGCGCGAGCGTCGCTTGCCGCCGAACGTGACGCCAGCCAACAACAAACTCGAAGACGCCATCGAGCGCGCACGTCTGGCCAAGGTTTTCTCGCAGGGCATCAACAAGATCATCGGCTACGCGCTGCCCATCCAGCGCAGTCAGGCCAATGGATGGCCGTATTGGGCCAGCGGTCCGTGGTTCCTGCGACCCGAGACGTTGTATCTGATCCCTGGCGATTCGCCGATGGGCTTTCGCTTGCCGCTCGATGGCCAGCCTTGGGTCTCGAAGTCCGACTACCCGTATCTCAACGAGCCCGATCCGCTCGCGCCACGAGATGCCTTGCCGCCGAAGCCGAAGTTTGCACCGCAGCGCTTCATCGCATCGGGGATTGGTTCTGCCGGTGCCGAGAAGGAACCGACTCAACTCACTCCGATCGTGTCCGGTCGAGGCTTTGGCGGCTGGAGTGCGAGTGGTCAGGCGATTCCGTTCACCAAGCCCGAGTTCCGCGATCAAGCCGATACCTCGCGCGAACCGAAGCAGTTTGAATCCGCTTCGTGGATCGTGCGCACCGCGATGTGCGTCGAAGCACGCGAAGGCAAGCTGCATGTCTTCATGCCGCCCGTGGAAACGCTCGAGGACTATCTCGAAATTGTTTCCGCTGTGGAAGCTACCGCCAAGCACCTCGGCACGCCCGTGCTGTTGGAGGGCTACACACCGCCGTTCGATCCGCGCATGAACGTGCTCAAGGTCACGCCTGACCCTGGCGTGATCGAGGTGAACATCCAGCCTGCGGAGTCGTGGGATGAGATGGTGAAGATCACCACCACACTCTATGACGAAGCCCGCCAGGTGCGACTCGGCACCGAGAAGTTCATGGTCGATGGCAAGCACACCGGCACTGGCGGCGGCAATCACATCGTCGTCGGCGGCAGCGTGCCGTCGGACAGTCCGTTCCTGCGCAGGCCTGATCTGTTGCGCAGCTTGCTCACCTACTGGCAGCATCATCCGGCGCTATCGTTCTTGTTCAGCGGTCTCTTCATTGGCCCCACCAGTCAGGCACCGCGCATCGACGAGGCACGCAACGACTCGCTCTACGAGCTGGAGATTGCCTTCCATCAAATCGAGCCCTTCAAGAAGGTGTCACCCTGGCTGGTCGATCGCATCTTCCGCCACCTGCTCGTCGATGCCACGGGCAACACGCATCGTGCCGAGTTCTGCATCGACAAGCTCTACTCACCCGACAGCTCCACCGGACGCCTTGGCCTCGTTGAGTTGCGCGCCTTTGAAATGCCGCCGCACGCGCGCATGAGCCTCACGCAGCAGCTCGTGCTGCGCGCCTTGATCGCGCGCTTCTGGGCCGAGCCTTACACCAAGCCGCTCGTGCGCTGGGGCACCGAGATTCATGACAAGTGGCTGCTGCCACACTTCGTCTGGCAGGACATGCAGGAGGTTGTGGAAGACCTGACCGCGTCCGGCTATCCGATGGACGTGAGCTGGTTCGAGCCGCACTTCGAGTTCCGTTTCCCATTCGTCGGCGACCATCAAGTGCGCGATCTCCGCATCGAGCTTCGCCATGCTTTGGAACCCTGGCATGTGCTCGGTGAAGAAGGCTCGCCGGGCGGCACGGCGCGCTTCGTCGATTCATCGGTCGAGCGCATCCAGGTGAAGGTCAACAGCGCTACCGACTCGCGCCATCAACTCATGTGCAACGGCCAGCCCATCCCGCTGGAGCCCACCGGCACCAATGGCGAATACGTCGCCGCCGTGCGCTACCGCGCGTGGCAGCCATCGTCGTGCTTGCACCCGACCATTGGCATTCACGGCCCGCTCGTGTTTGATGTCGCTGACAAGTGGAACGACCGCAGCATCGGCGGCTGCACGTATCACGTCACGCATCCCGGTGGCCGCAGCTATGACACCTTCCCCGTGAATGGCTATGAAGCCGAGAGCCGTCGCCTCGCGCGCTTCTTCCGCCATGGTCACACGGGAGGTCGCATCAACATCGTGCCACCCACGATCAACCCTGAGTGTCCGCTGACGTTGGATTTGAGGTTGAGCTGAAATAGAGCGCGATTTCGGCAGTGATTGTTCACTCCCGAGCTTGAGCACCCCCGGCAGGCTCGGCACTCTAGCTGCTGCTCCCCGTTGCTCCAACCACCAGTGCCCGACTTGAACCCTTCCCCTCTTGTTTCCCAGTCTCAATCCCAGTCGATGGTCCCGGCTCGGTCTCGCTTGTTGCGGGACTACCGGACTGCTGCTGGAGCGTTCGACGAGGTGCAGGACAGCGCTGGCCAGGTGCGTCCGCACTATCGGACGCTCATGGCGGAGCTGGAAGACCTGGGTGCCGAGGAGCTTCAGCGCCGCTGGGAAACGGGACGCCGGTTCATTCACGAGCAAGGGGTCACTTACAATGTGTATGGCGACCCCATGGGTATGGAGCGCCCGTGGGAACTCGATCCCGTGCCGATGGTGATCGCACCGGATGAATGGAAGCAGCTTGAGGCCGCGCTGATCCAGCGAGCTACCTTGATCAACGCCGTGCTGGCCGACTGCTATGGGGATCAGAAGTTGATTCACCAAGGTGGACTGCCTCCAGCACTCGTGCTTTCGCAGCTCGATTTCCTGCGTCCATGCCACGGCATCAAGCCAGCTAATGGCGTGTTCCTCGATTGTTATGCAGTTGATCTCGCTCGTTCGCCAGATGGCAAGTGGTGGGCGATTTCGGATCGCACGCAGATCCCCACGGGAGCGGGCTACACGCTGGCCAATCGTCTGGTGACTTCACGCGTGCTGCCCGAGGTGTTTCGCGATTGCAACGTGCAGCGTCTGGCGGGCTTCTATGGTCACATGCGCGACTCGCTCGCGCGCTTGGCGAACCGCCGCACGGACGATCCGCGCATCGTGGTGCTTACCCCTGGGCCGCACAATGAGACTTACTTCGAGCAATCTTACCTAGCGCGTTATCTCGGATACTCACTGGTTGAAGGGCAAGATCTCACCGTGCGCGACGGGCGCGTGTTTTTGAAGACCTTGAGCGGCCTGGAGCCGGTCGATGTGATCCTGCGTCGGGTGGACGATGACTTCTGTGATCCGCTGGAACTGCGCAATCACTCCATGCTCGGGGTTCCCGGTTTGGTCGAGGCCTTGCGCAGCGGTTCCGTGGCGGTGGCGAATAGTCTCGGCAGTGGCTTGCTCCAGAGTCCTGCCTTCATGGCCTTCCTGCCGGGTTTGTGTAAGCAATTGCTGGGCGAAGAACTCAAACTCTCATCCGTGGCTACGTGGTGGTGCGGGCAGAAGTCAGCTGAGCAGCATGTGCTCGCGAATCTGCACAAGCTCTTCGTGAAGCCTGCCCTTCGATCACAAGCCAAGGGCATGCCGCCGGGCGGTGCAGCGGCGATGTCTGAAAGCGAACTCGCGGAATTGAAGAAGCGCATTCAGTTCCAGCCGCATTTGTATGTTGCCCAGGAGCGGGTTGAACTTTCCACTGCTCCCACTTGGATCGATGGCAAGCTGATGCCAAGGCCGGTGGCGATGCGCGTGTATCTCGTCGCAGGCGAGAATGGCTACCATGTGATGCCCGGCGGTCTCGCACGCATCGCACCGCTGGATGGTGCGCGGATGATCTCGATGCAGAAAGGGGGATCGAGCAAGGACGTGTGGGTGCTCAATGATGGCCCCGTCCCAGATGTCACGCTGCTGCCGCGATCAGCGGATGCGATCCAGCTTCGCCGGACAGGCAACAATCTGCCGAGCCGTGTCGCGGATAATCTTTACTGGCTGGGCCGCTATGCGGAACGCGCCGAGTGCACCGCGCGCCTGCTGCGCAGTTCGTTGATCCGTTTGAATTCGGAGAGCGCGAGCAGTGCCATCGCCTTACTGGAACCTTTCCTTCAAACACTCGAAGCCCAAGATCAACTGCCCGTGGGTCGCGCTGAGGCGATGCTGACGGCGAACACAGAGGCGCTCGAAGCCGAGCTGCTCACGATCATCCTCGACGATCAGCGTGCGGGTAGCTTGTCGAGCATCGCGGAGAATCTTCAGCGGCTCGGGATGCTCGTGCGTGATCGCACGTCGAACGACTTCTGGCGTGCGCTGAGCAAGCTGAGCGACACTATTCAGCAGAGCGCAAACTCCAGTGAGTTCCTGATTGGCGATGCCATCGTGTTGCTCAATCAGATGCTGCTGGATCTCGCGGCCTTGCACGGTCTGGCCTATGAAAACATGACCCGTGCTCAGGGCTGGAGATTCCTGGACATTGGCCGCCGCATCGAGCGGACGATTTACATGAGCAGCTTCCTCACCCGTGCGCTTAGCTCGTCGATTGCCGATACGCCGAGCGCTCTGGAGGCCGTGCTGGAAATGGCGGACAGTGCGATCACTTACCGGTCGCGCTACAACCTCATGCCGCACATCGCAGCGGTCTATGATCTGGTGATGCTGGACGAGACCAATCCACGGTCCCTGCTTTTCCAATTCCGACAACTCACGAAGCATCTGGAACGTCTGCCTGCGGATTCCTCGGCGCTGCCAAGTCCCTCGCATCGCACCTTGATCGAGGCCGTGACCAAGCTGCGCCTCACCGATCCGATGGTGCTCTCGACAGGCGGCTCGGGCGTGGCGGAGACGCTTGAGCACCTGGAGAAGGCGATGCCGCGCCTCTCCGATGAACTCGCGGTGAACTACTTCGCGCACTCGGCGATCTCGAGGGCGGGCAGTGCGGATGTGGGAGAATAAGGTCATGACGTTTCGCATCACTCATCGCACCACCTATCGCTACAGTGAGCCCGTGACGGTCTCGCAGCATGCATCGCGCATGGCCCCTCGATGCACGCCGCATCAGCAGGCCCGCGACTTCAAGCTCCAGATCAAACCAGTTCCTTCGTTGCAGAGCACGCGCAGGGATTACTTCGGGAACAGCGTGTGCGTCTTCAGTGTCCAGGGCTTGCACAAGGAGCTGGACGTGACCGCTACCAGCACCGTGGAGACCAAGGCGCAGCCAAAGCTCGATCTCGCCAAGTCGCCGACGTTTGGCGTCGTGCGGGGGATGTTTCTCGATCCGGTGTCGCCCGATTTGTGCGAGGCCTATCAGTTCGTGTTCGACTCACCGCAGGTGCGTTGCCATCCCGACTACGCGGCCTACGCGCAAGCAAGTTTCGCAGCCGACAAACCCATGCTCGAAGGCGTGCGTGATCTCACGCATCGCATTCATGAGGACTTCAAGTTCGACCCCACAGCCACCACCGTGGCCACACCGCTCGATGAGGTGTGGGCCAAGCGCCATGGCGTGTGCCAGGACTTTGCCCACATGGCCATCGCCTGTCTGCGGAGTATCGGATTGCCCGCCAGTTATGTGAGCGGTTACCTGCGCACCGTGCCGCCTCCGGGCAAGCCGAGGCTTGTGGGCGCGGACCAGAGTCACGCGTGGTTCTCGGTGTATTGCCCCACGGTGGGCTGGGTGGACTTCGATCCGACCAATGATTGTCTCGTGGGTGAAGATCATCCCGTGGTGGCGATTGGCCGCGATTACAGCGATGTGAGCCCTCTCGTGGGCATCCTCACAGGCGGCGGCGAGCATCAGGTCATTGTCGGCGTGGATGTGGAGCCGATTTGATTCGCGTCGAGCTCAAGCATTTGCTTGTGAACACGCGGCGACTTTGGAAATCTAACGCCGCTCTGTTTTCAATCCCATCCCTCAAGCCATGACCATCACTCCCGACCAATACGAGAAGCTCGGCACGTTTTACCTCGGACGCGGTTACGATACCGACGCCAAGAAACTGCAGGACGATCTGGTGCTCTACGATTCGAAAGATCTGGTCACTCACGGTGTGGTGCTCGGCATGACGGGTTCAGGCAAAACAGGTCTGTGCCTTGCCTTGCTCGAGGAAGCAGCGATGGACGGCATCCCCGTGATCGCGATCGACCCCAAAGGCGACATCGGGAACGTGATGTTCACCTTCCCCAAGCTCGATGGCCCCACCTTGAAGCCTTGGGTGAATGAAGATGATGCTCGGCGCAAGGGCGTCTCCGTCGATGACTATGCGCAGGGACAGGCAGACCTCTGGAAGAAGGGCCTGGGCGAATGGGGGCAGAGCGAGGACCGCATCAAGTCGCTGCGCGAGAAGGTGGACATGACGATCTACACGCCGGGCAGCAACGCAGGCATCCCGGTTTCCATTTTGAGTTCCCTTGGTGCTCCGAGCGATGAGGTCATGGAGGACCGCGAAATGCTCGCGGATCGAATCGAGAGCACCGTGAGCAGCATCCTCGCGCTGTGCGGCATCGAGGCTGATCCGGTTCAATCGCGGGAGCACATCCTGATGTCCAACATCGTCAGTCATTGCTGGGCGAAGAAGCAGAACCTCAGCCTCGAAAACCTCGTCCGCCTCATCCAGCAGCCGCCGGTGAGGAAGATCGGAGTCGAGAGCGTGGACAACTTCTTCCCCGAGGAGAAGCGCAACGAACTGGCGATGAAGATCAACAATCTGATCGCCTCGCCTGGCTTCGCCGTGTGGATGGAGGGCGAGCCACTGGACATTCAGCGCATGTTCTACACCGCTGATGGCAAGCCGCGCATTAGCATCTTCAGCATCTCGCACCTGAGCGACACGGAGCGCATGTTCTTCGTCTCCTTGCTGATGAACCAGTTGCTCGGATGGATGCGCCAGCAGTCGGGCACCACATCGCTGCGCGCGCTGTTCTACATGGACGAGATCTTTGGCTATCTGCCACCGACTGCCAATCCGCCGTCGAAGAAGCCGATGATGATCCTGCTCAAGCAGGCGCGTGCCTTTGGTCTGGGGCTGCTGCTCGCCACGCAGAACCCCGTGGACCTCGATTACAAGGCGCTGTCCAACATCGGCACCTGGTGGATCGGACGTTTGCAAACAGAGCGCGACAAGATGCGCTTGCTCGATGGTCTGGAAGGAGCCGTCAGCGGCCAGGGGGCCAACTTTGATCGCAGTGACATCGAGAAGCTCATGAGCGGCCTCGGCAATCGCATCTTCCTCATGAACAACGTTCACGAGGATGGCCCCGTGACCTTCAATGTCCGCTGGTGCATGACTTACCTGCGTGGACCAGTGTCGAGGACCGAGATCAAGAAACTGATGGACCCGGTGCGTGATCGGTTCGTCACGAAAAAGGCCAAAGCGGCCGCCGAGGATGATGGCTTTGCGCCTCCGGGAGCATCGGGCGATGACTCTGAAGGCGTGGGCTTAGGAAGGCCACATCTCCCTGATGGCATTTCCGAGGCATTCTTTCCGGTTAGCCCGGAGCTTCATGGTGTTAAAGTTCATTATCGCCCTGCGCTCCTTCAGGAAGCCACCGTGATGTTGGACTATGATCGGCTGAGGCAGCCTGAGACGACTAAAGTTACGCGCGTAAATGTTATCGACACTGACTCGGGAAAGGTCCTCTGGGATAAAACAATCGAATTCAAACCTGAACTGGACATAGCAAAATGTGAGAGTTCGCCTGAGACTGAGGAAGCAACCTTTGAACAGCTTCCGTCTTCTGCGATGAAAGCAAAGACGTTCTCTCAGATCGAAAAAGCCTTCGTTGATGAGGTATATGCTCATTACACATTTGATTTTTGGAAGTGCCCACTGCTTAAAACTGCATCTGGACATCATGAGTCAGAGGGGGATTTCCGAGCTCGTTTGGCATTAGTGGCGCGTGAACAAAGGGATGTCGCCGTCGACGATCTCCGAGCAAAGTATGCCAAGAAAGTGAAAGCCTTGGAGGACAGTATCACCAAAGCACTAGCGAAGGTTGACGCGCAAAAAGCGCAGGCGAGCAGCGCAAAGCTGAGCACCGCAATTCAAATTGGATCAACTATTCTGGGGGCTCTGCTCGGACGTAAGACTGGAGGTATTTTGGGGGCGGCCACCTTGGTCAAAGGCTCTACTGTCTCAAGTGCATCCAGGGCATGGAAGGAAGGACAGGATGTCGATGCTGCTGCGGCCGAAGTAGCCAAGCTCAAACTGGATTATGAGGAGCTAGGACGCCAGATCGAAGCTGAAGTTAAGACGATACAGGAAAGCTATGAGCCAAATTTGATCAAACTTGAACTCTCGCGGATAACGCCACTCAAGAAAAACATCACGTTGCCGCGAGCCGGCATTCTCTGGATGCCCTACGAGCGCGCGGGCGGGAGCCTTCGTCCGGCGTGGAGTTGATTTGAAGCGTCCTCATAAAGCTCCACGTTGATATGTTCGTGGGAACATTTCAACATTGTCATGTTAGATGAATTTCTGGCAGCCAATCCTCGCCAGCCATTGATAAACCAAGCCTTCCAGGCTGATGAATGTCAAAGAACTGCATTTTGCAGTGTTGACTCTCGAAGCCGAATTTAGCTACACTTCGAACCAAGTGGCACACGCTCATGTCAAAGCCACTAATCATTAAGGTAAAACACAACGTAACTACCATGCATATGAAAAGCCAACTTGCCCCCCTCTCGCGCCGCTTTGTTCGGCTGCCGGTATTTGCTTTGGTGGCGATGCTTCTAGCAGCTTCGTCTCTCTCAGCGGTGGCTCAAATTGGGCGTGTTTGGACCAAGCGTAATCCGCTCCCCGGTGGGGACAGCATTCGCTCCGTGGTCGCTGGCACCCCGACCACAAACCCACCTGTGGGAGGCACTCGTCTTGTCGCCGTTGGCGGGCGCGGTTTGATCTTATCGAGCGATGACGGAATCGCTTGGACACCACGCAATGCCACGCGGCTGAAAAACTCAGTGGCCTCGCCTGTGCTCGAAGACCTCAACGACGTCATCTATGCCAATGGTCGTTATGTCGCGGTGGGTGACAAGGCCACCTGGGTGGAAGGTGCCCTCACCAAGAACAAGGCGACCATCCTCACCTCATTCGATGGTATCGCCTGGACCGATGCATCTCCTGATGGAGCCTTTGACTTGAACGCTGTGGCTTACACCAATCAATACGTGGCTGTGGGTGGAGCAGGAACGCAGGGTGCCACCTTCTTTTCAGCGACCACAGCAACTTGGTCGAGCGCCACCTCTGCGGTTCCGTTGGGCGAATTTATTGATCTGGTTGGGCTTTCTGGATCGCTCTATTCGATCTCGTCAGGAGTGAAAGGTGCCATGCTGAAGGGAACCTTTAATGGCACCACTTGGACATGGGCAAAGGTGACAGTGAAATCAGGACTCAAGGCAACGGACGTGCCGCAGGCCCTGGTTTACAATGGCACCCGTTACGTGATGGTCACCAAGAACGCCGTGGGATGTGATTTGTGGGCATCAAGCGTTGGTGCTGATTGGACTAAGTGTGATCTGGGCTCGACAACGCCCGCACTGGGAGTGACTCGTCTGTCCATGGCTGGCTCGGAAGTAGTCGGCGTCGGCACTGCTGGTGAGGTCTGGAAGTCTCCTGATGGATTCAATTTCACTGCCATCAATCGCATTCCCACAGGTCAGCCTCAAAACCTTCTCGGTGCCGCGAAGATCGGCAGCACCTATGTAGTGACGGGTGAAGGTGGTCGCATCTACACCATCGCGCCTCCAGGTGAGACCGTGTGGACCAGTCGCTACTCGACGGGCAGCACCTTCGATATTCACGGTGTGGCCTCAAATGGAACGAACTTCGTGGGCGTGGGCCAAGATTTTTCGCTGACCTCGAGCGATGGGACTACCTGGACTGAGAATGCTCAGGTATCGAAAAACATGCGCAGCATCGCCCACACCGGCAGTCAGTATGTCGCGGTGGGAGGCGCTGTGTGGAAGTCACCAGATGGCGTGACCTGGACGGAGGTCCTCGCACCTTTCCCTTCCGGGACGATGCTGAATCGCGTGGCATGGTCCGGGACGTATCTTGTGGCCGTAGGCTCCGATGGCACGGCTGGAAACTCTCATATTCAAGTCTCCGAAACAGGGGACACCTGGGTGAAGAAGACCCTTGCTGTCGGCAGCAACAAACCTCTGCGCGGCGTTGCCTTCGTGGGCGGGCTATTCGTTGCCGTGGGCGATGGTGGCGCAGTGCAGACCTCGCCAGACTTTGGCAATAACTGGACCAAGCGACAGGTCGCGCTGCTCGCAGGCGAGAACTTCACGGACGTGGTCTTCGGAGCCAATTTGTTCATCGCGGTGACGAACAAAGGGGGCGTGTGGACCAGCCCGAATGGAACGGCGTGGACGAAGCGCAAGGCATCGTCGGCCAAGGGTCTCAATCGTGTGATAGTCGTTGGTTCGCAGATCATTGCTTTGGGAGATGGTGGTCTGGAAGTTTACTCCTTCGGCGGCCTCGGCTGGTCTGAGACGGAAGTGGGCAGTTCCCAAGCGGTCAAAGATGCTGCCTTTGCCGCTGGTCAAATCGTAGCCGTGGGTGGAACCGGGTTGATCGTGACGAGCACAGGCAGCACGCCTGCTCGCCCCACGCTGAACTTTGCACTCGGCACGGATCAGGCCTCCGAATCAATCGGGACCAAGCAAGTGGTGCTCAATCTCTCGCCTGCTTCCCCCATTCCCGTGACGGTGCTCTTCACCACCTCAGGCACGGCCCTTCGCGGTGTGGCAGCGACGAGCGATTACAACGTTCCCGTGACTCCGGTGCTCTTCAATCCCGGCGAAACCAGCAAGCAAATCGCCGTGGCAGTGAAATCCGATACCGTTGATGAAGTCGATGAGACGGCGGTCTTCTCGTTGGGTGCAGCCACCGGGGACGCAGCGCTCGGAGCGACATCGGTGCATACCTTGACGATCCAAGATGACGATCAGGTGCCGACTTTCACCCTCCAGCCA
>CAUJJC010000249.1 GCA_963204975.1 Verrucomicrobiota bacterium | reverse complement strand
CCGTGCGCAATGACGACATCTACACCTTCCGTTTCGGTGACCCCGCCTACGCTCGCGAATACATCCTGAACATGCCGCCGCGTGACAAGTGCGCCGGTTTCTACATGGGGCCGGATGGTTACTGCTGGGGACGCGAATTCCTGGATCGACACCCCGCGCCCGGCAAACGCCCGCTCGTCATGGAGAAGCAGTGGTATTCCTTCTCGATGTGGGGTCGCCTCGCCTACGACCCCACGCTGCCGGACTCGCATTTCGAGCGACTGCTCGCCACGCAGCATCCGAAAGCCTCCTCGGCGTCGCTTTTCACCGTGCTGCAAAGCGCCTCGCAGGTGATGCCGCTCATCACACGCTTCTTTTGGGGCGACATCGACCTCAAATGGTTCCCCGAGGCCTGCTGGAGTCATCCGCGTAGCAAAGGCGAAGGCTTTTATAACGTGGCGAAGTTCATGGAAGGCAGCGCCATGCCCGGTGCGGAGGTGTTGTGCATCCGCGATTGGCGAAAGCGCCTGCTTTCACGCGAGCCGATGCTCGAAACGACGCCGCTGCAAATCGCGGACGATCTCGAAGCGGCCGCTGAGCAAACCTTTACCGCGCTCGACTCGCTACGCGAAACCGCCACAGCCGACTCCGAGTTGCAAAAGAACTTCAACGACTGCGAGGCGCTCGCGTGGCTCGGTCGCTACTACGCAGCGAAGATTCGCGGGGCCTGTGCGCTGGCCTTGTTTGATGCCAGCAGCGACCGCTTCGAGCACGCCGCCGCGCTGCGTCACCTCAATGAAGCTCTTTCGCACTGGAAAGCCTACGCCGCCGTCCGCGACGCAAATTATGTCCCCGCTCTCTACAACCGCCTCGGCTACGTGGACATCACCGCCATCACCGAGAAAGTCGCCGCCGACATCGAGATCGCCAAGGGATGGAAACCCGGCAGCCTCAAGGATAGCGGTAAACGAGCCGGGGCGGAGAAAGGCTTCCGTAAGTAGCGTTAATCATGGTAGAACCAGAGCTATCCAACCAATCACTTATGAATCTGACACGCCGCCACCTTCTCAAAGCCACGCCGCTACTCTTCGTTCGCTCCTCCGGTATTGCTGCGGATGCACCGCAACCGTTTGGCCCCGAGTTTCCGAATCTCGAGTCTCTCACCACGGGCGAATGGTGGCTCAAGGCTGAGCAGAATATGAAGCCGCAGGCTAAAGCAAAAGGCAAAGGCAAGGCCAAGGGCAAAGGCGGTCCGTCACCCGCGCCTTCGATGGATGTGCCGCGTGATCAGGTGGTTTGCTTTGCCTACTACACACAGCAGAGTGGAGTGCTGAAGATGAGTGCTCAGCTCTTCCCGTTGAAGCCCGGCGAGGAGCGTGTGGCTCGGCTTGAAGTGAAACACGAGGGCGAAGGCTGGAAGGAAATTGCGAAGGGTGAGGTGCTGTATCCAGGCTGGGATGCGCATTTCCGCGTGGAAGGTTGGGATGGCTCGAAGAGTGTGCCGTATCGCGTTCGCCATGGTGAGAAGGCCAAGTTTGAAGGCCTGATCCGCCGTGATCCCGTGGAGAAGAGCCAGATCGTCATCGCCAACATGAGCTGCAATTCCAGCCGCACGATTGGGCCGCGTCAGGAGATCATCGACAATCTCCGCGCTCAAGATCCCGATGTGCTCTTCTTTGGTGGAGATCAAACCTATCGTCACACCGAGCACACGGCAGGTTGGATCGAGTTTGGCCTTCAGTTCCGTGACATCATTCGTGACCGGCCTACGGTCTGTATTCCCGATGACCACGACGTTGGGCATGGCAATCTCTGGGGCGAGAGCGGGAAGCAATCCAGCATTGAAGGCGATGCCGATGGAGGCTTTCGCTATCCAGTCGCTTACGTGAATCAGGTGCAGCGTCAGCAGTCATGGCACCTCCCTGATGCGGTCGATCCCCAAGCCGTGAGCCGAGATGTCAGCGTCTATTTCACCCGCATGATCGTCAGCGGTATCGACTTTGCCATTCTCGAAGACCGGAAGTTCAAGAGCGGTCCTGCGGGCAAGATCCCTCAAATGGGACCACGCCCAGATCACATCAATGATCCCGCGTATGACCCGAAGAGTATCGACCTGCCGGGCTTGGAACTGCTTGGCAAACGCCAGGAGAAGTTTCTTCGTGAGTGGTCACAGGACTACAGCAACGGCGCAGAGATGAAGTGCGTGCTGTCTGCCACTGCGTTCTGCGGTGCCGTGCACATGCATGGCGGTCGCGATCAGCGCTTGCTTGCCGATCTCGATTGCAACGGCTGGCCGCAGGCAGGCCGCCATCGTGCCTTGCTTGAGATTCGTCGTGCGTGGGCTCCGCATCTCTGCGGCGACCAGCATCTCGCGGTCGTCGTGAAGCACGGCATTGATGAGTTTGGCGACGGTCCCTATGGCTTCACCAGTCCCGCATTGGTAAACACGATCTATGGCCGCTGGTGGCATCCGCTTGATGAAAAACCCGGCCCGAATCCAGTCGCCAATAGTCCGTTGCCATGGACCGGTGATTTCAAAGACGGGCTAGGCAATCCTATCAGCGTGCTCGCGTATGCGAACCCCGAGGATATCCAGGACGAGAAGAAGCGCGCCGATGGTTATGGTCTCATTCGCTTCGACAAGAAGATGCGCAAAATCACCTTCGAGTGCTGGCCACGTTTTTCCAAGGTGGCCGATGGTGACAAAGCCCAGTTCCCAGGCTGGCCTATCACCATCACCCAAGACGCCAATGATGGACGTAAAGTTCACGCGCAACTGCCTGTGGTGAAGCTCGATGGGGTGAACAATCCTGTCGTCCAAGTTATAGCAGAGGCCACAGGCGACATTCTCTACACCGTGCGATCACAGACCGAGAGCTTTACGCCCCGCGTCTATGCCCCTGGCAAATACACGATCAAAGCGGGCAAAGACAAACCAGACACAGTCATAGCGAAGAGTGTGAAGGTTGGGTGATGAGCACGCTCCGCTGAAGTGATCAGGGCGGCTTCACCCCATCACTGCGTGAGCTTCAGCCACTCGTCGATGTTGTCCTCTGCGCTTCGGACTTGTCCAGCTCGTGGTGGCTTGGGGCCAGGAAGATACTGCACAGGTGGGATTTGCTTTTGGAAGGCTTCATCGAATGCTCGCGCCCTTTGCAGGAGCTTCGCGACGACTTCGGCATGCTCGGTCGCGACATCGGTTTTCTCGCTCACATCGGTCGAGAGGTCGTAAAGCGTTGGTTGAGGCCATAGACGATGCTGACGCTCGAAAAGACCGCTTTGATGTTCAAACCATAAACTCGGCACACGGATCTTGGGAGGCTCTGAAATTGGTAACAAGAGCTTCCACGAGCCTTCACGCACTGCCTGGAGCTGCACGCCGAAGTAGTGAAAAATCATGCGCGACTCGGAGGCTTGACCTTTGAATATCGGAGTGACGTCGCGGCCATCCAAAGTGGCTTCGAGTTGTGTCGCACCCTCTGATCCCGGAGCTAAAACTCCAGCCACGTTGGCAATCGTCGGCAGCACATCGAGCGCCGACCACGGCGTGGCTTCCTCACGGCCTGCGGTGATGGTTTTGGGCCACCACGCGATGCATGGCACGCGCACGCCACCTTCGAAGGTCGAGCCTTTGCCGCCGCGTAGCACACCATTGCTACCATGGGCCGAGCGACCTGGAAAACGCTCGTTGGGGTTCGCTTTCGCGCCGCGCACACCCGCGCCGTTGTCGGAGGTGAAGATGACCAGCGTGCGCTCGTCGATGTTGAGATCCTGGAGAAGGTCCAGGATACGCCCCGTGCTTGCATCGATTTCCTCCACGCAGTCGCCAAACACACCTCCCTTCGACTTGCCAGCAAACGCGGGCGCCGCGTATTGCGCGATGTGCGGCATGGTGTGTGCGAGGTAAAGAAAGAACGGCTTCTCGTGCTGTCGGCGGATGAAGTCGAGCGCCCGCTGCGTGTAGCGCTCCGTGATCATCGCGAGGTCCACTGGAGACTCCACCACACGGTCGCCATCGCGCAACTCCAGCGGCTCGAAGGTGC
>CAUJJC010000248.1 GCA_963204975.1 Verrucomicrobiota bacterium | reverse complement strand
GCAGCCGAAAAAATGGCAGATGTGGTGGCAGAGCGGGTGGCCGCCAAGTTGATGGCGCAGAACGCAGCATCTCTTGCTGAAATGAAAGCCCAGTTGGATTCTGCCACCAAGAATCTGGCTGCCCAGGCTAACAGCGTTCATGCACCGTCGGGTGCTGTCACAGCCCCTACGGGATCAGAATATCGGCGTGTGCCAGCTCCTCCAGGTGAGCTTCCTGTGGATGGAGAGGTTAGAACCCGTCCTTCGGACCCCAATCGGAAGACCTATCGAATTGATTTTGGTGATGGCAGGTAAGTCAGGGATCAAATCGACCAGCGATTATGGAAGGTTTCCTCACTGCCGTCGTCATGAGTTCTGGCGACACGATCTCGACAACGAGTCTCTATCACAATGACAACGCGCCTGCCGGGGCGAGGGGAAAAGATGGGCGTGTTCAGTTCATTGTGGGTTCTGCGCCCACCTGTGATCTGGTGATCAACCAGCCCGGATGGGAACCCGAGCACCTCCGTTTTGCGTGGAGTGTCGCAAATGCCACCTGGTATCTCCGAAACAATTCGGATGCTCCACTAATCATCGATAATACAGCCTTCGAGCGCGGTGAGACGGTGCCGCTTTTGATGTGGGAAGCCGTTCTCCGTTCTGCGGGGGTGGCCTTGCATTTCGAACGTCATCCCTCAGCTCCATACTTTGAAGGCAGGCCCGTCGTTGACGTGCCACTGGACAGCCGCGGGTTGCACATTGGACGTGGAAAAGTGAATCGCGATGGCACTGCGACTCCTCGTTTGTGCCTTGACGAAGACATGGCGAAAATCTCCACGTCGCAGGCTGAGATCTTCAAAAAAGGACGGGACTACTTCATCCGCAATCTGAACACCAAATCAGCGGAAGTGCGCACGCTTCACAACGGCGTCGCGGATTATGATGAGAAAAAATTAGTCCTCGGTGACTGCATTCAGATTCCCAACTGCGGCTACTACTCGTTCAAGTTCAATGGCGATTCGTTAGTCCATGTGGGGCAGGCTGGAGTGTTGCAGGGCACGGGGCTAAGTGTGGTGGTGGGAGGTGGAAGACGCATTCTCAAAGACGTGAGCCTTGATGTTCACAAGGGTAAGTTTCTCGGGATCATTGGTGGCTCAGGGCAGGGGAAATCGACGTTGCTCAATGCCCTGTGCGGCATTGTTCCAGCTACATCTGGACAGGTCACGGCCAATGGAGTTGTGCTACAGTCGCCGAAGGATGTAGCTAGGGCGGGTATCGGCTATGTGCCTCAGGCGGACATCGTCCATCGCGAACTAACCGTTGAGGATGCGTTGTATTACGCTGCCAAGATCCGGCTGCGGGCTCCGAGGTCGCAAATCGATGACGTGATTCGTGCGACGATGGAATTGCTGGAACTCACGGAGCATCGTGACAAGCGAATCGCCCAGTTGTCTGGAGGTCAGCAGAAGCGAGTGAGCGTTGCGTCCGAGCTACTGGCGTATCCCAACTATCTTTTCCTTGATGAGCCTACCTCGGGACTTGATCCACAGACTGAACAGGCACTGATGGGGGTGCTCTCAGAGCTGGCGGTGCGGCGGCAGATGGGAGTCGTCTGCACCACGCATGTGCTTCAGAATGCGAATCTGATGCAGCGCATGGCTTACATTTCGCGAGGACGTGTTTTGTTCCATGGATCGCCTTCCGATGGTTCTCGTTTTTTCCTTCGCTCAGGACGTGTGACCGCATCGGACACGGCGCGGAGCAGTTTTGGCAGTGCGACGGATTCGTTCCTTAGCTCGGCAGGCACTGCCTCTGCGTCAGCCTCCGGCGATGGTGTCTTGAAACGCCAGGCTGAGCATGACGATACCTACTTCCTTGAGAAGATTCGTCTGGTTTATCAGCGGGCACAAAACCTCAAACTGGACCCGGCAGACCAAGACGCCGAAGCCGAAGAGTGGGAATCCGAATACCGGCAGTCCTCGTATTTTATCCCTCCCGTAGCAGCGGTAAACAAGGCTGAGAACAAAACATCGAAGCAGCAGGGCGTGGGCTCGATTTCGGGTCTGGCCTTGTTGCTGTCGCGCCAATGGAAGCTGCTGGTCAGTTCCAAGCTCAACTATCTCTTCCTGCTTATGCAGGCGATTGTGATCGGTGGGATGATTGCTTGGGTGGATGACAATCCAGTCTTGCAGTTGTTCTTGTCCGTGATCGCCACATTGTGGTTCGGCTGCTCGAATGGTGCTCAGCAGATCGTGGGCGAGCTGGCCATTTTTCGGCGTGAGCGTCTCGCAGGCCTTGGCATTCACACTTACCTCCTGAGCAAGTTCGTTTTTCTCACGCTCATCACAGTGTTTCAGGCCCTGCTGCTGTTTGCCATGGTGACTACTTTGACCCATGTCTTTCACCCTGAAAAAGGGGACGAGATTGTGGAGCGTTCAAAGGTCTCGGGAAATCCAGACCGAGACGTGAACTTGATGCCGTATGAGATACCTGATCACCGGGGCTATCTTTGTGACAAGGGAACTCGTGATTTTAGAGAGGCGTTCTTCGATCATCAACCGTGGTCCCTATTATCCAAAGGTAACGACGGACTGGATGAGCCTGGTAGCGTGGCCAAAGAACCTGAATCGTCGGCAGCCTCGGAACCAGTGGCGGGTGCTGCCAATGGTGGTAGCGAGCGTGATCCTTTGGGACTGATTGAGGAACTCGATAAACAGCCGATGGTCGAGGGTGCCGATGCCGGTGTTTTGGATTTCGATGATCCTGTGGACCAGCCTTCGGCAGGCGCGACGAAAACCAAGGCCGCCCCCGATCCTCTCACTCCGGTTACGATTCGAATCAATCGCTCAGGCTTGCGTGTGACAGACCCCGAGTTCATCTGGCTTGAGCGTCTTTCCTGGCTCTTCGGTCTGCGGAAGAATGTCATTCATTCGCTTGGAGTTCAAAAGCTGGACACCACCCTCAATATGAAAGACAGCGCCCGTGATCAGTGGGAAGGGACCAAATCGTGGAAGCTGTTCGTGGGCTATCTGGTGGGTTTGCGCGTGGTAGCGTTGATACTGGCCGCCCTGGTCGGCGTGGCGCTGGGTCTGGCAGTTTCATCGTTGGTCAATACGCCAACGCAGGCCGTGATGTGGGTCCCGTTGATCCTGATTCCGCAGATTTTATTCGGAGCCTTCGTGGTCATTATCCCCGAGATGAGCAATGGAGTGCTATCTTTCAGTCGCACGCTGCCCAGCTTCAACCTTCAGCGCATCATGGATGTCTCGCTGATCTATGGACAGGAAGCGCCCCGGATGACGAACAAGACGAAAATCCCGGCATTCCTGAATCCTCCACCTGATGACAAGGAAAGTGTGAAGTGGGATGGTGGCAATGAGGTGCAGTATGATCAAATAGCCCAGGTCAACAAAGCCTGGCAGAATCTCGTGGTCATTCGTGATGTTCTTGGGATGCGCCACAAAGAACCTCAGGCACTCGGTGATGGTGACAAAGATACCGTTGAGAACCGGGCCGATGTCAGTGTCACGATGAGCGAAGTATATGGCAATCTAAGTCCCGCTCACAGTAGTGCGCTTGTGCTGGGCGGGTGGGCCGCCAGTTGCTACCTTGTCGCGGCCTTCTCCCTTTACCGACGCCAGACAGGACGATGATGTCTTAGCTCCCCCAATTCCCCATGAGAACAAGCCTCACCACATGCCTTTGGATAATCGTCTGCCTGCCGCCATCGGTTCAATCTCAAGATTTGGTCGATCAGTCCGTGACGCAACGACAGGGAGCGAAAGGCCCTTCCTCAGCCGATGGTGCAGTTGATCGTGCGGCTCCCAGGAAAGAACGCCAGCGTGATCGTTCCCTTCCTCAGATCAGCGTGATCGATAAGCTGCTGGCTGTGGAATCAGCTTTGAACAGCTCATTAAAGCGGAATTCAGAAGCCGAGTGGGCCAGCGATTACCAGAAGCTCTATGGCAGATTTCGCAAAGATGGTCATCCATCATCCATTCGTGACGAAGGCAAGACGCAGGCCTATGTTGCCCTCGCCCTCGGCGTCAAGGCATCCGATGCGGTCCTGGCACTGAAGGCTCGGGATCTCGAGTCTCTCAATGTGTGTGCCGAGCAGATCGACCTACTGGCACGCAACCTCGGGGCCACTGACGGTGAATTGTCGATGGCAGGAACAGTTCGTCACTACGCCAACAAAAAGCAGTGGTTCAGCGCATTTCTTGCCCTCGGGCGAATGCAGCGTGATGTGACAAATTACCTCGAGAGCAGCCTTGAAAAACGGAAGCGAGATCTGGCTATTCTCGTGGCCACAGGAGGCTGGTTGCAAGGCGGACGCGTCGTGACGCATGTAATCGATAAGCACTACACCGAGTGGTCCAGCAATGTGTTGCGCGAGCCCAGGCTTGTATCGCTGCTCCAGGAGAACCTTGCGGGCGTTGATCCAGCCTACCTGAACGATGAACTGGTGGGCAAAATTCTAAAAGCCCTTCCAGAGATTCGTCGCCTCGTCGATGTTGGGTTAAACGATCCGGTCAAGAGAGAGGACGTGAGGAAGCTACACTCCATTTTTGATGGTTTCGTGGAGGATATTATGACGGGTCCGGTCAAAAAGGTCGATGAGGCACCCAAAGCGCCTGTGAAACCTGCGGCTCCCCAAGAAGCACCGAAGGAACTTCCCAAATCAACGCCTCCTGTCGTCCCGCCGCCACCGCCGTCAGCACAGGCGACGCCTTTGCCCAAGGGGGCACCAGAGACCGTCCCTAGCGTCCCGGTCGCTGCGCCTTCTGAGGAGGCTCCTGCGGCTAAAGCAGCCGAGGAACCGTCCAATCAAAAGCCAGTGCCGCCTGTGGTTCAAACTTCGAGTCCTCCCGAGAGTCCTTCAGCATCCTCCGGCACGACGAAAGTGGTGGCCTTGGCACTGCTTGGGCTGGGTGCAGGATTCTTCGCGTTTCGAAAGTTCAGAGGTTGACCCATGAAAGGACAGCGCGTGATTTTGCCTCTGGCTGGGTTGACTGGCAGTGGCCTTGTGGCTGCCGGACTTCAGAGTCCCTTGGTTGAGGTGCCCGTCGTCGGCACGATCATGTTTGGCGAGCACGCTCCTGGCGGTGAATGGACCGGCTGGCTGCTTGTCGGCGTGCTTATGACTGCCTCCATCTTGCTTGCAGTGAAGAGTCATTCATGGATTCGCCGAGGCAGTCTGCTCGCTATTCTAGGAGTGGGGACTGTCATCGGCTTGCTCGTGTCCATTTATCGCAACACCATGGCTCAGGTGATGGAGATCGCCGATCTCGGTAACGGACAGATGGATGAAGGCGTGAGAAAGCTGCTGGAGCAGATGAAGTATGGCAACGGAGCTTATTTGTGCATTTGCGGGATGGCAGTGATTGCATTCATATCTCTGTTTTCTGTGCTCAAGGCGAGCCGTCCTTCCCGTTAGTCAGACATTCACGTTCCCTGTTCTTCTTTGACCCCCAATCCCTATTCTATGAGAACCAAGATCCTAACTCTGAGCATGCTCTTTGCCTTCATGGCTCCTGCCCTCCAGGCTCAATCAAAGGCACCATCCAAGCGACAGAAAATTGATCAGCCCGCCGCCGGTGACGACTCAAAGCCGGTGGATAAAAGCGGTCGTCAAAAAGTCCCCGGTATCCCGCAGATCAGCGTCATCGACAAGCTGCTTTCGATCGAGTCCGCGCTCAATGCCAAGCTCAAACGCCGGACCGAAGACGAGTGGACAGGGGACTATGAAAAGCTCTACCAGGACTTCCGTCGTGATGGACGTCTGGCCAGCATCTCAGGCGAAGGCAAAGACTCCACTTGCAATGCACTCGCGCTAGGAATCAAAGCATCGGATGCCGTGCTCGCCCTGAAGGCGCGCAATGTAGAGGCGCTCAACACGGCGGCAGAACAGATCAATCTGCTGGCCAAAAAACTGGGTGCCAGCGAGAACGAGTTGGGAATGGCTAACACCGTCAAATCCTACGCCAACAAGAGACAATGGTTTGGTGCCTTCCTGGCGCTGGGGCGCTTGCAACGCGATGTCACCAATTACCTTGAAGCCAGCACTGACAAAGCGCAGCGAGATCTGGCGATGCTCGTCGTGGTCGGCGGATGGCTACAGGGCGGGCGTTGTGTGACCAGCGTGGTGGATGCGCACTACAATGACTACGTCAGCAACATCTTGCGCGAGCAGCGGTTGGTGACGTTGATCATCGAGACACTGGACGGTTTGGATGCAAAGTATGAAAATGACCCCCTGGTGAAGGACATTCGGAAGGCTCTTCCTGAGATCCTCAAACGAGTTGATGTGGCGATGGATGAGCCTGTGCCGCAGGCCAATGTGAAGTGGCTCCACGAGGAGTTCTCCAAGTTCGTTCTCCGCATTGCACCCGTGAAATGATGTTGGTGGATGAGGGGAAAACGACCGGTGAAAAAGAAAATTCAAAATCTTGGTCACAACATTTCCTGACTTCCCTATATCCATGTTGAAGGCGCTGCTCTGGCACGATTGCCAAAGCGAACCTGCTATCAAACAACTCAACACCCGACTCACTCAAATCATGAAACTCAAGACCATCTCCCGTAACCTGCTTGGCACCCTCGGCGCTGTCGCCGGTCTGCTCGCCATCTCGGCTACTTCCGTCAAGGCTGACATCCCTGAAGCCGCCGACAAGGCCTTCGAAATGGCCGAAAAGTATGCCGGCATGGGCTACTACATGGCTCCTTCGAAGGAAGGTAAGGCCGGCCACGGCGTCACGCTCGAATTCGAAATCCCCGTCAATCGCGGCCTTGATTACGTCTTCATCCTTGCTGGCGACAAGTATGCCCGTGACGTGAATCTCTACATCGAATCTGAAAACGGCAACACGATCGTCAAAGACACCCGCCCGGTAACCAATGGTCTCGCTGGTGTCCGTTGGCGCTCCGATTACAATGGCGTCGTCAATGTCGTCATTCACTTCGCTCGTGCTACAGATCGTTGCGGATGGGCAGCAGTGGCAGGCCGTCGCGGCACGCCTAATGTGCCTGATTATCAAGATAATGTCCGCGCTCCAGGCCCCTCCGAGCGCATCGACAATAATACTGGCAATGCCGGCAAGGACGCAGTTGACGCTGCACGATAAGTTTGGCAACGGGTGCCTTCAGATTGCTCTCAGGGCATGACGAAGGCACTCATTCATCAACCTCAAATCCAAGGCTAAACCATGAATCGCTTACACCTTATACTCCTCGTTCTCGCATCGTCGGTTTTTTCCAGTTGCACCTATAGAACGGTGATATTGCCGAGACCTAACGTCCATGTTAGCAAGCCATCATCCACTCTTCCTGGCCACGCTTATAAGATTCCAGACACGACTGGTCCTTCCAGTTTCCGTGCTGCCACCAGTGAGTAGTTTTGGTTCCCTGCTCAACATTTAATATCAAACAAACAATCATTCCGACACACCTATGAAACAATACTTCGTTCCCGCTCTTGCTCTGCTGGCAGTTGTCTCGCTCTCCAATTGCAGAACTACCACTTATGTGGTGGAGACCAAGCCAGTCCCTGTTGTTGTGAAGCCAAAGCCAACACCTACTCCAGCTCAGTTCAAGGTCGTCAATCAATACGACTACGATCAGCGCTAATCAGGGATCGTTTTGAGATTCCAGCCTGCGGGTTATCGCCCGCAGGCTTTTTTGTTTACTGGATGGGAGACGGCTCAAGTCTCGTTTTGAGGCGGGGGGAAGCGTGAAAGCGATTGGACGAAGGGCCGGTGCTGCCTCGCGATTGTGGCATGTCTCGAGTGTCCACACTTGAAGTGGCGGTATTCTTCGCGCAAACACTGGCCTTAATTTCATGCCCGACATCCTGCCCTCTCCCTCTCTGCTGCTGGCGAATGACTGGCAGGACTATCAACTACTGGACGCGGGCGATGGCATGAAGTGCGAGCGCTGGGGGGAGTTCACTCTGGTGCGACCCGACCCGCAAATCATCTGGCCACGGCGCAATGGAAAGGTTTGGTCTGGATGGGATGCCTTTTATCACCGCAGCGAGAAAGGCGGTGGGCGCTGGGAATTTCGTCGCACGCTGCCGGAGTCATGGACTGTCCGCTACAAGAAGCTCGTCTTCCAGATTCGCCCCACGAGTTTCAAGCACACAGGGCTGTTTCCTGAGCAAGCCGTGAACTGGGACTGGTGCAGCGCAAAGATTTCGGAGGCACGCGAACAGGGCCGGGAAGTTAGTGTCCTTAATTTGTTCGGCTACACAGGAGCCGCCAGTGTTGCCGCTGCCGCTGCGGGTGCCCAGGTTTGCCATGTGGATGCGGCGAAAGGCATGGTCGATTGGTGCGGGGTAAATGCTGAAGTGTCAGGGCTCCGTCGCGACAGCATTCGTTACATCGTTGACGATTGCGTGAAGTTCGTCCGTCGCGAAGTGAAGCGGGGCCGACGTTACGATGCGCTGATCATGGATCCTCCGAGCTACGGGCGCGGTGCCAGCGGCGAACTCTGGAAGCTGGAAACGCATCTTTGGCCCCTGCTGAAGGAGTGCCGCGATGTGTTGAGCGAGAGCCCGCTGTTCTTTTTGATCAATGCTTACACCACCGGTCTTTCGCCCTCGGTGCTGGCCAATTTGTTGTCTGAACTCATGCATGATCATGGCGGGACTGTCATCACGGGTGAGGTCGGTCTCCCAATTCAGGCCGATGGCAAGGTGCTTCCCTGCGGCATTTATGGGCGCTGGTCAGCCTGATTTGCGGAGAGCTTGATGCGTGAAAATACAAAGCCCGCAGCCTTTCGACTGCGGGCTCTGGATGCGAGTCCAAGTCTTCAGTTCACCGCAATCTGTCGCGGCTTGGCAGCCTCTCGGATCGGTAGCGTCACGATAAGCACGCCATCGCTGAACTGAGCATTCAGCTTGTCCTCGTCGATAGCTGCATTGAGCCGAAGTCGGAGGGCATAGCCGAGATCATTGAGTTCACGATGAAGTGGTTTCCAAGACCCGGGCGCAGTTTCACGCCGGGCAGCTTGAATGGTGAGCACGTTTTGATCAAACCCGATGGTCACGGCATCTTTGGGGACGCCTGGCAGTTCGACTTTGATCGTGTAGGCCTGATCCGTGCCGCTGGTGGAGTAGCGGGGCTTGCGCAACGCTTGCTCATTGGCGGCAGCGGTTGATGGGACGGTGGTGGACGGGGTGCAGCAGGTAGTCATGGCAGGTGTCTGAGGGTTCAGGGTTGAGTTTGTTAGTTTAGTTCACTTCAATGGTGCGCGGTTTGCGATGCTCTTGCTTGGGCAGGGTCACTGTCAGGAGGCCATTCTCGAGCTTGGCCGAGATGCGATCTTCTGCGACGCTGTCGGGCACCGAGACTGAGCGGCTCAGGCTGTAGGATTGCTCGTCGTTGCCGGACTTCTCGCGTTTCTCAGCCGTCACGGTGAGCATGCGGTCGCGTAGTTCGAGCTTTACATCCTCTTTCTTCACGCCGGGGATTTCGAATCGGGCGTAAAAGTTGTCGGCGTCCTCATACACATCGGTGGCGAGGCGAGCCGGGACGTTAGTGCCGACGAAATTGCCCACATCAAACAGGCTGGTGAAGGCAGGAAATCCTGCAAAGGGATGGCGAAGCCATTCATCGAAGTCGGCGACACGGGCAAGGTTGGCGGGTTTGGGGCGTGTGAGTTTCATGGTAGGTTTGTGTTAGTGAGTTTGGACTGTGTTAGCGTTGTGAATGCAACGTGCCCACACCCTCTGCACACCTCATGCCAGAACGGCGTTGCCAGGCCCCAAGCCTTGTAAATCAAGCCTTCCAGGGTGCTAACAACAAGAAAAAGGCGCGCCATTTAGAGCCATAGTAGCTCAATGACGCGCCAAGTTTGGATAGCAATTTGAGTCAATACGACTCAATAAGCCATTCGCTAGGAAGATAGCCAGATATTGCTCAACATGAGGACCTCACCCGTGCCTTCCCCCTCTGTTTCACCAGCGGAACGAATCACCTTGGTCAGCATGGCTGTCAGTTCATCCGCGCTGACGCCGATGGCACGCACGCGGCATGCGGTGAAGGGAACTGCTTGCTGGCCATTGATTGGGGAAACCATGGAAGAAGGCTTGCCCCATACAAATTGTGCCTGCCAACCAGCTCCCTGGCATTCCTTTGCCAAAGCTGCGGCCACTCGCCCCAGGGCCACCACCAGCCGGTCACGAGCCCCTCTTGGATTCGTTGTGCCTGCCAGCAGTGCCACTGTCGTGACCTCTGTTACCTGCATCTGAGGAAATGCGCGCGTGTCCTCCAACAATTCCATCTGACGAATCTCAAACGCCGCCCGCTGGGCCAGGCCTAGCACCCACGCGTGAGCGGCCGCCATCGGTGTCAGGGCTGCTGGATCATCCACCACAAAGCCCGAGCCTCGTGCATCCGAAGGGGAGCCCAGGCACGACATGCCCAAGCGCCGGAATTGCATGGCCAGACGTCCTGAGACGCTTAGCATTTCTTCCCAGCGGACATGTCCCACGAGGGAGGCGATGGCGGCGGGCACATCGCAAGAAAGATGATTGAAGCTAGCTTTCGCAGCTTTGAAGACCAAATCTGACAGGTCTGAGCCAGCAGTTTGACTCAGGGGGGCGGTATTGCGAAGGGAGGCCGGGTTCATGAGGTATGAAGGGTGGGTGGTGGTGAAGATTAGTGAGGGAAAATCAGGCGTGGAGTTGTGACTCTTGGGCTAGGTATTCGAAGGATACCGACAGGCACGGGTCGCCGGCGCGGATCGGGAGGTCGATGGGCCCGAGGTTGATCAGGCCAAAGGTGATTTGCCCGACGGAGCCGGGCTCGCGGAGCCGATGGCAGAAGAGCTGCACAAAGCTCGTGGCGAAGGGATCGGCGAGGCCATTGACCACTGCGCGCACGCGTCCATGCAGCTTGATGTCTTCCTGGGTGTGAAATTCAATCATCTGGCCGCGCTTCAGCAGGAGGCCGCGGTTCAGATCGTGATCGGTGCCTGATTCTGAGCCGATGGCATGAACGGTGGCGATGGAGCCGAAGGTGAGCAGCAGGCTCGTCTGAAGAAGACGCTCGCGGTGGCCTTCCTGCTTGAGATCGAGCCCCTCGATCTCAATCGCGCCGCCATGGATGACCTCTTCAATCTCGTGGGCCACCAGCACATGCGCCCCTCGGAGATCGAGGGCGTTGTAGAGTTCCTCCCGTCCCTGTTCCAGTAGTTGGCGTTTACCCTCGGGGCTGCTCTTCCAGAGATCGTGGGCTGTCTGAATGCTTGTCCAGAAATCGGGCTCCACATTGAGCAGGGACTTCAGCTTTGTCTTCAGATCCGTGCTCAAGGGATACTTCCCATTGATGATGCCATTCAGGTAGGGCCTCGTCAGGCTGAGCTTCGTCGCTGCCTCGGTCTGATTCAAATTCCGGGCGGCAAGCAATTCGGACAGCGTGCTGCCCACGGACTTGGGGATGCCTTTGTTTGAGTGAGTCGTTGTCATCATGTGCTCTTTTATTCTGACACATGTCCGGTGTAAAGTTAAAAAGAGCATTTTTCTTAATTCATAGATTCATATTATTAAGATATGTTAAATAACTGGTAAAGCCTTTGAATTGAAGGATTGGGCGTGGTGAGTGTGAGATTATTTGGTGATTGCGCGTGGTTTGGCCTCAAAAATATGACAAAAAGTAAGTGTAAAATAAAAAGGATCTGACAAAACCTGCGTCAGATGCCAAAAACATTGCTTGGCAGGAAGGGCTAGACACCTTGGGCGATGGCTCCATCCGACCCCCATGCTCTGCCCACCTCCGTCGATTTTGCCCACTCGTTGCTTCAATCCCGAGTGAACTCTGGCGATTGGGTGATTGATGCCACCGCAGGGAATGGTCACGACACGCTGTTTCTGGCCCACCTCGTGATGCCGGGCGGGCGAGTTTTCGCCTTTGATCTCCAGGCTGAAGCGATCACGAGCACTCGCGCGCGACTTATCGCTGCCGACGCCCTCGCCGTCTGCACCTTGATCCACGACAGCCATCACCACCTTGGCTTGCGACTTCCTGCCGAGGCGAAAGGCAGGCTTGCTGCGGTCGTGTTCAATCTCGGCTGGCTTCCTGGGCACGACAAAACCTGCATTACCAAGACCGACACCACCCTTGCTGCTGTGCAGGTAGCGCTCGAATGGCTGCGCCCTGGCGGACTGCTCACCGTCGTGGCCTATCCTGGGCATCTCGGCGGCGATGCGGAATCCCAAGCCGTGGCCACATGGGCCTCTTCGCTGCCTTCCAATACCCACGAAGTCCGTCATCTATGCCCCGCCAATCGCCAAGGCAAAAGCCCCGAGTGCTGGGCCATCCGCAAGCGCTTGTCGTAGCATCAAACCGCCACAGCTCAGATGTGCATCGGTCAGACCTTTGCTTGCATAGCAAAGGCTCTACGCAAAAGTCGGGTGAAGGCTCGCAGATCATTCGTGGTGGGCCTTCATGCGTCTCCTTCATGGCCACTCCGCCCTACCTGATCAGCAATTTCGCCCATCTGCGCCAGCACGATGAGCAGTTGTTGCGCTTGGGGATGCTCGCGGAGCGTTACTTCGCCGACGATCCGAATACGTGCTTGCTGAAACTCCGGCAGTTGGCCGAAACATTGGCGATGATGCTCGCGGCCAGCGTGGGCATCGAACCTCGAAAGGAGGAAGGTCAGCACCACTTGCTTCAGCGACTTCGTGAGCACGGCATCCTGCCTTATGAGATGTATCAACTCTTCACCCAGGTGCGGATCGCGGGCAATGACGCCAATCATGCACTGAAGGGCGATCACCGCACGGCACTCGCCTCCCTGCGCTATGCCTGGCAGATCGGCGTGTGGTTTCATCGCGCGTTTAAGGAGCCCAAGTTCAAATCAGGGCCATTCATCCCACCGCAGCCTCCGAAGGATGATTCCGAGGAACTTCGTGCTGAACTCGCCTCGTTGTCCAAAGCGCTGGCGGAACATCAAGCCTCGCATCACGAGAAGTCGCAGCAGCTCGAAGCCATGCAGGCCGAGCTGCGTGCGGCGAAAGATGAGCAGACATTCTGGGAGCAGATGGCCGCTGAGGTGGAAGCCGAAAAGATTGAGCTTCAGAAACGACTCGCCAAGCAACAAGCCGCCGCCGCAGCAGCAAAGCCCGCCGTCATCAACACGCTGGTCCAGGCATCGACCTCTGCTGCCACGCAGCTCGTTCTCGACGAAGCACAGACCCGCCAGCTCATTGACCAGCAGCTTCGCGATGCAGGCTGGATCGCAGACTCTGAGCATCTGCGCTTCGCCAAAGGCGCACGCCCCGAAAAGGGCAAGAACAAAGCCATCGCCGAATGGCCTACCGCGACCGGCCCCGCCGACTACGTGCTCTTCATCGGCCTCACGCCTTTCGCCGCCGTTGAGGCGAAGCGCCAGAACATCAACGTCTCCGCATCGCTCCAGCAGGCGAAGCGCTACAGCCGAGGCTTCATGCCCTCGGATGAGGTCCTCATGCACGAGCAGAACTGGGGCAGTGAGAACGAGTTCCGCCTGCCGTTCGTCTTCTCCACGAACGGTCGTCCCTACCTGCGTCAGTTGCTGGAGAAGAGCGGCACTTGGTTCTGCGATCTGCGCAGCCCGGACAACCACACCACCGCGCTCCAGGGTTGGTTCACGCCGGAGGATCTGATCGCCTTGATGAAGCGCGACATCGCCGCCGCGCATCAGCAGCTCGCCACCGAAGCCTTCGACTACGGCTTCCCGATTCGCGACTACCAGCAGCAGGCCATCTTGAAGACCGAGTCTGCGATTGAGAAGGGCCAGCAGGCCATCCTCCTCGCCATGGCCACCGGCACGGGCAAGACGAAGACCTGCATCGCGCTCATCTATCGCCTGCTCAAAACCAAGCGCTTCCGCCGCCTTCTCTTCCTCGTGGATCGCAGCGCTCTAGGCGAGCAGGCAGCGAACGCCTTCAAGGACACGCGTATGCTGAACTTGCAGACGTTCACCGATACCTTCAATATCAAAGAACTCGACGAGCAGCAGCCCGACTCCGACACCGCCGTCCACATCGCCACCGTGCAAGGCATGGTCCAGCGGCTCATCTATCCGTCCGACGACGCGCCGCCGCCTTCCGTCGGGCAATACGACTGCATCATCGTGGACGAGTGCCATCGCGGCTACACGCTGGATCGCGAGCTATCCGAGACCGAGCTGAGCTTTCGCAGCTTCGACGACTACGTCTCCACCTATCGCCGCGTGCTCGATTACTTCGCCGCTGTGAAGATCGGCCTCACCGCTACGCCCGCGCTGCACACCACGGAGATCTTTGGCAGTCCCATCTACACCTACAGCTACCGCGAGGCCGTGATCGACGGCTACCTCGTGGACTACGAGCCGCCCTACATCATCAAGACCCAGCTCTCCTCCGAAGGCATCAAATGGAAAAAGGGCGAGGACGTGCAGGTGCTCCGCAACAGCACCGGCCAGATCGAACTCTTCAAAGCGCCCGACGAGCTGAAGTTCGATGTGGAGGAGTTCAATCGCAAGGTTATCACCGAGCCCTTCAATCGCGAAGTCTGCACCTATCTCGCCACCGAACTCGATCCCGCCTCGAAGCAGAAGACGCTCATCTTCTGCGTCAACGACATCCACGCCGATATGGTGGTGCGCCTCATGAAAAAGGCGTTCAAGGACGCCTACGGCAGCGTGGAGGACGATGCTGTGATGAAGATCACGGGCACGGCTGACAAGCCCCTCCAGCTCATCCGCCGTTACAAGAACGAGCACATGCCCAATGTCGCCGTCACCGTGGACTTGCTCACCACTGGCGTGGACGTGCCAGAGATTTGCAACATCGTCTTCCTCCGCCGGGTGAACAGTCGCATCCTTTTCGATCAGATGCTCGGACGCGCCACCCGCCTCTGCGATGGCATCGAGAAGGAAGCCTTCCGCGTCTTCGATGCCGTGCGGCTGTTTGAAGCCCTCGACAAGATGACCGCGATGAAGCCCGTCGTCGTTGATCCCACCATCAGCTTCACGCAGCTCGTCCAAGAATTGATCCAGGTCAAAGACGACACCGCGCGCCAGCTCGTGCGCGATCAGCTCATCAGCAAGCTCCGCCGCAAGAAACGCCACCTGGGCGACATCGCCATGCGCGACTTCGAGGCCAATGCCGGCATGTCACCCGATGCCTTCATCGAAAAACTCAAGGCCATGAAGCCTGAGGACATCGCTGCCTGGTTCACTCAGCACCCCGATCTCGGCGAAATACTCGACCGCAAAGGCAACGGCCCCGCGCAGCCCGTCTTCATCTCCGACCATGAGGACAAGCTCCAGGAAGTCACACGCGGCTACGGCACCAGTGCCACCAAGCCCGAGGACTACATCGCCCAGTTCAAAAAGTTCATCGAGTCCAAGTCCAACGCCATCCCTGCGCTGCTCACCGTCGTCACCCGACCACGCGAACTGACGCGCCAGCAATTGCGCGAGCTGCAATACGAACTCGACAAGGCAGGCTTCTCCGAGACCAACCTCGCCACCGCCTACAAGCAGACCACCAACCAAGAGATCGCCGCCCGCATCATCGGCTACATCCGCACCGCCGCGCTTGGCGATCCGCTCGTGCCCTTCGATCAACGCGTGGACCGCGCCTTGCAGACCATGCTCGTCTCCCGCGCCTGGACTACACCCCAGCGCGATTGG